>NZ_NYVD01000033.1 GCF_002684405.1 Parvibaculum sp. | reverse complement strand
GCGGGACTGCCGGCCGGATTCAGCCAGGGCGGCGGCACACGCGGCGTGAAGAAACTCGGGATGCCGAAGGCGAGGGCGGACGCCGCGCTTGCCTGCGCATAGAGGCTGCGTATTTCCAGCCCCGGCATGACGGGCTCGCCCAGCAGCGTGCCGGATACGCGGTCCCAGAAGGATTTGAGCTTTTCCACGCGGTCTTCGCGCCGGTTGCCGGCAATGATCGCCGCGTTGATGGCGCCGACGGAAATTCCGGCCAGCCATTGCGGTTCGATCCCGGCCTCCGACAAGGCGCTATAGACGCCGGCCTGGTAGGCGCCGAGGGCGCCGCCGCCTTGCAGCACCAGCACCGGGCATTCCGCCTCGGTGGAGGATGGGGGCTTTCGAGTGGGTCGAGAAGGTGTCTGCGCGGCCATGGGAGGCTCCGATAAGCAACCGTTCTATCGGGTCATGTGGGGAGCCTTTTCGCAACTGCAAAATGAAATTTTTGAGAGATTCACGCCGGTTTGTCCTAGCTTTGCAGGAAAGGAACAAGAACGAGGGGCGGAGAGAATGGAACAGTGGCGCATCGGCGATGTGACCGTGACGCGGATCATCGAGATGGAGATGGCGGGCGGTACGCGCTTTATCCTTCCCCAGGCGACGCCGGAAGCGGTCGCGCCCTATGAGTGGATGAAACCGCATTTCGTGACGGAGGAGGGCAAGCTCGTGATGAGCATTCACGCCCTTATCGTCGACACGCCGTCGGTGCGGATCATGGTCGATACCTGTCTGGGCAATGACAAGCAGGGCCGCATGGCGCCGATCTGGAACGACCGGCACGAGCCCTTTCTGGAGCGCATGGAGGAGGCCGGCTATCCGGCGTCCTCGATCGACATGGTGATGTGCACTCATCTGCATGTCGACCATGTCGGCTGGAACACCATGCTCAAGGACGGGGAGTGGGTGCCGACCTTTCCTCAGGCGCGCTATCTGATGGCGCGTACCGAGTTCGAGCATTGGCAGTCCCAGACGGAAAACGAAGAGCAGGTCCATGTCTTCGCCGATTCGGTGAAGCCGGTATTCGATGCGGGGCTTGTCGATCTGGTGGAGATGGATCACCGGCTTTGCGACGAGGTGTCTCTCGTTCCCACCGTCGGGCATACGCCGGGCCATGTGAGCGTGAAAATTTCGTCGAAAGGCGAGGAAGCGCTGATTACGGGCGATTTCATCCATCATCCGTGTCAGTTCGCGCGCCCCGACTGGGCATCGTCGGCGGATGTCGATTCTGCGGGATCGACGGCGACACGCGAGAGCATGTTCAAAAACCTAGCGGAAACGCCGGTTCTTGTGATCGGGACGCATTTTGCGGCGCCCACAGCGGGTTATGTGAAACGAGAGGGAAAAGCATACAGGCTCGATACATAAGAGCTGCTTTTTGAAAGAAATATCTCAAATAAAAGACGCAAAACGCTGAAAAGCATTTGTTTTTAAAAGATTTACCCTGCCGCTGTTGATACCTCGCAGAGGCTTTGTTACGGTCCCATCCCGTCGGGCAAGGAATTCTCCGGCGCAGCAATCATGCTGTGCCGTTGCGAGGATTTCGACCTCGACAGCACCATCCAAGCGGCGCCTATGCCGCTCAATCGCGAAATCCCTCGCGATTGTGTCCGGTGCGGTCTGCGCTGCGCATCCTGCGCACATCTTTACGTAGACCTTTGAAATCGAGACCTAGGGCGCCAGTCATGTGGCTGGTGCCATCACAAATTGACCGATCGGCGGAGCGCGCTTTTGCGCGCCCGGCATGTCGGCATTTTTGAAGGGGCAATATGTCTGGTACCGTACTCAAGAAAGAACAGGATTTCGGCGAGGATCCCCTCGCAGTTCGTGAATCCGATCACTATCAGCACGAATATACGGAATCCTTCGTCGACAAATGGGATCAGCTGATCGACTGGAAGGGCCGCGCCGAAGGCGAGGGCCGTTTCTTCATCGACCTGCTGAAAAAGCTCGGCAAGCACAAGATCCTCGACGTCGCCGCGGGTACAGGTTTTCACTCCGTGCAGCTCGCCAAAGCCGGTTTCGACGTGACCACCGTCGACGGCGCCAAGGAAATGCTCGTCAAGGCATTCGACAATGGCCGCGACAACGGCATCGTTCTTCAGACCATCTGCGCGGACTGGCGCTGGCTGAACAAGGACGTACACGGCAAATACGATGCGATCGTTTGCCTCGGTAATTCCTTCACCCATCTCTTCGAGGAGAAGGACCGTCGCCGGGCGCTCGCCGAATTCTATGCCGCTCTGAAGCATGACGGCGTCCTCATCCTGGACCAGCGCAACTATGACCTGATCATGGATGAAGGCTTCAGCACGAAGCACAAATACTACTATTGCGGCGACAAGGTTACGGCCGAGCCGGAACATGTCGACGACTCGCTGGCGCGCTTCCGGTACACATTCCCGGACGACAGCGTCTATCACCTCAACATGTTCCCGCTGCGCAAGGCCTATGTGAAGCGCCTCATGCACGAGATCGGCTTCCAGAAGATCACCACCTATGGTGACTTCAACGCTGACTATGACGATAAGGAAACCGACTTTTACGTTCATGTTGCGGAGAAAGCCTACGATGACGAGTCCTGATACGAACGCCGTCGCCAAGGCAGAAGAATATTACGACAGCGACGATGCCGATAAGTTCTACTTCACCATCTGGGGTGGGAAGGACATTCACATTGGTCTGTACAAGGACGATGAGGAACCCGTCGGCGATGCGAGCCATCGCACCGACGAGACCATCGCGTCCAAGATCCAGGGCATCGGTCCCGACACCAAGGTGCTCGACATCGGTGCCGCTTATGGCGGTGCGGCGCGCTACCTCGCGGAGACCTATGGCTGTCACGTCACTTGCGTGAACATCTCCGACAAGCAGAACGCCATCAATCGCGAGATGACGGAGAAGGCCGGCCTGTCGGACAAGATCACCGTCAAGCATGGCAGCTTCGAGGATATTCCCGCCGAGGATGGTTCCTTCGACGTCGTCTGGTCGCAGGACTCGATCCTGCACAGCGGCAATCGCGTCAAGGTGATGGAAGAGGTGGCCCGCGTGCTGAAGCCGGGCGGCCAGTTCATCTTCACCGATCCGATGCAGTGGGACGATTGCCCGGCGGATGTGCTGCAGCCGATCCTCGATCGCATTCATCTTGCGACGCTGGGTTCCCCGGGTTTCTACGACAAGGAACTCAAAGCGCTCGGTTTCGAGAAGCTCGGTTTCGACGATCACGTCGATCAGCTTCGCCGCCACTACTGGCGCGTGCGGCAGGAGCTTCAGAAGGGCTATGACAAGCTTGTCGAGGTCGGTGTGAGCCGTGACTACATCGACAACATGATCAAGGGCCTGGAGCACTGGGTGAATGGCGCCGACAAGGGCTATCTGGCCTGGGGCATCATGCATTACCGCAAGGCGAAGTAAGCACTTGGCGAAAGCACCGGGCGGGCGTAATGTCCCGTTCAACGAATGAGGATCGAATGACTTACGTCGCGCACAAGATGATCGGTTGGTGGACCACCTGAGGGTGGCCCTGGACCAGATCGTGCGTCGATCCGACAGAAAGGCCGCCCGTTTCGAGGCGGCCTTTTTCGTTTCCTCCACCGGAGAAGGCCGTTTCCGAAAATGGCCTGAAAGGAGAGCCGGTGATGGAGATGGAGCAGGAATTCAAACTGGACGGGATCGTGCCCTGGGGGCGGCGCCTCTGGGAGTATCGCGCCTTTTTCGCACTGGAAGAGGCGGATCTGCGCGGAGCCGTTCTGGATGTCGGGTCGGGGCCATCGTCTTTTGCCGCCGAGGCCTCGGCGGCGGGCGCGCAAGTGACCGCTACCGATCCGCTTTACGCATTGCCCGGTGAGACAATCGCGCAGCGTTTCGAGGAGACGCGCGGCGCGATGATGGAGGGCTTGCGTCAGGCGCGGCATCGCTTCCGCTGGTCGCAATATGGTTCGCCCGAGGCCATCGAGACCATCAGGCGCGAAGCGCTGGCGCTCTTTCTGGCCGATTACGAAAGGGCAGGCGCACGGCATTATGTCGAAGCCTCCTTGCCAAAGTTGCCTTTCGCCGAGGGGGCTTTCCGTCTCGCGCTTTCATCTCACCTGCTGTTCCTTTATGGCGACGATCTCGACTTCGCCTTTCATATAGAGGCGTTGCACGAGCTGCTGCGCGTCGCAGGGGAGGTGCGCGTCTTTCCGCTGATCAATCTCGACGGGCGGCCGTCAAGCCATCTGCCGGGCGTGCTGGCGCATTTCGCGCGGGAAGGCATGCAAGCGGAGCTGGTGCCGGTCCCTTACGAATTTCAGAGGGGCGCAACGAAGATGCTGCGGCTCAGGCGATGAACCCAACGCTCAGCGCCGATCAGAGGGCGTGGCGCTCGAGGAAGTCGGAGATGACGCTGAATTCGTGTTCGCTGTCCAGGAAGGGCGCATGGCCCTGGTCGGGCAGCGTGACTGGTGTCAGCGCGGGATGTTCCTCGGCCATCTTCGCCAGCGTGTCGGCGGAGAGGATGTCGGAGTTCTCGCCGCGCAGCGCGAGGACGGGCACATGGGCGAGCGCCTTGAACTGGGCCCACATATCGGGCAGTTCGCCCTTGGCGGCGTCCAGTCCCTTGCGCATGGCCGTGCCGATCTTCGGGTCGTAGTCCATTTTCGGCGCGCCGTTTTCGTCGGTGGCGAAGGTGCGTTGCGAGAAGGCTCGCCATTCACCGCCCGTGACATTGGGAAAGTCGCGCTCGTTCATCATGCGCAGCTTCACCGCCGCTTCGTCCCAGGTCGAGGGCGTCTCCATCGTGCCCGCATAGCCTGCAATGCGTTCCAGGCCCTTTGCCTCCACCTCCGGGCCGATATCGTTGAGGATCGCCGCCTTGAGGGCGACCGGGCGGAAGGCGGCCATCAGCATGGTGATGATGCCGCCGCGCGAAGTGCCGATGAAGACCGCCTGATGGATACCCGCCGCCGTCATCAGGTCGAGCGTATCCATCAATTCGTTCTGGGGCGTGTAGGCGTCCGCACCGCCTGCATATTCAGACAGGCCGCGCCCGCGCAGGTCCGGGCAGAGAACGCGCCGCTCCTGCGAGAGGAACCCCGCCAGCGCCTCGAAATCCTTGGAATTACGGGTCAGCCCCGGCAGGCAGATGACCGGCGTTTTCGGCGCGGTCCGCTCGCCATAGTCGCGCGCATAGAGCCTCAGTCCTTCCTGCGTGGTGTAGAGGAAGTCCCGGTAGGGCGTGGGCTGCATGCGTTATCTCCCGCAGGTTATCACGAAAAGGGGTCAGCGATCGTCGGCCTCGACGACGGGAGCCATATGGCCTTTGGGGGCAGGGCGCACAAGCGGTAAATCGTCGGGCTTGCGCTCGGGCGGCGGGGTGGTGATTGCCGGTCCCGTATTGCGCCGGAGATCGGCCCCGAGCCGGACAGGCTGCTCCTTGCCCTCGAGCCGCGCCCGATAGACTTCGAGGTTCTCCATCACGCGCTGCACATAGTTGCGGGTTTCGGAATAGGGAATGTTCTCGATCCAGTCGATCGGGTCGACCGCCGTGGAGCGCGGATCGCCATACCGGTCCACCCATTGGTCGACGCGCCGCTTGCCGGCATTATAGGCGGCGATGCTCATGATGTAGGAGCCGCCGAACTCGTTTTGCACGAGGTCGCCGAGATGGGCGGCGCCCAGTGTCGCATTGTATTCCGCATCGGTCAGACGGCTGCGCGAATAGGGCATGTTGAACTGCCGCGCAACCAGCCGCGCCGTCGAAGGCATGAGCTGCATCAGGCCGCGCGCGCCGGCATGGCTGATGGCGTCTGCGTCGAACTCGCTTTCCTGCCGCGACAGGCCATAGACGAGCGAGGGTTCCACGCTGGGGCCGACCTGCTTCCAGTTCGGCATCAGGTTCGTTGGATAGGCCCTGTCGGTCAGCACGATATTGCGCATGGCCGCCGCCTTGGCGATGCGGATCGACAGTTTGGGATCGCCGAACTGCCGGGCGAGGTCGGAAAGGGCGGCGAGTTCCGCCGGGTCGTTCAGCCTGCTCGCCATATGCAGCATGAAGGTCCAGAGCGTGCTCTGGCGGTCGATCTGGTGGAGAATTTTCGCCACCTGCACGAGTTCGCGTTTTTCGAAGCTCTGCTTTTCCTTCCGCGGCAGCGTCGGATCGTTGGCGAGTTTCAGCATGCCATCGCCGCCTTGCGTCGCCTGTGCGGCGATGGCGAGCTGGCCGTAAAAGGTCGTCGGATAGGCTGAGGCTTCGGTGTAGAAGCGCTTGGCGCGGTCGGCATGTCCGCCCGCCGAAGCGGCGCGGGCCAGCCAGTATTTCGCGCGCGCCTTGCTGATCGGCGTCGAGACGCCCTTGTCCAGCCGGTCGAAATGGGCGGCGGCCTTGGCGGGTTCGTTCAGATATTGAAGCGCGATCCAGCCGGAGAGGAATTCGGCGGCGGCGAAGTCCGCGCCTTCGGTGAGGCCGTGTTCGGAGGAGATCTCGTAGGCCTGCTCGTAGAGCCCGTCCGCAAGGGCCTTTCTGGCTGCGATGCGCCGTTCCACCCACCAGCTATCGGGCCGCACCATGTCGCTCGGGCTTGCCGGCGCGGTCAGCAGCAGCGGCAGGGCCATCGTGTCGTTGCCCTTGCGGCGCTCATAGCGGACCTGATCGAAAATCAGGCCGGGGTCGCGGCGCAGATAGGCTGGGACGCGCGAAAGGGCGTTTTCCGCCTTGCTGGAGCGGCTGGCGAGATGGATGCGCGCATCGGCGAGCTTCTGCGCGTCTTCGCCCAGCATGGCCGCCGTCTTGCGGGCATCGGTGCTGCGGCGTTCCCAGAGAAGCCGGGCCAGCCGCGCCATCTGCACGTCCTGCGTCAGATATTGTCCGTATTGCGCGATGATTTCCTTCTGCCGGGTGGCGGAGAAATCGTTTTCCGCCCAGGCACGGCGGATCCAGTCGGCGCCGCTTTCCTTGTCGCCGGTCAGGATCAGCGTCTCGCCATAGCGGATCTTGCCGTCGCCGGTAACGGGCGGGTGGGCTGCAAACCAGCTCAGCGTGTCCTGCGCGTCGGCCGGGTAGTCGAGAAGCGCCTCTTCGGCGCGCCGGTCGAGCAGCGACTGGAGCGGCCAGTCGGGATTGGCGGTCTGGAAGGCGGCGATATCGGCGAGCGTCGCGCCGCTGTCCTTTTCCACCAGCTTGTCCCAGAGCAGCAGCTTTTTCGCGACGGGATTCTTCACCGCCGCGGTTTCCTGGGCGAATTCCGGCCATTGATCGTCGTCGGCCAGGTCGAAAGCGCGGCTGACGTGAACCCAGTCGGCAGCGTCCAGTATGCCGGGCGGGGCCGTCGGGGCGGGTATTGGGGGGGCGGGGATCGCCGCCGGGGTTGCGGCGCCGGATGCCCCCGGGCGCGCCAGCGGGACGTCTGCCGCGAAAGCCGGCAGGGCGAGCGCGGCCGTCGCACATGGCAACAGGCAGGCGGCTGCCAGCCGGAAACAGGTCAGAGAAGAAATACGCCTTCCATATCGGCCCATCACGGCACGACCCCGCAGTCACTGGAGGATTGGACCCTGCGCTGCGACAAGCGTCGCCGCATGATCCCCTTTACCCTAAAAGCACGTCCGGCCCCCCGGCCCACGGCATTCGAGACTGCCTTTTCGCCCCCAGCTTACAGAGCCACGACTTCGCGCTGCAATAGGGATCGTCGGGGAAGGGGCATTTCCTTGCCGCTTCAGAAAGTTACGGTTATGTTGCGCGCCTTCAAAACAGCCAGCCCCCGCTATGGAGCCAAGTCATGTTCAAGGGATCCTTTGTCGCTCTCATCACCCCGTTTCGCGACGGCAAGGTGGACGAGGCTGCCTTTGAAAAACTGGTGGAGTGGCACATTGCCGAGGGGACGCATGGGCTGGTTCCCTGCGGCACCACGGGCGAGTCGCCCACGCTCAGCCATGACGAACATCGCCGCGTCATCGAACTCTGCGTGAAGGTGGCGGCCGGCCGCGTGCCGGTGATGGCCGGCGCGGGCTCCAACAACACCGCCGAGGCGGTGAGCCTGGCGCGCTTTGCGATGGATGTGGGCGCCGATGCGGTGCTGGTCGTCACGCCCTATTACAACAAGCCGGGTCAGGAAGGGCTCTATCGCCATTTCAAGGCGGTGAACGATGCGATCGATATTCCGATCTTCATCTACAACATCCCCGGCCGCAGCGTGATCGACATGAGCGTGGAGACCATGGCGCGTCTCTTCGAGCTGAAGAACATCTATGGCGTGAAGGATGCGACGGCCAATCTCGCCCGCGTGAGTCTGCAGCGTCAGGCGATGGGCGAAGGCTTCTGCCAGCTTTCCGGCGAGGATGCGACGGCGCTCGGTTTCAACGCGCATGGCGGCGTCGGCTGCATTTCGGTGACCGCCAATGTCGCCCCGAAGCTCTGCGCCGAATTTCAGGAAGCAACGCTCAACGGCCAGTATGCGAAGGCGCTCGAAATTCAGGACCGGCTGATGCCGCTCCATACTGCGCTTTTCGTTGAGTCCAATCCGTCGCCCAGCAAGTTTGCGCTCAGCGAGCTGGGGCTTTGCAGCGACGAACTGCGCCTGCCGCTGATCGAGGTTTCCGATGCCACCAAGCAGCAGGTACGCGAGGCCATGCGTCACGCCGGCCTGCTGAACTGATACAAACCCCATGTCCTCAAAAAGCGGTGGCGCAAAGAAGAAAGCCGGTGACGGGTCCAGACTGGTCGCGGACAACCGGCGTGCGCGCTACGACTATGCCATCGGCGATACGTTCGAGGCGGGGATTGAGCTTTTCGGCACCGAAGTGAAATCGCTGCGCGGCGGGCAGGCGAGCCTCAATGAGGCCTATGTGCAGGTGAAGGAGGGTGAGGCGCTTCTCATCAACTGCTTCATCCCCGAATACCAGCAGGCGGCGAGCATGTTCAATCACGAACCCCGCCGTCCGCGCCGTCTGCTTCTGCACAAGAAGGAGATCGCCAAGCTCTGGAACGCCACGCAGCGCCAGGGCATGACGGTTGTGCCGCTGAAACTCTATTTCAATCTGCGCGGGCTTGCCAAGATCGAGGTCGGTCTGGGCAAGGGCAAGAAAGCCACCGACAAGCGCGAGACCATGAAAGAGCGGAGCTGGCAGCGCGACAAGGCACGCCTCCTGCGCGACAGGGGCTAGGCCGTGAGCGCGGTGCTGGGGGCGGGGCGATGGATGTATCAGCGGCCCTGGCTTCTGCTTTTCTTCACGGCGTTGTTCTGGGCGGGAAATGCGATTGTGGGGCGCGCCGCGGTCACGGCGGTGCCGCCTATCGGGCTTGCCTTCTGGCGCTGGTTCTTCGCTTTTCTGGTCCTGCTGCCTTTCGCATGGAGGCCTGTGCTGAACGATCGAGAGGCGTTGAAATGCCATTGGCCGGTCATCGTGGCGCTGGGCGTCATCGGCATCGCGACCTTCAACACATGCCTCTATATCGGGCTCGGGGCGACGCAGGCGATCAATGCGGGCCTGCTTCAGGCGGCCATGCCTGCCATCATCATTATCTTTCTGCTTTTCCTCGGGGAGCGCCCCGGCTGGCGGGAACTTGCCGGTATGGCGCTCGCCCTTGCCGGGGTGGTCGTGACGCTCTTCAAGGGCGACTGGCAGCGGCTTGCCTCGCTGTCCCTCAATGAGGGCGATGCCTGGGTCTTTGCGGGCGTGGTGCTTTATGCGGCCTATTCGGTGGGCCTGCGCTGGAGGCCGCAAATCCATCCCATGACCTTTCTCAGCCTGACCTTCATGACGGGCTGGGTCGCGCTTCTGCCGCTCTATATCTGGGAGAGTTTCCACGCGCAGCCCTTCACGCTGGGCCGGGACAGCATTCTGGCCGTGCTCTATGTGACGATCTTTCCGTCGATCCTCGCCTATGTCTGCTTCAACCGGGGCGTGGAACTTCTCGGCGCGTCCAAGGCGGGGCTCACGCTCTACTTCGTACCCATACTCGTCAGCCTGCTCGCCGTGCTTT
>NZ_NYVD01000032.1 GCF_002684405.1 Parvibaculum sp. | reverse complement strand
GCCGCCCTAGTCCCAGGCGGCGTGAAAGCGATAGGTCTCACGGCTGGCCCCGCCATGAATACGCGACACGCCGCTCACTTCGACATTAGAGGCGACCTGCATCTTGGCTTCGAGATATGCGGCGATACGCGAGGAAAGCTCATCCATGACGGCCTCCCCTTCTCACGCTGGCCGCGCCGAAACGCGCACGACTTCCGTCTGCTCCGATGAGCATGGACACATCATCCTCCCATTCTTGTTTTTCGGTCGCGGCCTGTGACCGGACCCTTGTTTGGATCCGACAATGCCGCCTGCACGGGAGACGGTCAACGTGACGCAGCGGTAGTGCGGGAGAGTGCTTTCCCCCCGGCGCAAAGCGACTAGAATTCCGCGCATATTGAACAGCGGGACGGAACAGGAAGAGGATTCGATGCGTATCTGGCTCACCATCGCGGCCCTGAGCGGCCTCATCTCCGTGGCGCTCGGCGCCTTCGCGGCTCATGGGCTGAAGTCGCATGTCGGAGAATACGAACTCGGCGTCTTCGAAACCGGCGCGCGCTATCAGATGTATCACGCGCTGGCGCTCGTCGCGGTCGCCTGGGTAGCGAGCATGGGCGCCGGCAGTCTCGCGACAATGGCGGGAAGCGCTTTTCTGGCCGGCACGATCCTTTTCTCCGGCTCGCTGTATTTCCTCGCCCTGACGGGCAGCCGAGCGTTGGTGCTGGTCACGCCGGTCGGCGGGCTAGCCTTCATGATCGGCTGGGCCTGCCTCGCCTTTGCCGCCTGGAAAATCGGAAGCTGACCGAGGGGAACCCGCCTCCCGGCCTTGCGGGGCTGGAAATGGTTGAGAACCGTTACTATTTTATAGACCTCGGTCTATAAACAGACCAAGGTCAAGCGACTGGTCTTATCGGTATCGAAACGGGAGGTTATCGATGGAGGAGCGCATTCTGATCGTCGGTGGCGGTATCGCCGGCCTGTGGTCCGCCCTTGCACTGGCAAAAAGCGGACGCTCTGTCACGGTCATCGAGCGCGACCCGCCCGCTCCGGAAGGAGAAGATTCGGCCGACCTCGCCTTCACCGACTGGGAGCGCCGCGGCGTCGGCCATCTGCGCCACTCCCACGCCTTCCTCGCACGCCTCCACAAACATATCCGCGAATGGCACCCGGAGCTGATGCAGGACCTGCTCGCCGCAGGCTGCCGCGAGATCGGCTTTGCGGACAACCTGCCGCTTGCCTTGCGCGAGACCTATGTGCCGGCGCCGGGAGATGAGGAACTCACCATCCTGACGAGCCGCCGCACCACGCTCGAATTCGTGATGCGCCGCTATGCGCTGCGTCAGCCCGGCATCGAATTCGTCACCGACACGCTTGTGCGCGACGTGCTGACGGAGACGCGAAGCGGCAGGCTTGCCGTGACCGGCCTCGCCATCGAACGCGACGGCGAACGGCAGGAATGGCCCGCCGACACCGTCATCGATGCCGCCGGCAAGAACAGCCAGCTCATCGATACGCTGAACGAACGCGGCGCCGGCATCGAAGAAAAGACCGAGCGCGCGGGCATCCTCTATTTCACGCGCCATTATCGCCTGCATGAGGGCATGGGCGAACCCGAGCGCAACAAGGTGCCGAGCGCCGGCGATATGGGCTTCATGAAATACGGCGTGTTCCCCGCCGACAATGGATGCTTTTCCATCACCATCGCGGTGCCCGAAATCGAGATGGAACTGCGCAAGGCAATCATCCGCCCCGAGACGTTCGACTTCATCTGCTCGCAACTGCCTGGCGTGGCACCATGGACCGCGGAAGACCGTTCGACCCCCGTGTCGAAAGTCTATGGTATGGGCGAACTGATCAGCCGCTGGCGCAAACTTGCCGATGACGACGGTCCACGCGTGCTGAACTTCTTCCCCCTGGGCGACAGCTTCATCCGTACCAATCCGCTATACGGGCGCGGCTGCACTTTCGCCGCCATCGAAGCGGAAACATTGGTGCATGCCTTCGACCGGACGGAAAACCCGGTCGCACGTGCGACGCTCTATTTCAACAATGCGCGCGGTGCACTGCGCCCCTACTATTCGGACATGGTCAAACAGGACAAGGCCGCCATCCGGCGCGCCCGCAATGCGCTGGACCCGGACTACCGTCCGAAGCTGCGTAACCGTGTCATCCGCAGCTTCGCCGAAGATGCGATCACGCCCGCGCTGCGCGGCGATACGGCGCTGCTGCGTGAGTTCATGCGCGCCTTCCACATGATCGACAAGCCCAGCGAGTTCCTGCGCAATCCCGGCAATATCGCAAAGATCATGAGCGTCTGGGCGCGGGGTAAGAAACGCAACGCCCGCCACTACCCTCCAAAACTGGGGCCCGACCGGCAGGAAATGATGGCACTACTGGACCTGCCCGCTACAAGCGACTGGGAACGCTTGCGCGACGCGGCCTGAAAAAACAATCTGAACAAAACCGAACATGATCTGAGGGAGAACGGGCATGACATTTCCCAAGCCGTATTTTATCGAGACCAACGGCATCCGCATGGCGGTGCACGAGGCAGGCCCGAAAGGCGGCATTCCCGTCCTTCTCGTACATGGCTGGCCGGAAATCGCCTATTCCTGGCGCCATCAGATGAAGGCGCTGGCCGATGCGGGCTACCGCGCCATCGCGCCCGATATGCGTGGCTATGGCAACACGGGCGGCCCGCTGGGCCAGGACGCGGTGCCGCTTTACGATATGGAGCACCTGACCGGCGACCTCACCGGCCTTCTCGACGCGCTGGGGATCGACAAGGCGATCATGGTCGGCCACGACTGGGGCGGCCTCGTCGCCTGGCAGATGCCGCTCATGCACCCCTCCCGCGTGATGGCCAATATCGGCGTCAATACGCCCTTCATTCCTCGCCTCGATACCGAGCCCATCGCCGCCATGCGCGCCGCCTATGGCGAGGACATGTACATCGTCTTCTTCCAGCAATTCGGCGAAGCGGAGAAGGTGCTCGGCAAGGACACGCACCGGTCGCTGCGCTTCTTCTATCGCCGCTCAGGCGTGACGATGGAGGAGTATATGAAACTCCCCGAAGAAATGCGTCGCCTTACCCTGCTCACCGCACTGCAGGCCCCCGAAGACACATGGACCGGCGAAGCGCTGCTGACGACGGACGAGTTCGAGGTCTATGCAAAAGCCTTCGAGAAAACCGGTTGGGAGGGTGGCATCAACTGGTACCGCAACTTCACCCGCAACTGGGAGAGAAGCGAGAACCTGATCCAGCGCGTCGACGTACCCGGCCTGATGATTTCCGCCGCGGACGACATCGCCCTCCCGCCCGCCATGGCGGAAGGCATGGAGAAATATGTGCCCGACCTCGAAAAGCACATCATCCCCGATTGCGGCCACTGGACTCAGTCCGAAAAGCCCGAAGAGCTGAACCGGCTGATGCTGGACTGGCTGAAGCGGCGTTTTCCGGCCTGAACGGCCTTATTGGAAACTTGATTTGCCCCACGCCCCCTCCTCCGGCTTAGATAGGACCGGCGAAAGCAAGGTGCCGGGGGGCGATCATGGATTTCGTACAAGACTGGCTGCAGGCGCCCTGGCCCCTGCAAGCCTGGACCGTTTGCATCGTGGCGTTGAATACGGCTGCGCTGGTCTTTCTGCGCGAGGAGGTGCTGACGCGCTGGATCGCCGTCGGCTGGGCGGCAACACTGGGACTGGCCGCCTGACTGCGGCTCCACGAGCATGTATCGCAGGGCGCCTGGGTCGCCCATGCTGCGATCTGGACGCCGTTCCTCTTTTTGCTGATCCACGCCAATCCCGAAATGCGCTTCGACCGCAGGAGCCACATCTATCTGGTGGTTTTTCTCATCGGCAATCTCGTGACGCTCGGTCTCGCCTGGCCGCATGTCTACGATTTCATGCGCGAGCGGAATTTCTGGGTGGCCTGACGCCCAGATACAGGAGGATGCCCGGTTCCGGCTGCAAGCAACGTCCAGCGCTGCTATGATCCTCCATCTTCGGTTCAAGGCAACGTGCAGAAAACAATGACGGAACGGGATCGCGCCGCGCTTCTCTTTGCCAATGACACTTTTTATCGCGCCTTCGCCGACCGCGACTACACATTGATGACCGCCATATGGACAGAGCACGAGCCCGTGACCTGCCTTCACCCCGGCTGGCCGCCCGTGGAAGGCCGCGACGCGGTGCTGCAAAGCTGGCACGCCATCTTTTCCGGCCCGGCGAGCCCCGACATCAAATGCATCGCACCGCGTCCCGGCATACAGGGCGACACCGGGCTCGTGATCTGCTACGAGCAGATCGGCAAGGACTTCCTCCTGGCCACAAATATCTTCACACGGGTCAATGAGGGCTGGCTGCTGTTCCACCACCAGTCGAGCCCCGCGCCCGAGCCGGATGAGGATATTCGAGGCGCAGCGCCGCGGATCAACTGAAAGCCACTTACATTCCTGTTAGCGGGTTGTTGCAAAAGGTTGATCTGTCTATATTCCGCGCATTCGAACATCCGAACGGCCCTCGAGGCGCATCCCGAGAAGTGACTAGGAAAAAGGGTCACAGGAGAAGTTAATGTCCCAAGCCCTCGATGAGGCGCCTGCATCAGGGCCGGCAGCCCCGGCAGTTCATACGACACAGCATCCCCCTTCCCTCGCAGCGGTGAAGGGCGACCGGCCTTTGCGCATCCTGCTGCCGAGTTACCGCTCCAATCCGACAACCGGCGGCCAGGGCGTCTATATGCGCCACATCACCAAGGCGCTTCTGGACCTCGGGCACGAAGTCGATGTGATTTCCGGCCCGCCCTATCCCAATACGGACAAGCGCGCCGGCCTCATCAAGCTGCCCTCACTTGACCTTTACGCCAATCCGCATCCGATCCTCTCCATCCGCCCCTGGATGTTCGCCTCCCCCATCGACCTTTTCGAATGGTGGAGCCATGCGACCGGCGGCTTTTCCGAGCCCTACACCTTCGGCGAACGTATGGCGCGCTACGCGCGCGGCACTTGGGCCGATTACGACATCTGCCATGACAACCAGACGTTGTGCTGGGGCCTCTTGAAAATGCGCGATATGGGCCTGCCCGTGGTCGGTACGATCCACCACCCGATCACCATGGATCGCCGCATCGATGTCGGCGCCGCCAAGACGCTGAAGCTGAAGCTGCTGAAGAAGCGCTGGTATTCCTTCCTCAACATGCAGATCAAGGTGGCGCGCCAGCTCGACCCGCTTATCGTCGTGTCGGAAAGCACGCGCCGAGACGTGGTCCGCGAATTCGGCGTCGAAGCGGACAAGACGCGCCTCGTCCTGCATGGCATCGACCACATCCAGTTCCGTCCGATGCCGCATGTCAAACGGCGCGACGATTTGATCGTCACCTGCGCCAGTGCGGATGTGCCGCTCAAGGGGCTGATCTTCCTCATTCGCGCCTATGCGAAACTGTTGAAGACATATCCGGACCTGAAACTCCGTGTGATCGGCAAGCTGCGCGAGGGCAACACCTCCGACGAGCTGCGCCGGCTCGGCATCATGGACAAGGTGGAGTTCGTTTCCGGGATCACCGACGAGGAAATGACCGAACTCTACAATGAAGCGACCATGTCGATTTCGCCCAGCGTCTATGAAGGCTTCGGCTTTCCCGCGGGCGAAGCCATGTCCTGCGGGACGCCGGTTATCACGACCAATGGCGGATCGCTCCCCGAAGTCATCGGCGATGCGGGTCTTGTCGTGCAGCACTCCGATCCGGATGCGCTCGCCAAGGCGATTTCCACCTATCTTGACGCCCCCGAACTTCGTGCCCGCTATGGCATTGCGGCCCGCGAACGCATTCTCGACCAGTTCAAATGGGAACGCGCCGCCCGCGATTGTGTTGACGTTTACAGAGAGACGATTGCCCATGCAGACCATCGACTTCAAGCTGCTCGGGCTTAGGGACGGCCAGCGTGTGCTGGACCTTGGCTGCGGTACGGGACGTCATGTCCACGCCATGTACTATTTCGCGAACTGCCATGTCGTGGGCATCGACCTCTGCTTCGACGACGTGGTAACGGCGCGCAAGGGCTTCGAGGACAATCCGGACATGGACCCGGAAACCAGGCGCGCCTTTTCGCTGAGCGTCGGCGATGCGCTGTCCCTGCCCTTCCCGGACAACAGTTTCGACAAGATCCTCTGCTCGGAAGTGCTGGAGCACATTCCCGACTACAAGCAGGCGCTGAAGGAAGTCGACCGTATCCTGAAACCGGGCGGCACCTTTGCCTGCTCCGTGCCGCGCGCCTGGCCGGAGCGCATCTGCTGGGCCTTTTCCGACGATTACCACAACGAGCCCGGCGGCCACGTTCGCATCTTCCAGGAGCGCGAACTGAAAGACGCAGTGGAAGATCGCGGCCTGTCCTTCTTCCACCGTCATTTCGCCCATGGCCTGCACTCGCCCTATTGGTGGCTGAAATGCGCAGTCGGCGTGAAGCGCGAGGACAATGCGCTCGTGAATGCCTATAAGAAGTTCCTCGAATGGGACATCATGAAGGGCCCATGGCTGACGCGAACGCTGGAAAAGATCGCCGGTCCGCTGATGGGCAAAAGCGTGGTTCTCTACTTCTCCAAGGCAAGCTGACGGCATGGTGCATCTGAAACAGGGCGATACCATTCCGGAAGGCTTCTTCGAGGGCGCCCGCAACCGCATCCTCGAACTGCAGCGCGAGAATGGCGCGATCCCCTGGTACGATGGCGGTGTGGTCGATCCATGGAACCACACCGAGGCCGCAATGGGCCTCACCGTTCTGGGGGACATCGAGAATGCCCGCCGTGCCTTCGAATATCTGAAAGAAACGCAACTCAAGGACGGCTCCTGGTGGGGCGAACTGGGCGCCGCCGTGCCCTTCGACGAAGACACGCAAGCCTATACCGGCGAAGGCGCGGGCATGCCGGTCCGCGACACCAATTTCGCCGCCTATATAGCCACCGGTGCCTGGCACCATTATCTCGTGACGGGCGACCGCGTCTGGCTGGCGGAAATCTGGCCGCATGTGGACGCGGCGATGAATTTCGTCATCGATCATCAGAGCGCGCATGGCGACATTCGCTGGGCCGCCGACGATCCGCACACGCCGGAAGACGACAGCCTCATCACGGGCTGTTCGTCCATCTACAAAAGTTTTGAATGCGCCGCGCATATCGCCCGCGCCTTGGGCCATCCCTCCCGCGACTGGATGGCCGCACGCCGGAAACTCGGCGAAGCGCTGCGTGATAAGCCCCATCGCTTCGACCGAACATGGGAACCGAAAGACCGCTATTCGATGGACTGGTACTACCCCGTCCTCGCCGGCGTGCTGACGGGCGAGGCCGCGCGCAAACGCATTGCCTGGAAGTGGGACCTTTTCGTCGCCGAAGGCAAGGGCTGCCGTTGCGTCCAGGAAGAGCCCTGGGTGACGGTCGCCGAATCCGCCGAACTCACCATGGCCCTGCTCGCCGCCGGACAGCGCAAGGAAGCCGAAGCGCTCCTGTCATGGCAGCATCAATGGCGCGACGAGGAAGGCGCTTACTGGATGGGCTACCAGTTCCGCGACGAAGTGGCATGGCCCGCCGAAAAACCGGCATGGACGGCGGCAGCCGTCATCCTCGCCGCCGACGCTGTGACAGGTACGACAGCGGCCTCGCATCTCTTCGGCGAGCGCGTGCTGGCGGAAGCTGCGGAATAGGCCATCCGGGATTGCTTCCTTCCCATTCGCCTGACACGCTTTGCAGGCAGCGGAAGAAAGGCGGCACCATGCTCAAGATCGTCAAGACGGACATCTTCTCATCTGACGCGCAGACGCTCGTCAATGCAGTAAACTGCGTCGGTGTGATGGGGGGCGGGCTCGCCGCGCTCTTCAAGGAGCGCTTTCCGGAGATGTATATCGACTATGTCGCGGCCTGCGAGACGGGCGAGCTCAAGCCCGGTCACCCGCATCTCTGGAAGGGCGAGGAGAAATGGGTTCTCAACTTCCCTACCATGGACACACTGGCCGAAGGCGCGCAGCTCGGCTGGATCGAACAGGGGCTCATCGCCTTCGCCGACAACTATCGCGCATGGAGGGTCGAGAGCGTCTCGTTTCCCAAGCTCGGCTGCGGCATCGGCGGGCTCGACTGGGAAGAGGTTTATCCGCTCATGGTCCGGCGCATCGGCAATCTGCCGATCCCGGTCCATGTGCATGACTACCCCTGACGCGCCTCAGCCTAGCCGCCGCAACACGCGCAGGCTCCCCACCGCCCTCTCCTCTTCGAAGAGACCTGATGCGATCGCCAGCTTGTAGATCTCGTAGGGCGGTCGCCCGCCATCTTCCGGATTCGGAAAGACATCGTGAATGCAGAGAATACCGCCCGGCATGACGCGCGGCGCCCAAAGGCGGTAATCGGTCAGCGCCGGTTCCATCCCGTGCCCGCCATCAATGAAGACCATGGCAAGCGGCGTCGCCCAGCCCTTCGACACCACGGCCGACGGCGCTACCAGCGGCACCACCGTATCTTCCAGTTCCGCCGAGCGGATCGTCTGCCGGAAGAGCGGAAACGTGTTGAGACGGCCCGTCTCCGCATCGTAGAGCGCCTCGTCATGATGCTCCCAGCCGCGCTGGTTTTCTTCCGAGCCGTAATGATGGTCGAGCGCAAACAGCACCGCGCCATTGGCCTGCGCCGCAATGCCGATATAGACGGTGGACTTGCCGCAATAGGAGCCAATCTCCAGCACCGGCCCAAGCTTCGAGGCTTCCAGTGCCGCCTCATGCAGCGCCCAGCCTTCATCCTCGGGCATGAACCCCTTCACCGCCTCGACGTCGATGGGAAGTGCGAGCCTTGTCATTTGTCCACCGTGAATCTGTTGGCGATTTCGCCGAGCCCGTCGATTGCGACACGCACCGTCTGCCCGTCGCGTACCCAGCCGGACGGGCTCATACCTGCGGCGACGCCATGCGGCGTGCCCGTGGAAATCACATCGCCCGGATAAAGCGTCATGAATTCGCTGAGATAGGAAACGATGAAGGCGGCGGAAAAAATCATGTTCGACGTGTGCCCATCCTGCCGAAGCTCGTCATCCACCCATGTCCGGACACGCAGCGCCTGAGGGTCGGCGATCTCGTCCGTTGTGACGAGCCAAGGCCCAAGCGGCGCGAAACCATCGCTGCTCTTGCCCTTGGTGAACTGCCCGCCCCGCTCGTTCTGGAACGCGCGCTCCGACACATCGTTCATGATAGTGTAGCCCGCGACATGAGAGAGCGCATCCGCTTCGCTTACATATTTCGCCGTGTGACCGATCACCATTGCCAACTCGCCTTCATAGTCGAGCTTGGTGGTACTGCGCGGCGCACAAACCCCGTCGTGAGGACCGGTGAGCGCGCTCGTCGCCTTCATGAAGAGGAGCGGCTCCGGCGGCACGTCGGATTTCATCTCGGCGGCGTGATCCGCGTAATTCTTGCCGATGCAGAGGATTTTGCCCGTCCCGGTCACGCAGGTGCCAAGCCGGGTCCCGTCAGCCACGAGCGGCAGGGAGGCCGGGTCCAGCGTACGCAGCCGCTCCAGGCTTTCCGGCAACAGTGCCTCGCCCGCAAGCTCGCCCACATGCCCGGAAAGATCGCGCAGATGACCTTCGCCATCGAGAAGGCCGGGACTTTCCGCCCCCTTGTCGCCAAACCGCACAAGCCGCATGCGCCCGCTCCTTCCGTCTCTCGACAATATCATCCTGAAATACCGGTCGTTTTCACTCGCACGGGGCGCATCGGGCCGCAAGCGCTTTATCGCGGGAAACCGGGTCAACGATTGCGCAAGGATTTATCCCCAGAATGCCCTGACCTCAGGAGGCATGATGGGCGAGCGGGCAGAAGATAAACCGGGTGACGAAAAGGAATACCGGGAGATCGAGGCGGCGGTCGAAGAGACCGAGCGCGGCCGCTGGTTCCTGCGCGAATTTTCCCGCCGCAACCGCGCCGCCGACACCGACCGCATGATCGAAGCCGTGGAAAAACTTTACCGGACCGCACGCGAGACGGCGGTTTCCGCCCGTTTCGGCTTCATCTATCACGACCTGCACGAATTGAAGCACTCGATCGACCGGGCGCGGACCGACCTTGCCGAAACCAACCGGGACGACACCGCCATCGACGCGGCAAAACGGGCCGCCGATGTGCTCGAAGCGGCCAAGCGCACCGAAGCCGACATGCAAGGCGCGGCCGAACGCATCCAGCAGATCGCCGACGAACTGCGCGCCCAAGGCGTCGAAACGGATACCTGCGACGAGCTCGCAAGCCACGCTGCGGGCATCTATATGGCCGCCTCGTTCCAGGATTTCACGTCAAGCCGGCTGTCCACCGTCATCGAGGCTATGGAGATGATGGAAGAACATGTGAACCGCATCCTCGCCCGCTTTGAAGAAGAAGCGGCCCGCATGGGCGCGGAGCTTCACTAAGCGACTTCCGAGTTGATGCAACCGACCGACCAGAGCTTCTTTCCATCCCTGATCTGCAGGCCCAGCCGCGTAAGCGACAAGGGCGCCACGCTGACACGCCAGGCCTGATCTGCCTTCAGCTCCAGCGCATAGGCAACCGCGATACGGATGATGCTCTGATGCGCAACCGCGACAATCGCCTTGCCCGCGTAATGCTCGCTCAGCCGGTCGATCGCATCGGCAACCCGTTCCCCCAGATCGTAGAAACTCTCCCCGCCGGGCGGCACGATTTCCTCCGGCTGCGTCCAGTCGAGCGTGCGATTTTCCGCGAAGACATCGGCAAAACTGCGCCCCTGCCATTTGCCGAAATCCTGCTCGGTGAAATCGCCTACGGCAATCGGCGGCTTGCCATTGGTGAGCGCCAACGCGGTCGTCACCGCGCGCGACAGCGGCGAGGAAACCCACACCGCATGATCAGGCAAGAACTGGCGCAACCGGGTGGCACGCTCCGGCGGCACGGGCTGCGGCGCGACATCGAGCTGGCCGTAATAGCGCTTCTCAGCACCTTGCGCGGGCATGTGGCAGAGCCAGTACCATTCCGTACGTTCGCCCGCCTCGCTCACAGCCATCCCTTCCGCTTGAAGAAAACATAGGTGAAGACAGCCGAAGCCACCATCAGCCCCAGCGCGAAAGGATAGCCGAACAGCCAGTCGAGTTCGGGCATGTCCTTGAAGTTCATCCCATAGATACTCGCAATCAGCGTCGGTGGAAGGAACACGACCGCCGCCACCGAAAAGATCTTGATGATCCCGTTTTGCTCCGAGTTGATGAGCCCCAGCGTCGCATCGAGCAGGAAGTTGAGATTGTTCGACAGGAAACTTGCCTGGTCGCTCAGCGAAGAAATGTCACGCGACACCGTCTTGAAAGCACGGCCTGTTTGTTTTTGCAGTTTGCTTTCCACCGGCCGCAGCATAAAGGTCACGACACGCGCCAAGCTTACCAGGCTGTCCCGCGCGAGTACCGTCACCGTCTGATTACGACCAACACGGCGCAACACCCCATCATAATCCGGCCTCGAAATACGGTCGCGATGGAATATCTGTCCGGAAATCTCGTCCGTCTCGCTGTTCACCTTCTCGAGAATATCTGCCACTCGCGCTACGATGGCATCGAAGAGTGCCGCCATCACATCTTCCCCGCAGGTACAGGTAAGCGTATAGCGGTGCAGATTGGCGATGAAATTCCGGAAGGGTTGCGGGTCCGCATAGCGCAGTGTGACGAGCAAGTTCTGCGTCACGACAAAAGTCACCGGATCGTTTTGCGGCTTCAGCGTGTCAGCCGCCGTCAGCGTGACCACCGTGAGATAGGAAGCCCCCTCCGTCTGGTAAAGGCGGCTGGAGGGTTCAATCTCCCTCATGATCTCCTTTTTGGGCATGGCAAGGCCCAGCGCGTTGTCGATGAAATGTCTTTCCTGCTCGGTCGGATCAAGCATATCGATCCAGATCGTGTCCGCAGGCAGCACCCCGTTTGCCTCCGTTTGGGGCACGGGCGCCAGACCGCCATTGGCGCGGACATAACAGGTGATCATAGGAATCCCCCCGGGACGACATTCTGGGTGCCGGGATGATGCCTGCAAACATGGCCCGCCACAATGCGCAAGGACGGCGATTATGAGGCTTGTAGCCGCTACGCCCCGAACCTAATCTTTCCCGGTCGTAATGAGAGAGGCGATCAATGGACAAGCCCGGCAGTATCTTCATCGGCGCGGGCGAACGGCCGCAAGAACTCCTCCTGAAATACGCCAATCGCCACGGGCTCATCGCCGGCGCCACAGGCACCGGCAAAACGGTGAGCCTGCAGATCATGGCCGAAGCCTTTTCCCGCGCAGGCGTGCCGGTTTTCCTCGCCGATGTGAAGGGCGACCTCGCCGGACTTTCCCAGGCAGGAACACCCAACCCGAAAGTTGACGAACGGGTGGCAAAGCTGGGGCTCGAAGGCTACAAGCCGGGCCCCTCCCCCGTCATCTTCTGGGATCTTTTTGGCGAAAAGGGCCATCCGATCCGGACCACCATATCCGATATGGGCCCCTTGATGCTTTCCCGCCTGCTCGACCTCTCCGATGCGCAGGAAGGCATACTCTCTATCGTCTTTCAGATCGCAGACGATCAGGGCCTTCTGATTCTCGATCTGAAAGACCTTCAGGCGCTGCTCACTTTTGCCGCTGAAAACGCAAAGGACATCGGTGCCCAATACGGCAATGTCTCTTCCGCCTCCGTCGGCGCCATCCAGCGCAAGCTGCTCACATTGAAACAGCAGGGCGGCGAGATGTTTTTCGGCGAACCCGCGCTGGAACTTGCCGACCTCATGCGCGCCACATGGGACGGGCGAGGCACGATCAACGTGCTCGCCGCCGACAGGCTGATGGAAACGCCCCAGCTCTATTCGACCTTCCTGCTCTGGCTCCTGTCGGAACTCTTCGAGGAACTGCCGGAAGTCGGCGATCCGGAAAAGCCGAAACTCGTCTTCTTCTTCGACGAAGCACATCTCCTTTTCGACGACACACCCAAGGCGCTGATCGACCGCATCGAAACGGTTGTCCGTCTCATCCGCTCCAAGGGCGTCGGCATCTACTTCGTCACGCAGAATCCGATCGATGTGCCGGAAAGTGTGTTGGGCCAGCTCGGCAATCGT
>NZ_NYVD01000031.1 GCF_002684405.1 Parvibaculum sp. | reverse complement strand
GGGGGCTCCGCCCCGGAGCCCCCTGCCCGACGTCCTATGCGTGTATCTTCACGGGCAGCGTGGCGTAGCCGCGCACGAAGTTGGAGCGAACGCGCTCCGGTTCGCCGACCACTTCGATCCGGCTGAAGCGCTTCAGGATTTCTTCCCAGAGGATGCGCAACTGCAATTCGCCAAGGCGATTGCCGACACAGCGATGAATGCCGAAGCCGAAGGAAAGATGCTGACGCGGCCGTGCGCGATCGATGATGAAGGATTCGGGGTTATCGATCACTTCATCGTCGCGATTGCCCGACAGGTACCACATCACGACCTTGTCGCCCTTGCGGATCGTCTTGCCGCCAAGCTCGGTATCTTCGAGCGCGGTGCGACGCATATGCGCCAGCGGCGTCTGCCAGCGAATGACTTCCGGTATCATGCTGTCGATCAGCTTGTGGTCGGCAAGCAGCTTCTCATATTCCTTCGGGTTCTGATGAAGCGCCAGCACGCTGCCCGACATGGAATTGCGCGTCGTGTCGTTGCCGCCCACGATGAGCAGAGCGAGATTGCCCAGGAACTCTTCCGGCGGCATGTTCCGCGTCGCTTCCGAATGCGCCATCATGGAAATCAGATCGGGCTTCGGATCGGCGTTCACCCGCTCGTTCCACAAAGTCTGGAATGCGCCTGCGCATTCCATCAGCTCGTTGGTGCGCTGATCCCAACTGTCGATGATACCTGTGCCGGGCTGCGCCGTGATGACGTCGGACCAGCGAGTGAGCTTGGCGCGCTCCTCATAGGGGAAATCGAAAAGTGTCGCGAGCATGCGTGTCGTCAGCTCGATCGACACGGTCGGTACCCAGTCGAATTCCTCGCCGACCGGCAGGCTGTCCAAAACGCCCGCCGTGCGTTCCCGGATCAGGCCGGTCATCTTGGCGAGATTGTCCGGCGCGACGATCGGGCTGACGGCCTTGCGCTGCTCGTCATGCCGGGGCGGGTCCATGGCGATGAAATTGGGAAGATCGATCCCGCCCTCGCCTGCCTTCTGGATGCTGTCGTCGATGACGATGCCGCCGAATTTCGCTTCCGAAGAGAATATCTGGTGATGCGTTTCGACATGCATGATGTCGTTGAATTTGGTAACGGACCAATAGGGGCCGTAAGCACTGTCCGCGCAGTAATGGACCGGATCTTCCGCGCGCAGCCTGGCGAAGTAATCGCCGACCGTATCCGTTTCGAAAAGCACAGGATTGCTGACATCGATTTCGCTGAGCGGAATCGACGATGCACCCGCCATGGCGGGTTGTTCTGCGGCCATACTCATGGAGCCCTCCTCCCGAATGAATGACAAACGCATTAATTGAGTAAAGTATCAATAAGAATGCTGTAACCTGTCAACATCTATTGCGCCATGCCATGATCCGGCACCGAAACGACCGGGAGAATCATTGAATTGTCCGTTGACGCAAATCGCCGCCGAACCCGCCTTTCTCCTGAGGATCGGCGCGCCCAGCTGCTGCGCTGCGCATTATCCGCGTTTGCCGAGCACGGAATAGCGCGGGCGACACATTCCCATGTCGCGGCGCGGGCCGACGTTTCCATTCCGGCTGTCTATTCCTACTTCCGCACCAGAGACGATCTCGTCGCCGCAACGCTGGCGGAGGTCGAAGCCTTTCTCGACGGTCTTCTGGCCGACACGCTCGCCCGGAAAACACTACCCGCTGCCGACGCGTTGATGATGCTCGCCCGCCTGTTCACCGACAGCGTGGAAGAGCAGCCGGACCGCATTCGCGTCTGGCTGGACTGGAGCACGGGCACGGGGAGCGACCGGTGGCCGGCCTATCTGGGGGTTTTGGGGCGGTTGCACCATGCGGCGGAAGCGACCATCAGGCGGGGCCAGAAGGCAAACCACATTCCTGCCTGGATCAAGCCCAAGGCTGCCGCGCGGATTTTCATCGGTGGCGGACACACAGTCGCACTGATGAAGTTCGAGGGGGCGACGAAGAAAGAGGTCGACGCCGCCCTCGTGCAGCTTGTGGGCGGCGCCACGGGTTGGACGCTCACACCGGAATGATCAGAACTGCCAGCTCATGCGAAGCGTGGCGATGTGATAATCCGCGCCAGTACTGATGGATTCCGCGACGCCCGTCGAGCCCCCGATTTCGAATTGGCCGGTGCCGGTGCGATCTCTTTCCGGAATGTGCATGTAATTGTACTGCGCGCCGAGCACGATGTGCTTGGAGAGCTTGTAGTCCACGCCCGCCCCCAGCAGAAACCCGCTTTGCCAGACCTCTTCGAAGAACTCGCTTACGCCCGGCTGTCCGGTCGAGGTGTGTATGTCGGTCCCTGCGTAACCGGCGAGGCCATAAAAAAGATAATCCTCTCGTGCATAGCCGAACTTCGCAGCCGCAGTTGCAAACCAGTCGATCGTGGTCTTGTGGACCACACCGGGGGTCGACGTGCTGTTGGACTTGTCTTTCAGATGGCCGGTGGTCGCCGATAGTTCAACGCCGGCGACCCACGGACCCCACTGATGGAGATAGCCGGCCTGCCCGCCTGCGATAAGGCCGTTCACGCTGGGATCGTGCGTTTCGCCCGCGCTGGCGGCATACAAACCGGCCTGGTTCCATTTCCAATGCTCCTTGGCGGCGATACCGCCTGCATGAGCGCCCAGATAGAAGCCGGACCAGTCGGCAGTTTCAGCCTGTGCAGGATTGCCCGTGGCGAAGAAGGCCGACACCAGAAATGCCGCGCCCAGCGCGAATCGATTGAACATGGATTACCCCCCAATTCCAGAAACCCGCTAAGGCTCAGTCACCTTCAGCGAAGTGTCAATTGTCTTTGGGTAAAGGATTACCGCCCGACTTTGAAGGTGGCGCTGGCCCGGGCGACGAGATCGCCCGCCTCATTGCGGAGTTCCGCTTCTGCAAAGGCAATCGACCGGCCGCGATGGCGCACCCAGCCCTCACCCACCAAGCGGCCGGGATCGGCTCGACCGAGGAAGCTCGTCTTCAGCTCGAGGGTTACTTGCGGCATCTCCGGATCGTCCGCCGGATGGGTGAGCCGGACTGCATGTCCGCATAGGCCGTCCAGCATGGCGGCGAGGAAACCGCCATAGATCCGCCCGCCTCTGTTGAGGAAATTATCGCCTGCGAAATAAGCGGCGCGGATATAGCCGCGCTGCTTGTCCAGTTCGAGAACTTCCTTGCCAAGAGTAATGGCGGCGGCGGATTCCCAATCATCCGGATTGCGGCTCTCCGCCGTGCCCTCAATCGCCCCTTTGCTCACCGATCGCCTCTTCCTGTGCATCTCCCGACCCGTCCGGATCGGGGCCGCGCAGGACCGGCGATCATGACGACGCGTTCGGGAAAGGTTCCTTGTATTTTTCCCTGATCCACTTCTTCTGGCATGCGACATGCTCTTCGGAAAGAAGCTCGAAACCCTGCTGATCGCAGTATTTCGACGCCCTGAAGTTGCCAACGCGCTTGTTGACGCATGACTGCAGGTCGGGAACCCAGAGGAAGATACATACCATGGGAATATAGCGTTCTTCACATGGCAGTTCGGAGATGTATTTCTGTTCTTGCGGGCTTCGGCGATCCCACCAGGCTTGCGCCTTGGCCGCATTGCCACGCTCGCTGTCAACGCAAGCCGGCATTTCGGCCGCGGATACGGGCATAGCCTTCATGACCACCATGCCCAATCCGAAAGCCATGACCATCCACAGCAGTAGCTTCACCTCATCTCCTCCCCAGTTGATAAAGGTTATTTACTAACCTGCCGCGAAAAGACTGCCGGATGCAATCGTCAAATTGAGATGGAGGCGGGATTTTCTCAGGCGCATACCGAATCCCATATGCGCCTGAGAAGGATTTTACGATCAGG
Organism: Parvibaculum sp.; assembly: GCF_002684405.1. Taxonomy (GTDB): domain Bacteria; phylum Pseudomonadota; class Alphaproteobacteria; order Parvibaculales; family Parvibaculaceae; genus Parvibaculum. The sequence continues at coordinate 2,844 of NZ_NYVD01000031.1, read as the reverse complement.
CCGAGGCGGCGGCACTCGGGCGCGCCTTCATCCGCTCGAACCAGGCAGCAATGTTCTTGTTGCTCGTGTCGATGGGCTGCCCGACCTGCGTTCCGAAATCGAGGAATGCAAAGAGCAGAATATCGGCCAGCGTCATGCGGTCGCCGGCGAGGAACTGCTTGCCCTCCAGCAGCCCGTCCAGCCATTTGATCTTGTCCTGCGCGATGGCCTTGAGCCCTTCCGCGGCTTCCGGCAGGCAGCGCATGCGGTCCTTGAACATCGGAAGGCCTTCGGCATAACGGAACCCGCCGGCCAGCGGTTCGCAAACGCCGAGGTCGACGCGGCGCGTCCACATATGCGTTTCGGCGCGCTCTTCCGGTGTGGCGCCCACGAGCGAATTGTCCGGGAACTTCTCGTCCAGATATTCGCAAATCGCCGTAATTTCGGAAATGACGGCGCCATTATCGAGCTCCAGCGCGGGCAGCTGACCGGCCGGATTGACCTTCAGATAGGGCTCCTGGCGGTTGGCACCGGCCATAATATCCACTTCCTCGAAGGGGATTTCGATGCCCTTCTCCGCCATGAACATCTTCACGACACGGGGGTTGGGGCCGATGGAATTGTAGAATTTCATGTTTCTCTCCCTGTACACGGTTCTGAATGCCGTTCCCTCATGTTTATCCGATGCCGGGACCGCGCGCCACCGGACAGGGCTTGGCCGAAGGGCATGCCTCGGGCTATAGGGCTTGAATGGCGCTGCATGAAACGACAAATGTGCAGCGCTGTCAGGGAGGATCGATGACAACGCCATCCGAAAAAGAAACGCGCGGAGACGCGCGTGCCGGCCATGCGCCGACGCATCCATTCTTTGGATGGTATGTCGTAGCCGGCGTCTGCATCGTCATGACGGTCTGCGCAGGGCTCGGCTTCTACAACCTCTCCGTCTATCTGAAGGCGTTCATATCGTCGGAAGGCTTTTCCGTCGCGGCCACGTCCGGCGCCACGGCCTGTTTTTTCGTCGCCTCGGGCATCACGGGGATCGGCGTTGCCTGGTTCATAGAGAGATACGACCCGCGCTGGATCATCACGGCAGGCGCGATCGTGAGCGCGGCGGCGATCATGCTGGCGGGCTATGTCCACAATATCTGGCAGCTATATGCGTTCTACATCATTTTCGGCAGCGGCTATGCGGCAACCGCCCTCATCCCTGGTACGACCTTGGTAGCTCGCTGGTTTGCCCGGCGGCGTTCCATCGCATTGTCCATCGCCTCGACGGGATTATCCTTAGGCGGAATAATCCTGACACCGGTTTCGGTGCATCTGATCGATGCGAACGGAATTGGCGGCGCAGCTCCCTGGCTTGCCGCAATCTTCATCCTCGGCGTTATCCCCGTCACATGGGCTCTTATTCGCCCTTCCCCGCAATCCATGGGGCTCGGTCCCGATGGCGACGAAATCCAACGCGACGAAACCGGGGTAGAACTGCCGCCCGACGGCATCGGGTTCGACGCCGCGGTCAGAAGCCGGTTCTTCCTGCTCTTCACCGCCGGCTACATCTTCGTGATGATGGCGCAGGTCGGGGCGATCGCCCATCAGTTCCGCCTGGTTTCCATGCGCACGGGAAGCGACGACACGGCCGCCATGGCCATTGCCGTCATGGCGGGTGCCAGCATTGTCGGCCGCCTTGCCGGTGGCTGGGCGCTGGCATGGATGTCCTCGCGCCTTTTCGTTCTTGGCCTGATCGCCACCCAGGCGGTGGCACTGTGCTTCTATGCAGCGTTGCATGGACAAACGGCGCTCATCGCAAATGCGGCGCTGTTCGGACTGACGGTCGGCAACCTGTTGATGATGGCGCCGCTTCTGATCGCGGAAGCCTTCGGGCTCAAGGCCTATGGGCGGCTTTACTCGGTGAACCAGTTTTTCATGACGCTTGGCGTGGCGTCCGGCCCGGCCCTGATCGGGGTACTCGAAGAAACCACAGGCGGATATGACGCTTCTTTCTTTTTGGTGGCCGCGGGATCCCTTGTGGCGTTCGGGCTGATTGCAGCGGCAGGACCCGTCCGCCAGCTCATGGACCAACATGCGGGAGAGGCGACAAGTGACTAGGTTTGGCCCCGACGTGACGTTGAACGATCCGGCTTTCATTCACGAAACAGCGCTCGTCTACGGCAAGGTGACGATTGGCGAAGGCGCCTCGCTCTGGCCCTATGTCGTCATCCGTAGCGAGATGCATGAAGTCGTGATCGGCAAACGCACCAACATTCAGGACTTCGTGATGATCCATGTCGGCAACGCCACACCGACAGTCATCGGCGACAATTGTTCCATCACCCATCACGCCACCGTGCATGGCGCGGAGATCGGCGACAACTGTCTGATCGGCATCAACGCGACCCTGATGGACGGCGCGAAAATCGGCGCGAACTCCATCGTCGCCGGACATAGCATCGTCACGGAAGGCACCGAGTTCCCGCCCAATTCGATCATTGCCGGATCGCCGGCCAAGCTGGTGAAGACGCGGGACAATCGCGTGGCGAACGCCATGAATGCGCGCTTCTACTACGAAAACGCCCTCGCCTATGCCGCGGGCGACCATCGCGTTACCGAACGCGAGAGCTTCCGCAAGACGATGGAAGACGAACTGAAAGCGCTGTCCTGACCGGATTTGGATGGGGTAGTCACCCTATAAATTTCTTGGTTTGCCGTAACGGAAACGATAAGTAAGGCACGCGCGCCGCCTGCCCGGGTCGGCGCGTCTGTTTTCGGGAGAGGTTCATGCGTGAGGACAGCGCCGGCGCTCCGGCGCCGGGTGAGACAGGCGGGCCTGAGCCCAAGTCGCGGATATTTTACGGCTGGTATGTCGTC
>NZ_NYVD01000030.1 GCF_002684405.1 Parvibaculum sp. | reverse complement strand
GCGGGCGGCTGCGTGCGCCGCGCGATGGCGTCTTCGGTGAGAACGCGCCCATGCGCCTGTGACAGAGGCACTGTTTCGGACGGGACCGTATGGAGCGCCGCGAGAATTTTGGACCGCGCGTCGAAAACGGAAAGAAGAGGGGTGTCGGCCATGGGAAAGGCCTTTCAGTCAGTCTGCATTATAGTCGCCCGACTTGCCGCCGCTCTTATGCGTCAGCCGGACATCGGTGATGTGCATGGCCTTGTCCACGGCCTTGGCCATGTCGTAGAGCGTGAGCGCCGCCACGCTGACCGCGGTCAGTGCCTCCATCTCGACCCCGGTCTGCCCGCTGGTCTTGACGGTAGCCTCGATCTCGACGGCGCTATCCTCCGTAGACGGAGTGAGGTGGAGTTCGACCTTGCTGATGGCAAGCGGATGGCATAGCGGAATGAGGGCCGATGTCTGCTTGGCGGCCATGATGCCTGCCAGCCGGGCCACCTCCAGCGCATTGCCTTTTTTCAGCCCGTCTTCGCGAATGAGGGTGAGCGTCTCCGGCGCCATGGTCACGCGCCCGCGCGCGGTGGCGACACGCGCGGTCACGCTCTTCTCCGACACATCGACCATATGGGCCGCGCCGCTCTCGTCGATATGGGAAAACTTGCCGCTCAATTTTCGCTCAGCTCCTTTTCCATGAAGCACCGGCGCTCCATCGGCAGGCCGCCATCTTCCTCGCGCATGCGAAGAGTGAAAAGACCTGGCGTCCAGTCATCCTGAGGCAGGATACGAAATCCGAGCTTCGCGTAAAACGGGGCGTTCCATTGTACGTCGCGGAACGTGGAAAGCGTCATCCGCCGGGCGCCCTGCGCAAAGGCAAAACCGCAGCAAGCCGCCGTCAGGCGGGCGCCGAGACCTTTGCGTGCATGGGCGCGATGAACCGACAGTTCGAACAGATGCCCGGCCCGGTCGATGAACCCGACCAGCGCGAAACCGGCCGGTTTATCCTGTTCATCCGCCGCGATCAGGATAGCGCCGCCCCGCAGAAAGGAGCGCACATAGGCTATGTCGGCGGGCGGGTGATCGGAAATTTCCTTCAGGCCGACATCGGCAAAAACCATCCCCGCATCCTTCTCGATCCCGGCCAGCAGGTCGAGTTCGTCGGGCCGCGCATGGCGTATGCGATAGGTCATTGGCAGTCAGGCCGCGTGGGCGAGAAGGTTGCGCGTTGCCGCCTCCACATCCGGCTGCCGCATCAGGCTTTCGCCTACGAGAAAGCTCCGAACCCCCGCCTTGGCAAGCCGCGCCAGATCGTCCGGCGTGAAGATGCCGCTCTCGCCGACGATCAGCCTGTCGGACGGAACGAGCGGGGCAAGTCGCTCCGTCGTTTCCAGCGTCGTCTCGAAGGTCTTGAGGTTGCGGTTGTTGATGCCGAGAAGTGGGCTCTTGAGGGTGAGCGCGCGCTCCAGCTCGGCCTCGTCGTGCACCTCAACCAGAACGTCCATGCCCCAATGGAAAGCGGCTTCTTCCAGGTCGTGCGCTTGCGTGTCGCTGACCGCCGCCATGATGATGAGGATCGCGTCCGCGCCCATCGCGCGGGCTTCCGCCACCTGATAGACGTCATACATGAAGTCCTTGCGGATCACCGGCAGCAGCACCGCATTGCGGGCGGCGGTAAGATAGTCCGGCGCCCCCTGAAAGGACGGCCCGTCCGTGAGGACCGAAAGGCAGGTCGCGCCGCCGGCTTCGTAGGCACGGGCAAGCACTGGCGGATTGAAGTCTTCCCGGATCAGCCCTTTGGAGGGGCTTGCCTTCTTGATCTCTGCGATCAGGCCATAGCCGCCGCTCGCACAGGCGTCGTGCAGGGCCTTGTAAAAGCCGCGCGTCGGAGAAGCCGCCGCCGCCGCTTCTTCCATCTGGGCCGGCGTGCGCGCGGCCTTGGCCGTCGCGATCTCTTCCAGCTTGTAGGCGCCGATCTTGTCGAGAATGTCGCTCATGCGGGCACCTGATTATTGGTCTGTTGCACAAGGCGCTCCAGCACTTTCGTCGCCGCGCCGTTGTCGATGCTTTCGGCGGCAAGCGCCACACCCTCCTCGAGCGAGGAGGCTTTCCCGGCGACGACAAGCGCGCCTGCGGCGTTCAGCAGCACGATATTCCGATAGGGGCCGGGCGCGCCCGCCAGGAGGTCGCGAATGGCTTGCGCATTATGTGCAGGGTCGCCGCCCTTGAGGTCGGCAATATCGGCACGCGGCAGGTCGACATCTTCCGGTGCGACCTCGAACTCGCGGATCTCGCCCTGGTCCAGCTCGGCAACGAAGCTGATGCCCGTCGTGGTCAGCTCGTCGATCCCGCCCATGCCCGGCACCGTGCCGTGCACGATCCAGGCTTTTTCCGACCCGAGATTGCGCAGCGCCTCGGCGAAGGGCCGCACCAGCTCGCGCGAATAGACGCCGACGATCTGCCGCGTCACGCCCGCCGGATTGGACAGCGGGCCGATCAGGTTGAAAATCGTCTTGATGCCGAGTTCCACGCGCACCGGTCCCACATGCCGCATGGCAGGGTGGTGGGCCTGCGCGAACATGAAGCCGATACCGGCTTCGCGAATGCTGCGCGCGATCACATCCGGCGCCACGTCGAGATTGACGCCCAGTTCCTGCAGCGCATCCGCCGTGCCGGAAAGCGAAGAGGCCTTGCGGTTGCCATGCTTGGCAACGGCAACGCCTGCGCCCGCCGTCACCAGCGCCGCCGCCGTCGAGATGTTGTAGGTGCCAGCGCCGTCGCCGCCCGTGCCCACAATGTCCACCGCGCCCTTCGGCGCTTCGACGCGGAGCATCTTCTCCCGCAATACGGTGGCGCCCGCCGTGATTTCGGTCACGCGCTCTCCGCGCACCCGCATCCCCATCAGGAAGGCGGCGATCTGCGCCGGCGTCGCTTCGCCTTCCATGATGTGGCTGAAGGCAAAGCGGGCGTCTTCCGCCGAAAGTTCATGGCCCTCGGACAGTTTGGCCAGAACGGGCTTGAGGTCGTTCATGCCGTCTCCATCACGTTGAAGCCTGCAAGCTGGAGGAAGTTCGCGAGAATTTCGTGCCCGCGTTCGGAGGCGATGCTTTCCGGGTGGAATTGCACGCCGTGAATGGGCAGCTCCTTGTGCTGCATTCCCATGATGATCCCGTCCGTCGTCCAGGCGGTGATCTCCAGGCAGTCGGGCAGGCTCTCGCGCTCCACGATCAGCGAGTGATAGCGCGTCGCCTCGATGGGGCTCGGCAGGTTTGCGAAAACGCCTTTGCCGTGATGATGGATGTCGCTCATCTTGCCATGCATCAGTACGGGCGCGCGCACCACCTTGCCGCCGAAGGCCTGGCCGATGGCCTGATGGCCGAGGCAGACGCCAAGAAGCGGGATCCTGTGCGCGGCCGCCGCCTCGATCAGCTCAAGGCAGATGCCCGCCTTGTCCGGATCGCAGGGGCCCGGCGAAAGCACGATGGCCGTCGGGCTTTTGGCCAGCGCTTCATTGACCGAAATCTTGTCGTTCCGGTGCACCTCGGCGCGCGCACCCAACTCCCCCAAAAAATGGACGAGGTTGTAGGTGAAGCTGTCGTAATTATCGATCAGTAGCAGCATGGCCGGGCTTTCAAGAACAAGAGGCTTTCAGGGCAAAGTGACAACCGGATGTTCCGGTCAATATAGCGCAGAATGGCGCGGTTATAATGCGCGTCGGAAAGATCGCACAATAGGACTGATGATCCCGCAATATCAATGCGTTACTGATCGCTGGCGACGGGGACGCCGCGGGCGCGCAACATGCCCGCGAGAGGGCGCGGGGCGGAAGCGCCGCTGGTGAAAAGCGTGAAGCCTTCTCCCTCCGCGATCCGCCTGTTGTTCCCGATCAGGGTCGCGAGCCGCTGCGCGATGGCGGGCGCCGGGTCGAGCCAGTCCACGGGCCAGGGCGCGACCGCGCTCATATGCGGGATCAGGAAGGGGTAATGCGTGCAGCCCAGCACCACGATGTCGGTGCGCCCGTTCTCTGTTTCGATGAAGCAGGGCAGAATTTCTTCCCGGACGGCCTCGGTGTCGATCTCGTCTTCCTGAAGCAGTTTTTCCGCAATCGCGGCGAGCCGGCGCGAGGCGACCAGTTCGACATGCACGTCGGCGGCGAATTGCTGGATCAGCTGACGCGTATAATCCCGGGCGATCGTGCCGGGCGTGGCGAGCACCGAAATGACGCCGCTCTTCGTGCGCCCGGCGGCGGGCTTGATGGCCGGGACGGTGCCGACGATGGGTATGCTGAAGCGCGCCCGAAGCGCGGGCAGAACCAGTGTCGAAGCCGTATTGCAGGCAATCACGATGGCCCGGGGCGCATGCGCCTCGACGAGGCCGTCCATCACCCGAACGATATGCTCGATCAGCGCAGCCTCTTCCCACTCTCCATAGGGAAAGGCGGCATCGTCCGCCGCATAGATGCATTGGCGCGTCGGTAGAAGCGTGTGGATGGCGTCGAGAACGGACAGACCGCCTATACCGGAATCGAAAACGAGGATCGGTCCGGCGCGCTCGGCCATGGTCACAGCCCCGTCGTCACTGCCTGCGTCCGCCCTGCGAGGCGTAGCGCACGGCCTCCTCGGCGGCGCGGAAAAGGGCCTTCGCCTTGTTCACGCTCTCCTGATACTCGCCTTCAGGGCTTGAATCGGCAACGACGCCTCCGCCCGCCTGCACATACATCTTCTCGTCTTTCACGATGGCGGTGCGCAGAACGATACAGGTGTCCATTTCGCCCGCGGCGGAGAAATAGCCCACGCAGCCCGCATAGGCGCCGCGCTTTTCAAGCTCCAGCTCGTCGATAATCTCCATCGCGCGAACCTTGGGCGCGCCGGAAACGGTGCCGGCGGGAAACCCGGCGATAAGCGCGGAAATGGCGTCATATTCCGGATCCAGATCGCCTTCGACATTCGACACGATATGGATGAGGTGCGAGGTGTGCTGCAGCGCGAATTTCTCGGTTACTTCCACGCTGCCGATCTTCGAGACGCGGCCCGCATCGTTGCGGCCGAGATCGAGCAGCATGAGATGCTCCGCGCGTTCCTTCGGGTCGGAGAGAAGCTCTTCCGCGATTTCGGCGTCTTCGGCCTTGTTCTTTCCGCGATGGCGCGTACCGGCGATCGGGCGGATCGTGACACGGTTGTTCCGTACACGAACGAGAATCTCCGGGCTGGAACCGACGATGGAGAAATCCTCGAAATTGAGGAAATAGAGATAGGGAGACGGGTTGATCCGCCGGAGCGCACGATAAAGCGCAAACGGGGGCAGGGTGAAGGGCGTCTCGAAACGCTGCGACAGCACGACCTGAAAGATATCGCCCGCCGCGATATACTCTTTCGCCCGCTCCACCATGCTGAAATAGGTTTCCTGCGGCGTGTTCGACTTCGGCGGCTGCAGGTCGTCGATATTGGCATCCTGCGAGAGATGCGGGATGGAACGGTCGAAATCGGCCACAACATCGTTAAGCCGCTCGCCGGCGCGGGCGAAGGCGGCGCGGGCGCTCACGCCCGCTTCCGGGCGCACCGGCGTCACCACCGTCACTTCATCCTTCACCGCGTCGAAAACGGCAATCACGGTCGGGCGCAGGAACAACCCGTCAGGAAGCCCCAGCGCGTCGGGGTTCTCGTTCGGCAGGTTTTCCATCAGCCGGACGGTGTCGTAGCCCATATAGCCAAAGACGCCCGCCGCCATGGGCGGCAGCTCGTCGGGCAGCTCGATCCGCGATTCCTCGATGAAAGCGCGCAGCGCATCGAGCGCATCCTTGTCGCAAGGCTCGAATGAACCGGTATCGACACGGGCATGACGGTTCAGTTCCGCCTTGTTGCCCCGGCAGCGCCAGATCGCGTCGGGCTTGAGACCGATGATGGAATAGCGGCCTCGCGTATCGCCGCCCTCCACCGATTCCAGAAGGAAGCTGTTCGGCCGTCCGTCGGCAATCTTCAGCATCGCCGACACGGGCGTCTCCAGATCGGCAACCAGCCGGGTATAGACGACCTGCGGCTCACCCGCTTCGTAAGCGCGTTCGAAATCCGGATACTCGGGAAAGATCATGTTCGTCACTTACTGGCTGGGGGTGCCGGTTACCTGCTGCACCAGCCGCTGATTGACGCTCACGCCCATCTTCTCCTGCAGGCCCGCGACCATGGTTCCGATCATGTCGGACGCAATCGAGTCCTTGATGTCCGCCTTGAGCTTTTTGTACTCGTCGGAATCGGCGGCGAGCTGCGGCTTGTGAATGTCCTTCACCTGCATCACCAGCATGCTGTCGCCGACCATTACGGGGCCGTATGTGAAGCGGCCCTTGGGCGTTGCGAACAGGCGCGTCACCGCGATGCGCGAGAACGTATCGCTGCGGGCATAGCGCTGAATACCTTTCTGCACCAGCACGCTGCGGTCGAACTCCGAGGCGATCTTGTCGAAGCTTTCGCCCTTGTTGCCACGCTCCGCGAGCTTCTGGGCCAGCGCGTCCAGCTTGTTCTTGCGCTGCTGGTCCTTCCAGTCCGACACGACCTGGCTGCGCACGTCTTTCAGCGGCGGAATTGCGGCATCCGTCTGCTGGTCCACATGCACCCAGTAATAGCCGCTCTTGCCATTGTCGCGCGGCGGGATCTGTTCGTCGGGTCCGTATTCATAGACCGTCTTCAGAAGGTCCGGCAGATCGGGCAGGTCCACGTCCTTGCCGTCCCGCGTCTTGCCGTCCTTGGTGACGCCCTTGATGCTCTGGATCGTCAGGCCGTTTTTCTCCGCGACGTCGCGGAACGACATGCCGCCGGCGCGGTCGTCCTCGATCGAGTTCTGGATATTGTAGATTTCCTCGCGGGCGCGCTGCATCGCCAGGGTCTTGCGCAGCTTGTCTTTCACGTCGTCGAAACTCTTGGTGACACCCGGTTCCACCTTGGTGACCTTCAGAACCACCGTCCCGAGCGGTCCCTTTACCGGATCGCTGACCTGGCCGGGCTCGAGCGAGAACGCCGCGTCGCCGATGGCGGGCGACAGCATCTGCGCCTTGCTGACCAGTCCGAGGTTCACATCGTCCATCGTAAGGCCGCGCGCTTTCACGACATCCTCGACCGGCGTGCCGCTGCGCAGCTTGGCGACGGCTGCGGCCGCATCCTCATTGGTGTCGAAGGTGATCTGGATGACGTCCCGTTTTTCCGGTGTATTGAAGCTCGCCTTCTGCTGCTCGAAAGCCGTTTTCAGATCGTCTTCCGATATCGAAATCGTCTCGGCGACCGCGTCGGGGGTGAGCTGCATGATGCTGAAGCTCCGCGTCTCCGGCTTCTGGAACTTGGCGGAAATCTTCTGGTAATAGGCCTCCAGCTCCTTCTCGTCGGGGTCGGCAACGTTTCCGGCAAGCGACGGCGGCAGCACCAGATAGGTCGCATCGCGCGTTTCCTTCTGGAAGGTCGCAATCGCGTCGACCATCGCATCGGGGGCATGAACGCCGTTGCCGATCACGCCGATCAGCTGGTTGCGGATCAGATAGTCCCGGCGATCCTTGATGAACGCTTCCTCGGAGATATTCGCGCGGGAAAGCGCCAGCTCGAAATTCCGCTTGTCGAACTTGCCGAACGTATTTTGCAGCTCCGGATCCGTCATGATGTTGTGCGCGACCTTCTTGTCGCTGACCGCGAGACCGAGGTCCTCCGCGCCGCCATTGAGCGCGGCAAGGCCGATGAGACGACCCAGCGCGCTCTGGTTCACACCCAGCTGCTGCGCAATCTGCGGCGTGATCGGCTGTCCGTAGCGCTGCGAGAGGCGGCGTGTCTCATTCGAGATTTCACGCTGATATGCCGCGACATCGATTTCCTGCGACCCGACGGTGGCCACGGCGGAAGAGCCATAGCCCCGGAAGATGTCGGCTATGCCCCACACTGCGAAGCTCACGACCAGCAAGCCCATCAGGCCCATTCCGATCCAGCCGGAGGCGGTTTTTCGCAGTGCGTCGAGCATGATCTTCTTTCCATTGGTCGCCGCCCGGAAATCGGGCCGGGGCGGTGTCTTCGGGTGGGGTGGGGGACAAATCTGCTCCGTCCCCCAAATCGGGCGGCATGATAGGTGCGGGGTCATGTGCCTGCAAGCCGCTCACCGGTGCTTCCCGCTTGATTTTCCTTACAAATCGGCAGGATGGGGACATTTCAGAGCGGCGCCTCGTATATCGGCGGCGCGCCCAGGCGCACATAGGCGTCCACACTGGCCCGGGCCAGCAGATTCGTAAGCCAGATCATGGCCAGAACGACGCCCAGCCAGGTCAGGAAGCGCGCCGCTGCAATCGGCAGGGGATAGGCTTCCTCATCGAAGGCGAGGGCAAAGAGCCCGGCGATGAACCCGACCTCCAAAGTCGGCATCAGGATGAAAAGCCCTTCCAGCACGTCGTCGGGCGGCTGGGTGTGAAAGGCGAGCCCGAGATAGGTCGCAAGGGCGGCCAGGACCGCGGCGGTGCGGGTGCGGCGGGCGAAGCCGTCCAGAATGAACGTGAACATAATTCTCCTCCGTTCTCTCCTCGCGAGGCGAAGAAAGGTCCAAGTCGTTTTGAAGTATTCGAGGGGCCGAGGACCTGCGGAGACAGCTCTCCCGTTCTCTCAAGCGGGAGGCTTGAAAGCGGAGATGTCAATGAGCCCGAAGGGCCCGAATACTAGTTAAAGTACGCAAACAGGCAGTCCGCGAGGGGCGCGGGCCGGGATCACTCAGATGGCGGAGCGGGAAGCGCAGCGCCATTCCGGATAGTATTGGAAAGACATATGTGACTCCGGGTTATGGATGACAGCCGATGAACCGGAGCCCGGAAAATAAAAAGGCCCCGATCCGTGGGATGGGGCCGCAAAACGTCGATATGGCAGGCTTATTTAAGCGCGCGCAAGCGACTCGGCCCCGAAGGCGAGTAGTGTCGACCGGAGGTCCAGAGGACCATTTCCATGAATTGCTTTTCCATCGCGCGCAACCTACGCCCGAGTCGTTTACTTGGCAAACAATTAGTCTTGAAGATGAGAATTTCGATTTTGGTGTGTTCTATTTGACGCATCTGTGGCATCGGCCGCCGGAAAGGGTGCAGTTGGCGGTCCGCAATGCTTCTGCTAAACGGTCGACCTTCTGGAAATGCGGCTTATCGGACAGGGACAGACAGTAGCAATGGCACGGCGCATCAAACCTCTCATCGCGGGCAATTGGAAAATGAACGGCCTTCGTGCCTCGAAAAGCGAGGTGACGAAGCTCGCGCGCAAGCTGGCCAGGGACGGCAAGCCCGCCTGCGACGTGCTCATCTGTCCGCCTGCGACCATTGTCGGTCTTCTGAAGGAGACGGCGAAGGGCAGCCCGGTCGCCATTGGCGGTCAGGATTGCCATGCTGCGGTGTCCGGCGCGCATACCGGCGATATTTCGGCTGAAATGCTGAAAGATCTCGGCGCCCGCTACGCGATCGTCGGTCATTCCGAACGCCGCGCCGATCATGACGAGACGGACAAGGTCGTCCGCGCCAAGGCCGAGGCCGCCCATCGGGCCGGGCTCACCGCCATTGTCTGCGTCGGCGAGACCGAGGCCGAGCGGGACGAGGGCGCAACCCTCAAGGTCATCCGCCGCCAGCTCAAGGGCTCGCTGCCCGACGGCATCGCGGCGCGCACCACCGTGGTCGCCTATGAGCCGGTCTGGGCCATCGGCACGGGCCGCACCCCGACGACCGAGGATGTGGCAAAGGTCCACAAGGAAATCCGCAAGCAGCTCGTCAGGCGGTTTGGTGATGAGGGCGAGAAAATCCGCATCCTCTATGGCGGTTCCGTTAAGCCCTCGAATGCCGCCGAACTCCTCGCTGTGGAGAACGTTAACGGCGCCCTGGTGGGCGGCGCGAGCCTGAAGGCCGACGACTTCTACGGCATCATCGCCGCAAGCGCCTGAAAATGAAGGCGGGTTGGGGCGCAAGAGGGCTGGAAAGCTTGCCTGTCTTGCGTTAAAACCCGCCGCCAAGAGCCGGACCGCGCCGAAAAGGCCCGAGTCCGGGCAATTTGTGTTTTCTGGAACTCAAGACCACGCAGCATTTGCCTGGCAGGAAGGCCCCGGATACTTCATGGCTACCATCCTTCTGATTATCCATCTCATGATCGCCGTGGCGCTGGTCGCCGTGGTTCTGCTTCAGCGTTCCGAAGGCGGCGCACTGGGCATTGGCGGCGATGGTGGCGGCTTCATGAGCGGGCGCGGCGCGGGCAGCGCGCTGACGCGGGCGACGGCCTTGCTGGCGGGGCTCTTCTTTCTGACAAGCCTCGGCCTCGGCATTCTGGCGTCTTATAGCGGTGGCGGCGGGTCCATCCTGGACAACATCGCTCCGCCGCCGGATTCGGCCCCCGCCGAGACCAATGACGTCAACGTCCCGGCGCCGGTCGGCAGCGGTCTGACGCCGGCTCCCGAAAGCACGGGCGACAATGCTGCGACGCCGCCTGCCGCCTCCGGCGAGGTTGCGCCTCCCCAGGCGGGAGCCGACGTCAGCGCAAACGGCGCAAACGAAGCGTCTGGCGGGGCGGCTGCGCCGTCTCAGCCTGCGGCTCCGGCCAGCGAAGAGCCCAGCGTTCCGCAGGCGCAGTAAGGGCCCGGCCCGGTGAGGACGTCCGAAATCCGGACAGTTTCCCTCATTCTTTGAAAAAAACCGGTGCGCCTTCAAATTGGCGCGCACCGAATCGTTTTGGTTGATGTAATCTGAGAGCCCATGACGCGGTATATCTTCATCACCGGCGGCGTGGTTTCCTCACTCGGTAAGGGTCTCGCATCCGCAGCACTCGGCGCGCTCCTTCAGGCGCGTGGTTTCTCCGTGCGTTTGCGCAAGCTGGACCCCTATCTGAATGTGGATCCAGGCACCATGTCCCCGATCCAGCACGGCGAAGTCTTCGTGACGGATGACGGCGCGGAGACCGATCTGGATCTCGGCCATTACGAGCGCTTCACCGGCGTGCCGGCGGCCCGTTCCGATAACATCACCACCGGTCGGATCTATCAGGACATCATCGGCCGGGAGCGCCGTGGCGATTATCTCGGCGGCACCGTTCAGGTGATCCCGCATGTCACCGATGCCATCAAGGAATTCGTCCTGTCCGACGCGGGCGGTGTGGATTTCGTGCTCTGCGAGATCGGCGGCACGGTGGGCGACATCGAAGGCCTGCCGTTCTTCGAGGCGATCCGCCAGCTCGGCAACGAATTGCCGCGCGGCCAGACCTGTTTCATCCATCTGACGCTGTTGCCCTTCATTCCCAGCGCGGGCGAGATGAAGACCAAGCCGACCCAGCACTCCGTGAAGGAGCTGCGGTCCATCGGTATCCAGCCCGACATTCTGATGTGCCGCGCCGACCGCGCCATTCCCAAGGATGAGCGCCGCAAGATCGCGCTCTTCTGTAACGTGCGCGAAACCGGCGTCATTCAGGCGCTGGATGTGGACACGATCTATGACGTGCCGCACGCCTATCATCTGGAAGGGCTCGACGCGGAAGTCCTGAGCGTCTTCGGCATCGAGGACAGCCCCGAGCCGAAGCTCGCACAGTGGCACAACATCACCTCCGCCATCCGCGAGCCGGAAGGCGATGTGACGATTGCTATCGTCGGCAAATATACCGGCCTCAAGGATGCCTATAAGTCGCTGACCGAGGCGCTGGTGCATGGCGGGATCGCCAACCGCGTGCGCGTCAATTTCGAATGGCTGGAATCGGAAATCTTCGAGACCGGGGACACCGCCTATTACCTTGAAGAGGTGAACGGCATTCTGGTGCCCGGCGGCTTCGGCGAGCGCGGTGCGCACGGCAAGATCGCGGCGGCGCATTTCGCCCGCACCCGCAACGTGCCTTATTTCGGCATCTGCTTCGGCATGCAGATGGCCGTGATCGAGGCGGCGCGCAACATGGCCAAAATCGAAAACGCCGGCTCCACCGAATTCGGCCCCACCGACGAACCCGTGGTCGGCCTGATGACGGAATGGATGAAGGAAAACGAACTCGTCCAGCGCAAGGCCAATGGCGACCTCGGCGGCACCATGCGCCTCGGCGCCTATGAAGCGGCGCTGAAGCCGGGCAGCAAGGTGGCGGAGATCTATGGCTCCACCACCATTTCGGAGCGCCACAGGCATCGCTACGAGGTCAACATGGGCTATCGGGAGAAGCTCGAGGCGGCCGGGCTTCTTTTCTCCGGCACCTCGCCGGATGGCTTGCTGCCCGAGGTCGTCGAGCTGCCGTCTCATCCCTGGTATGTTGGCGTCCAGTATCATCCGGAGTTGAAGTCGAAGCCCTTCGACCCACATCCATTGTTCAGCTCCTTCATCGCCGCGGCGGTGGAGCAGAGCCGACTGGTTTAACAGTTAGGCCAAACGCGCATGCCTGCGAACAGCACCGTCAGGATCGGCGACCTCGAAATCGCCAACGACAAGCCCTTCACGCTGATCGCGGGGCCTTGCCAGCTCGAAACGCGCCAGCACGCCTTCGACATGGCCGGCGCGATCAAGGAAATCACGGCTAAGCTGGGCATCGGTTTCATCTACAAGACCTCTTTCGACAAGGCGAACCGCACCAGCCGCAATGCAAAGCGCGGTCTCGGTCTCGAGCTCTCGCTGCCGATCTTCGAGGATTTGAAGAAGGAGTTCGGCGTACCCGTCCTCACCGACGTGCATGAGCGCGAGCAATGCGCCGAAGTGGCCTCCGTCGTGGATGTCCTCCAGATCCCGGCCTTCCTTTGCCGTCAGACCGACCTGCTGGAAGCCGCCGCCGCCACCGGCAAGGTGGTGAACGTCAAGAAGGGCCAGTTCCTCGCACCCTGGGACATGAAGAATGTCGTGAACAAGGTCGTCGATGCGGGCAACCCGAATGTGATGGCAACCGAGCGCGGCGTGAGCTTCGGCTATAACACGCTGGTGTCCGACATGCGCGCCATCCCGATCATGAAGGAGCAGTGCGGCTGCCCGGTCGTGTTCGACGCGACCCATTCCGTGCAGCAGCCTGGCGGGCAGGGCGGCTCTTCGGGCGGCGACCGGGCCATGGTGCCCGTGTTGGCATCCGCCGCCGTCGCGATCGGCGTCGGCGCGGTCTTCATGGAAACCCATCAGGATCCCGACAACGCGCCTTCCGATGGCCCGAACATGGTCCGCCTCGACGGCCTCGAGGCGCTCCTCACCCGCCTCAAGGCCTTCGACGACCTCGCAAAAGCCACCTGATCTTTAAGCCTTCTCGCCCCTGACCGACGCGGAGACTTCCTCCAGCAATTCCGCTGTGCCAAACCGCGCGGCCTCAAGGTCCGTGTTTCCCAGCGCATATTCCGGCGGCACCATTTCCGGGCCCTCGCCGGGCGCGAGCGGCGGCGAGTAATAGCCCAGCGCATAGCTTCCCATCGAATAGCCGATCAGCGCCTGAAGCTCTGGCGACAGCGTCTTCGCGATCTCCGGCGGGCAGGAGAGATACTGGTTCTCCTCCTGGCGCAGCCATCCCAGCGTGTAGGTGATGTTGATGCCGATGCGGTCACCATTCGAAATATTGGCGCCGCCGCCATGGAAGACGCTGCCCGAATAGACAAGCACCGACCCCGCCGGCATTTCCGCATAGCCGATCTCGTTGTCAGACGGTTCGTAATTGTCCGGCCAGTCGAGGCTGCCAGGGCAGACCTGCGTTGCGCCGTTCTCCTTGGTGAAATCGGTGATCGCCCAGATCGTATTGAACTGCGGTTCCACATTCGTGATGTAGGTGCCCCAGGCCCATCGGTCGCGATGGATCTGCTGCTTGGGCTGGCCCGGCTTGATGCGGATGACCTGCGTCAGGTGAAGCTGGATGCGTTCGCAGAAGGGCTTGAGGAAGGCCTGCGCCGCGTCGGTGATCGTCTTGTTGGCGACCATCTCCCGGCACGCTTCGGAGCGCGCCACAAGCGCGCCCGTGCGCGTGGTGTGGTGGCCGGTGAAGTCGTCCTGCCCCTCGGGCGTCGCCTCGATATAGGGCATGGTCTCCTTTTTTACCTGCGCGATCTTATCCGGCGTCAGCACGTCCTTCAGGATCAGCGCGCCGTCGCGCTTGAGAACGGTAAGGATTTCCTCGGGCGTGGCGCTGGCGGGCAGCGTTTCGAGTTTCGGCATGGGGTGGTTCCTCCCTGATGTGCTGCCTGCCTCACGGCGCCGGCAAGAGTGGACGAAGCATCGCTTCGAGTTGGTTCTGAAGCCGCTCGGCGGTCCATATGTCGGGCTGCATGGCGGCATGAACGCCAAGCCCGTCCACCACGGCGATCACGGCTTCCGCCGTCACGTCGCAATCTATATCCGGGGCCAGCCGCCCCTTGGCCTGTTCCCGCTTCAATATCCTCGCCGCCTTTTCGCGGAACTCGTCGTAATAGCGGTTGTTGATGTCGGCGAGGGTAGGATCCGCCACCGCCCGGCTCAGGAAACACAGCCAGACGCGCCATTGCAAAACGCCTTCCTCGTCAAGCGGAAGGGCCAGGGCGGCGCGCGCGACGAGGTCCTCGGTCCCGTCGTCCGATAGCAGCTCCTGCAATATTTGCTGCGCGAGGTGATCGAAGGCGGCGAGCAGCAACGCATCCTTGCCTTCGAAATAATGCGTCAGCGCGCCCGTGGTCGCCCCGACGGCGCGGGCGACATCCGCAAGGCGCGTATTGTCGATACCCCGCCGGCCGATAACGCTGATGGCGGCTTCGGTGAACTCTCGGCGGCGTTCGATATGGTCGATCAGTTTTGGCATAACCGTTATTATAAAAAAATACCGGCAGGACGCAAGGCTGTTTCTCCGTCATCGGAGATGAGGAAAAGCCGGCTCAGGCCACGGCCGGTGTACGGGTCGGGTCGATAATCGTGGATTTCATGGTTTTCGGCAGCGCTACGGTCGCCGTCGTCCCGATGCCGGGCTGGCTCTGGATGGTGAATTTGCCCTGCATGACGCGAACGAGTTCATTGGTGAGGGCAAGGCCCAGGCCGACCCCCTCGAACGACCGGTCGAGCCCTGTGTCGGCCTGCCAGAACGGGTCCAGCGCATGTTTGAGCTGTTCGGCATCCATGCCGATGCCGGTGTCGCAAACGCTGATGTTGATGCCCCCGTCTTTCGCCGGGGAAACGTCCAGTGTCACCGAGCCGCCTGCCGGTGTGAACTTTACGGCGTTGCCGAGAAGATTGATCAGAATCTGTTTCAGGCGGCGCTCATCGGAGGTGATGTCGGGAAGGGACGGCGCCTTGTGAAAGTTCAGTTGGACACCGTGGGTCTCGGCCCGGCCGCTTACGATCACCAGACAATTGTTGCAGATCGCGTCGATGTCCAGCGCATGGGGCGTGATCTTGATGTTGTCGAGTTCGACGCGGGACAGGTCCAGAATGTCGTTCACCAGCGTGAGCAGGTGGGTCCCCGCGCTGTTGATGTCGCGGATATATTCGGCATAGCGCTCGTTTCCGACCGGCCCGAAAAATTCATGCATCATCGCTTCCGAGAAACCGATAATCGCATTGAGGGGCGTGCGCAGCTCATGGCTCATATTGGCCAGGAATTCGGTTTTGGCACGGTTGGCCTTCTCGGCGCGTGCGTAGAGTTTTTCCTTGGCCAGCGCTTCGGCGAGACGCTTCTCGCGAAGGACCGCTTTGTGCTGCATTTTGAGCAGTCGCCGGTTCACCCTCAACCTTAGGGTCTGCGCCAGCACACCCAACGCGACGGCAAGGATGTTCATGAACAGGAAGTGGATCAGCTCCTGTTCTACATCCACAATCCCTTCGGCCAGCACAAGCCATGTTACGAGAGTGACGGCATAGGCGATAACGAGGTAGGTCCGCGAAAGGAAGAACAGTCCGACGACGATGAAAGTCAGCGCAAAGTTCGTGGACTGATCGAGATCCTGCAGAAGCCACATATGGACCGACGAATTGAGCAGCCCCATCCCGACAATAAGGAACCCGGGCACATAGGCGTAACGGACCGGGATTTTGTTTTTCCAGGTCAGTCCGGCAATGACAGCGGAAACGATCGCCGTTGCACCGGCGATGACCGTCATGATTTGAATGGAGTGCGGCGGCAGCGCATAAGGGTGAAAAACCGCGAGACCCGCATACAAAACGACGGCGCAGATTGAAACGGGAAAAACCGTTTCAAGGTAGATGGCGTCGAGTTCCTGCTCGATGTCAAAGGAAGAGCCTTCCCCGGCCTTGGCGGCGTGGGGAGCGCTTCCCAACAATGTCTTGAGGCGTCGCACGGCTCTTTCGGCTCCCGGAATCTCGGGTAGGCAAGTTTTGCCGTGTTACATTGCGGCGTGAGGCGTAAAGTAATCTTTACTAAAATAGGTATTTTTTAACTGACACATGCTTGGGCCCGGCGCACGAATCTTTGCATCTGTTTGTGAATGCGCGCCTTGTCCGGTGCGACGGCGGCGTGAGAGCGGAAATACGTTTGCCGACACAAATATGTCGCCTCGGGCGGGCAGTTTTTTCTCATGAGCGATGAAGCGGAGTTGGCGTTGCCCCCTGGACTGGAGGACCAGTTCAGTTTCGTGGCGCCCGGCGACAGTGCATTGAGGCGGAAAACCATCCGGACGATCGAACGTCTGGTGGGCCAGCGGGAGCTTATGCAGCTCTACCTGCGCAACCGGGCTGCGCCGAGGCCTGAGG
Source organism: Parvibaculum sp. (assembly GCF_002684405.1). Classification (GTDB taxonomy): domain Bacteria; phylum Pseudomonadota; class Alphaproteobacteria; order Parvibaculales; family Parvibaculaceae; genus Parvibaculum. Next base: position 18,761 of record NZ_NYVD01000030.1, on the reverse strand, counting down.
AGCCGTTTTTCGAGGCGGGGCTGCGTCTTCTGCGTCTGCGGCTGGCTTATGACGAAGCAAGGCTTGCCGCGATCCCGAAAGAGGGACCGCTCATCTTCGTCTCAAATCACTCTTATGGCGTGCTGGACGGGATCGGCGCCTGTGTGCTCGCCGGTCGCGCGCGCGGCGACTTTCGGATCCTGATCAACTCGCTTCTGACCGGCCCGGAAGAGATGCGGCTGAATTCTCTGCCGATCGACTTCCGTCTGACGCGCGACGCAATGGCCACGAATCTGCGGACCCGGGCGGAGGCCCGCCGCACCCTTGCCGAGGGCGGGACCCTGATCCTCTTTCCCGGCGGGACCGTCTCGACGCGGATGCGCGCCTTCTCCCGTTTGCCGGCCTTCGATCCCGCCTGGAAGCCCTTCGTCTCGCAGCTCATCCAGAAATCGCGGGCGAGCGTGGTGCCCCTGTATTTCGAGGGAGAAAATGGCTGGGCCTTCCATGCGGCAAGCCATCTCAGCGCCACCTTGCGCATCGCGCTTCTGTTTAGGGAGGTGCGAAAGCAGATGGGCGGATCTTTATCCGTCCAGATAGGCGACGTTATTCCCTATGAGGAAATCGCCCATATCCGGGATCGGTATGCGCTGGCGCAGCATCTGCGCGACCTGACCTACAGCCTGGGCGGGCGTGAAGTTCCGGCCAATTACGGCCCACGCCTCGCACGGCGGCTGCAACTCGATCCCCCGAGGGAGATATTGCCGCCCGATGAGGGGAAGCCGTCGGACAGGTTCCGGATCGCCTACTAGACTAGACCCGGCCTGGCCTCAGCCTCTGCCGCGATAGGGCTGCACGCCCTGGTCCGGCACCCACACACCTTCCGGCAGCTTGCCCGTCTGCCAGAAGACGTCGATGGGGATGCCGCCGCGCGGATACCAGTAGCCGCCGATCCTGAGCCATTTCGGTTTCAGCAGCGTGTTGAGCCGTTTGCCGATGGCGACGGTGCAATCCTCATGGAAGGCCCCGTGATTGCGGAAGGACTGGAAATAGAGCTTGAGTGATTTGGACTCCACCAGCCATTTGCCCGGCGCATAGTCGATCACCAGATGCGCAAAATCCGGCTGCCCGGTCACGGGGCAGAGGGAGGTGAATTCAGGCGCGGTGAAGCGGGCGATATAGTCCGTGTCGGGATGAGGATTGGGCACCCGTTCCAGCTGCGCGTCCTCGGGCGAGGCCGCTGGCGCCACGTTTTGTCCGAGCTGCGTCACGACGTGAGGGTCGTTTTTCTTGCTCATGCCTTGTCCTCCGGCCCGTCATAGACGCAGCCTTCATTGCAGGAGGCGCGATGGATCTCGATGCGGGCGACCTCCGGAAGCGGGCCTTTGAGCTTATTCCAGATCCAGGCTGAAATCTTTTCCAGCGTCGGAAATTCAAGGCCCTCGATCTCGTTCAGCAGGTGATGGTCCAGCTCGCCGCGCACCTTCATCAACTCGCGTTCTACATCCTCGAAATGGCGAACGAGCCCCGTCGCCGGATCGGGTTTGCCCTCCAGCCAGACGACGACGCGGAACGAATGTCCGTGCATTCTGCGGTTCGGATGACCTTCCTCCGCATAAGGAAGGTAATGCGCCGCGTCGAACATGAATTCCTTATAGATACGCATTACGGAATACCGATCATCTTGTGTGTTTGCAGGCTCAGCTTCCACTTCGGATGCTTGAGGCAATACGCTGTGGCGGCCTGGGTGTTCGCTTCGCGGTCGGGGCCGTCCATCGGCTGCAGATAAAAATGCCGAAAGGCGAGCGTTTCGAAGCGTTCCGGCATGGCGGCGGCCTGCGGAAAGACCAGCTTCAATTCGGCGCCCGTGAGCTGCGCCAGCGGGGCGTCCGCCTTGGGGCTCACGCAAATCCAGTCGATCCCTTCAGGGGCCTTCAGCGTACCATTGGTCTCGATGGCGATCTCGAAACCGCGCGCATGAAGCGCAGCAATGGCCTCGCTGTCAAGTTGAAGCAGCGGCTCGCCGCCAGTGCAGACGACATAGCGTGTGTCGTCGGTGTCGCCTTCCCACGCCGCGGCGACGGCATCGGCAAGCTCATCGGCTGTTTTGAATTTACCGCCGCCGGGGCCGTCCGTGCCGACGAAATCCGTGTCGCAGAAGGTGCATTGCGCGCTTTCGCGGTCCTGCTCGCGCCCGGACCAGAGATTGCAGCCCGCAAAACGGCAGAAAACGGCGGGCCTGCCGGCCTGCGCGCCTTCACCCTGAAGCGTGTAGAAAAGTTCCTTCACCGAATACATGGACCCCGCCTTTACCGCCCTGCGGCCTGCGCGGCGCGCCATTTCTCATAGCCCGACGCGCGAAGCTCGCAGGCAGGGCAGGTGCCGCATCCATAGCCCCAGTCATGCCGCTGGCGACGGTTGCCCCGGTAGCATGTATGGGTGTCCTCGATAATGAGCTCCACCAGTGCCTTGCCGCCCAGCTCTTCCGCCAGAGCCCATGTGGCCGCCTTGTCGATCCACATCAGGGGCGTTTCGATGGTGTAGGGCTTTGCCATGCCGAGAGACAGCGACTGCTGGAGTGAGCGCATGGTCTCGTCCCGGCAATCCGGATAGCCGGAATAATCGGTCTCGCACATCCCGCCCACCAGCGTGAAGGCGCCCCGGCGATAGCCCAGCGCGGCGGCATAGGTGAGGAAGAGCAGGTTACGGCCCGGCACGAAAGTGGTCGGCAGGCCGTCCTCTCCCATCTCGATTTCGGCTTCGCGTGTCAGCGCCGTGTCGCTGATGGCGCCCAGCGTGGTGAGGTCGAGCATGTGATCCGGCCCGAGCCGGGCAGCCCAATCGGGAAACAGCTCGCAGAGCCGCTCACGCACCCGCTCACGGCATTCCAGCTCCACCTTGTGGCTCTGGCCGTAATCGAAGCCGATGGTCTCCACCTTCTCATAGCGCGCCAGCGCCCAGGCCAGGCAGACGGTCGAATCCTGTCCGCCGGAAAAGAGAACGAGAGCCTTGTCCGGTTTTTGCGGGGTCTGAGCCATTTTCTTTCGATGCGTGAGGGCCGTACAGGCCGGGATCGAGGTGTTGAACAGCAGCCTCGCCCCAGCGTCAAGCGCGTGCCGGAAAAGAAAAACCCCGGAGGCGGAAGCCCCCGGGGTTGGTCGTGGCCCGATCCGGGGATCAGAACGCGTAGGAGATGCTCGCCTGCACGTAATCGCGGTCGGTCATCGTCACCGTCCAGTCGTTCGAGAACGTGTTCACATAGGCGAGGTTCGCGCGCCATGAGCTCTGGTAGTCGATGCCGACACCGATACCGACCTGTTTCAGGCCCTGCTGGTAGTTGGCCGTGTTCGGGCCGGGCGACCAGCCGGTGAGGTCCTGGCGCCATGCCAGATAGGGCGACACGGTGAAGGGCGTATTGAAGGCGTTGTTGTAGTCCACGCCCAGACGCATCACATAGCCCGTCGACCACTCCGTCGCATATTGCGGGTTGGTGGCAAAGGGCGAGCCTTGAAGGATGGCAGCACCGGTAACATTCGGATAGCCACCTTCCGCGCCGCCACGGTTCAGCGGATATTTGTCTGCGTTCGGCACATAGACGAAGCCCATGTTGAACAGGAAGTAGCCGCTGTCGGCGCCCAGCGTCGACGGGATCAGATCCGTCGAGGAGAAGGCGTCGATCGTGTTGAACTGTCCCTGATAGGCATCGAGGTCGATATGCGAGAGCGTCGACTGACCTGCACCGGGATTGAACGGAAGCAGGCTGATCGGACCGTTCGGCAAGCCATTGGCGTCGGCGAGCGGATCGGTCGCACCCAGACCGTCGATCTGGGAAGCGTTCATTGCACTGTCGTTGATACCGAAGGGCATCTTCGGCGAGAAGGTCAGCTCGCCGGCCACGGCAGTGGTGCCGATCGTGGTGTTGAAGCTCGCGCCGATCGTCTCGATGGTCGGGAAGTCGTAGAAGTAGGTTGCCTGGTTGGCACCGATGGCAAAGGCGAGAGGGGCAATGCTGGCGGCGACAGCAGGCACAGAGCAAGCGCCCGGCGTACCGGCGAGCGTGTCGCAGGTCGTCTGGAAGTCCGTCGGGCCATTGGTGAAGCCAAGATAGGGAAGACGGCTGGAAAAGCGGATGTAGTAGAGACCGAAATCCGTTCCCATGCCGACATCGGCTGCGTAATAGTGCAGCGCGGCGCCGAACTGGTTGGTGGAGTCCTGACCGCGATCCGCCGTGCGATCCAGACAGATCGGGTTGCTGTTCGGGTTGAGGTAGTCCGCCGGATTATACGAGCCGTCCGGTGCGCAGTTCTGCGGATCGTCGAAATTGGCGTTCAGGACCGAGGGCAGAGAGCCCGGTCCCGTAATGTCGTCCGTGGAGAAGAACGAACCGGCCGGATCGAGGCGCGTGATCGAATAGGCGAACTGCCAGAAAGCCTCAAGGCTGATATCCGGCGTCAGCGCGGTCTGGAAGACCAGCATCGGCATGGCCGTGTAGCCTTCGCGCAGTTCCGAACCGGGCGCGCGGATCGCCGTCACGTCGGCGGCCTGGAAGCTGTTGACGCCGCCCTGAATGAACAGGCTTTCGCCCCAGTTCAGCACCTGCTTGCCGAAGCGGATGGTGGTCTGGTGGCCGGCGATGTCGAAGGAGCCATAGACATAGGCATCGAGAATCTTCGCTTCGCCGTTCGCCACACCCTGCGCCGTTGGCGTCAGGTCGTAGAAGTCCATGTTGTTGGCGGCATAGACCTGGTCGTAGAAGGCGGTCGGACGGACGAAGAAGCCGTAATTCTTCCACTTGCCGGAAATGTCCATCGTGGCGCGAACCGTGGCGCTGGTGATGTCGCCCGGGCCGAAGTTCAGATTGCCATTGTCGGAGTTCATGCCGGTACCGGCGCCGTCGCCCTGCACACAGCCGCCGTTCTTGGAGTTCACATGGCGGCAGTCGCGCGCGCTTGCACGCATGGTCACACCGGCTTTCAGCGTGGTTGCGGTCGAAATGCTGAGGTCGCCGAACTTGAATTCCTCGGCATGTGCGGCCCCGGAAAACGTAGCGGCAAGAAGCGCTGAGGCGGCGAATATTGCGGAAAGCAACGTACTCCGCCGATCTTCGCGGGTGACAGACCCGCTAAGTACCCGTAATTTCATATTGTTACCCCCCTAGCTGCTAGGAGTTCCCTGTTAGCGTTCCCTATCGGCGGTTGGGTAAAGTATGCAGCCGGCCCCGCCGGAGCCGGCTACGAGGTGGTGAGGGATGCTGACCTTGACGATCGAGGAGGAGGAGGAGGAGGAGTGATACGTCGTGTGGTCAATCTGTTATATATCTATTCATTCTAGGTCTAAAAAACCTATATATGAACCCGATATAGACAAATAACTCACGAGGCAAGTGCCGGGAGGGCACACCAAAGACAAAACCGGTTTTTGAAATGAAATCTGCTGACGGGGAGGGAAGCGGGTTGAACACCAAGGAATTGCTGCTCAGCGTATTGATGGGCGGTCCAGCCACTGGCTATGACATCAAGAAAATCATGGAGCAGGACATCTCTGAACTGCTCGATGTAAGTCTTTCAAACCTTTATCCGGCGCTGAATGAGCTGGCGACTGAAGGGCTGGTCACCTTCGAGAAAGTCGAACAGGACAATCGGCCGAACAAGAAGATCTACGAGTTGACCGAAGCGGGGAGGCGCGCCTGTCTGGATGCGCTGATGACCTGCACGGCCAAGCACAAGCTCCGCTCGGAATTCCTTTTCATCCTGTCCTTCGCGCCGTTTCTGCCGCGCGAAAGGCTCGAGGAACTGCTGGACCGGCAGACCGAGGAATCGGAGCGGATACTCGGGGATCTCGACCGCCGGGAGGCCGAGCAGGATCGCAATGCCGGGCAGGTCTTCGCGGCCGGTCTGGGACGCGCGATCGTCGAGGCTCAGCTGGCCTATATCCGCCAGAACCGCGAATGGCTGCTCGATAGTGCCTATGGTCCCGCCAGGATGGCGGCGGCCAACTGATATTCGTGCCTCGCGGGATGGTATGAGGCTCCAATTGGGGGATTAAGGGGCTTTCGCCGGCCCCGCCTGTCCGCTATGAAAACGCCCAATCCTGTGCCGGTCGAAAGGCTGGCACCGGGACGGGCGTTTTCAGGCGCATTCAGGTCCCGATCCAGAAAAAACAACCCAGTGGAGCGAATCTCAATGGCAGCCATCATCGATATCATTGGCCGGGAAATCCTGGACAGCCGCGGCAATCCGACGGTCGAAGTCGATGTCTTGCTGGATGACGGCGCGCTGGGCCGCGCCGCCGTGCCGTCGGGCGCGTCCACGGGCGCCCATGAGGCCGTGGAGCTGCGTGACGGCGGCGAACGCTACAAGGGCAAGGGCGTCCAGCAGGCGGTGGACGCGGTAAACGGCGAAATCTTCGATGCCATCGGCGGCATGGATGCCGGCGAGCAGATCCAGATCGACCGGATCATGTGCGAACTCGACGGCACGGAGAACAAGTCCCGTCTCGGCGCCAATGCGATCCTCGGCGTGTCGCTCGCCATGGCCAAGGCCGAAGCCGCGTCGCTCGGCCAGCATCTTTTCCGCTATCTGGGCGGCCCGTCGGCGCGCATCCTGCCGGTGCCGATGATGAACATCGTGAATGGCGGCGAACATGCCGACAATCCGATCGACATCCAGGAATTCATGATCATGCCGGTCGCCGCCGCTTCCATCGCGGATGCGGTGCGGATGGGCTCCGAGGTCTTCCACACGCTGAAGAGCGAGCTGAAATCCGCCGGGCACAACACCAATGTGGGCGATGAGGGCGGCTTTGCGCCGAACCTGTCCTCCACGGACGAAGCCATTGGCTTCATCATGAAGGCCATCGAGAAGGCCGGCTACAAGCCGGGCGAGGACATCTACCTCGCGCTCGACGCTGCCTCGACCGAGTTCTTCGAAAACGGCGTCTACAATCTGAAGGGCGAGGGCAAGAAGCTCGATGCGGCGGGCATGGTCGACTATTACGTCGACCTCGTGAGCCGCTATCCGATCATCTCCATCGAAGACGGCATGGCCGAAGACGACTGGGATGGCTGGAAGGCGCTGACCGACGCCATCGGCGAGCGCGTGCAGCTTGTCGGCGACGATCTCTTCGTCACCAACAAGAAGCGCCTGAAGGACGGCATCGATCGCGGCGTCGCGAACTCCATTCTCGTGAAGGTGAACCAGATCGGGTCGCTCACCGAGACGCTGGAATCGGTGGAGATGGCGCAGCGCGCGCACTACACCGCCGTCATGTCCCACCGGTCCGGCGAAACCGAGGACGCGACCATCGCCGATCTCGCGGTTGCGACCAATTGCGGGCAGATCAAGACCGGGTCGCTCGCGCGCTCCGACCGCCTGGCCAAATACAACCAGCTCATCCGTATTGAAGAGGCGCTGGGGCCGGCCGCGGAATATGCCGGAACCTCGGTTCTGAAGGGCTGAACGAGCCGTTTGAGAATCATTTCGCTTCCGGCGAGTCAATAGTCCTTGACCGAAAGAATCACGATGTGATTCCTTTCGGTCATGGAGACTTTGAACCTGATTCGCCCCTCTCGGAACCTTCGTCTGCGCGACGCGCTCGTACCGCTCGTCGCCGCGATAGCGATTGCCTATTTCGCCTATCATGCGATGCATGGACGCTACGGCTTCATCAACTGGCTGGCGCTTCAGGATCGGGTTGAAACGCTTCACGGAGAGCTGAAGGAAGTCCGCGGCGAAAGGGAGCGTCTGGAAAGGCGCGTGGCCCTTCTGCGGCCCGAAAGCCTCGACCCCGATTTGCTCGATGAGCGGGCGCGGGCAACGCTTGGTTATGCTGATCCGAACGAAATTATCATTCTCGATCGTTCCGGCCGAAAACGCTAATCGATTGCAGTGAAGCATGATTAACCAAAATCAGGTTAATCGTTAAAAATCTTTTTGAAAACATACCTTTACGAACAGCCGGTAAGCTGTCTCCAATAGCAGGTGCAACATGGTGCTGCACAAAAGCTGAATATGGAGGCCGCCCCCCATGGCTACTCGCTCCCGCACGAGCGCAACCTCCGGAAAAAAGACGTCCGGAAAAACCTCTTCATCCGCCAAAAACACGTCGAGGAATCCGTCTCGCCGGAAGTCGTCTGCCTCCGGGAGCGCGCCTGCGGATTTCGGCAAGGATGAGGACATGCAGGCCTATCGCGACATGCTGCTGATCCGCCGTTTCGAGGAGAAGGCGGGCCAGATGTACGGCATGGGCCTCATCGGCGGCTTCTGCCATCTCTATATCGGTCAGGAAGCTGTTGTCACCGGCATGAAGGGGGCGATCGAGGACGGCGATCAGGTCGTCACCTCCTACCGCGACCACGGCCACATGCTGGCGGTCGGCATGGACCCGAAAGGCGTCATGGCCGAGCTGACCGGCCGGGAAGGGGGCTACTCCAAAGGCAAGGGCGGCTCGATGCATATGTTCAGCATCGAAAAGAATTTTTACGGCGGCCACGGCATCGTCGGCGCCCCGGTGCCCATCGGAACGGGCCTTGCCTTCTCCAATCAGTACAACGATACGGATCGTGTCTGCCTGACCTTCTTCGGCGACGGCGCGGCAAACCAGGGCCAAGTCTATGAAAGCTTCAACATGGCCGAGCTTTGGCAGTTGCCGGTCATCTATGTGATCGAGAACAACCGCTATGCCATGGGCACCAGCGTGGCGCGCTCCTCGGCGCAGACCGACCTCTCCAAGCGCGGGTTGAGCTTCAATATCCCGGGTGAGGAAGTGGACGGCATGGATGTCCGTGCCGTGCGCGAGGCGGGCCAGAAGGCGGTGGAATGGTGCCGTGCGGGCAAGGGCCCCTACATCCTGGAGATGATGACCTATCGCTATCGCGGCCATTCCATGTCCGACCCGGCCAAATACCGGGCGAAGGAAGAAGTGAACAAGATGCGCTCCGAGCATGATCCCATCGAACAGGTGAGGAAGCGCCTGATCGAGGACCATAAGCTGAGCGAGGACGAACTGAAAAACATCGACAAGGAAATCAAGAAAACCGTCAACGAGGCGGCTGAATTCGCCCAGGCATCACCCGAACCCGATCCGTCCGAGCTGTGGACGGATGTCGTGGAACTGAGCGAGGGGGCCTGAGCCAATGTCGATCAAGGTAACCATGCCCGCTCTTTCTCCGACCATGGAGGAAGGCACGCTCGCCAAATGGCACGTGAAGGAAGGCGACACCGTCAGCTCCGGCGATGTGATCGCGGAAATCGAAACCGACAAGGCGACGATGGAAGTGGAAGCGGCCGATGACGGAACCGTCGCAAAGATCGTCGTGCCGGAAGGCACGGAAAATGTGAAGGTCAACGAAGTCATCGCACTTCTGGCCGGTGAGGATGAAGACACCGAAAGCGTGAGCGAAGAAAAGGTGGAATCATCTGCGCCGCAGGAGAAGACCGAAGCTCCGAAGGCGGAAGAACCCGACGATGCAGGCGATGAAGCGCCGGCCCCGCCCGCGGTCGAGGTTGCATCCGATCCCGAGCTGCCCGAAGGAACCGAATTCGAGGAACAGACCGTCCGCGAAGCATTGCGCGACGCTATGGCGGAAGAGATGCGCCGCGACGAACGTGTGTTCGTCATGGGCGAAGAGGTTGCGCAATATGAAGGCGCCTACAAGGTCACGCAGGGCCTGCTCGCCGAATTCGGCGACAAGCGTGTGGTCGATACACCGATCACCGAGCACGGCTTTACGGGCCTTGGCGTCGGCGCGGCGATGGCCGGGCTTCGTCCCATCGTCGAATTCATGACCTTCAACTTCGCCATGCAGGCGATGGACCACATCATCAATTCGGCGGCTAAGACGCGCTACATGTCCGGCGGCCAGATGTCCTGTCCCATCGTGTTCCGGGGACCGAACGGTCCCGCGGCCCGTGTGGGCGCGCAGCACAGTCAGGACTATTCCTCCTGGTACGCGCATGTTCCGGGCCTCATCGTCATCGCACCCTATTCGGCGATGGATGCGAAAGGCCTGCTGAAAGCCGCCATCCGCGATCCGAACCCGGTCGTCTTCCTGGAAAACGAAGTGCTCTACGGCAAGAGTTTCGATGTGCCGCAGATCGATGACTACACGCTGCCCATCGGCAAGGCGCGCGTGATGAAGGAAGGCACGGATGTAACGCTGGTCTCCTACAGCCACGGCATCACTTACTGCCTCGATGCGATGGCGAAGCTCGAAGAGGAGGGCATCAATGCCGAACTCATCGACCTGCGCACCATTCGCCCGCTCGACATCGATACGGTGATCGAGTCCGTCAAGAAAACCAACCGCGTCGTCACGGTGGACGAGACCTGGCCGCATTGCGGTGTCGGTGCGGAGATCGCCGCGCAGGTGCAGGCCAAGGCTTTCGATTATCTCGACGCGCCGATCCTCCGCGTGACGCAGAAGGATGTGCCCATGCCTTACGCGGCCAATCTGGAAAAACTCGCGCTTCCCAGTGCGGATGAAGTGATAGAGGCGGTGAAAACCGTCTGCTATCGCTGAGGGAGGGAAACATGCCGACACCGGTTCTGATGCCCGCCCTTTCGCCCACCATGGAAGAGGGCACGCTTGCCAAATGGCACGTCAAGAAAGGTGACACCGTCAGCTCTGGCGATGTCATCGCTGAAATCGAGACCGACAAGGCCACCATGGAAGTGGAAGCCGTCGATGAAGGTACCATCGGCGAAATCCTCGTGGCCGAAGGCACCGAGGGCGTCGCCGTCAACAAGCCTATTGCCGTCCTGCTGGAGGAAGGTGAAAGCGAAGACGACCTTGAGGGCTTCGATCCCTCCAAGGGAGCGCCCTCTGCGCCGCAGAAGACGGAGAGTGAACCTGAGGCGGCTCCCGCTCCGGCGAAGGCCGAGAAACCCGCTCCCGAAAAGGCGCCTGCGCCGGCCGCAAAGGACCCCGGCGGAAAAGCGCCCCCCGCGCCGACGGATGCCAGCGGTGAACGCATCTTCGCCAGCCCGCTTGCTCGCCGTATAGCGGCGCAAAAAGGCGTCGACCTCGCGTCGCTCAAAGGCTCCGGGCCGCATGGCCGCATCGTGCGCGCCGATGTGGAAGGCGCAAAGCCCGGCGCCGCCGCATCGAAAGCGGCGGGGCAGGCCATGGCGCCCGCCCAGAGCATCGACGCGAGGGCTTTCTACGAGGAAGGCTCTTACGAGGAAATACCGCTCGACGGCATGCGCAAGACGATTGCGCGCCGTCTCACCCAGTCCATGCAGGAAATCCCGCATTTCTACCTGACGGTGGATTGCAGGCTGGACGAGCTGCTCCGAGTCCGGAAGGAACTCAACAATGAGTTGGCCGATGGCGGTGTGAAGCTGTCGGTGAACGATTTCCTCATTCGCGCCGCGGCACTCGCCCTGAAGAAGGTGCCGGAGGCGAATGTGTCCTATGCGGGCGATGCGCTCCTGAAACACAAGCATGCCGATGTCGGCATCGCCGTCGCGCTGGATGGCGGTCTCATCACGCCCATTCTTCGGGCCGCCGAAACCAAGGGGCTCGCGCAAATCGCCTCCGAAGCGAAAGAGCTGGCGGGCCGCGCACGCGACAAGAAACTGAAACCGTCGGAGTTCGAGGGCGGCTCCTTCTCCATCTCCAATCTCGGCATGTTCGGCATCAAACACTTCACCGCCGTCATCAACCCGCCTCAGGCCGCCATTCTGGCTGTCGGCGCAGGCGAGGAGAGGACCGTGGTGCTGGACGGCAAGGTCGAGGTGGCGACCGTGATGACCGTCACCATGTCCTGCGACCACCGCGCGATTGACGGGGCGCTCGGTGCCCGCTTCCTCGATGCCTTCAAGGGCTTCGTGGAATTCCCCGCCCGCATGTTGCTGTGAGGAGGCGGACCCATGAGTGAGAAAAGCTACGACCTCGTCATCATCGGTTCCGGCCCCGGCGGCTATGTGGCGGCGGTGCGCGCCGCGCAGCTCGGCATGAAGACCGCCATCGTGGAACGCGACCGTCTGGGCGGCATCTGCCTCAATTGGGGCTGCATACCGACCAAGGCGCTGTTGCGCTCGGCGGAAGTCTACGACCTCATCGAGCGGGCGGAGGAGTTCGGCCTCAAGGTCGAAAACCCGTCCTATGACGCCGCCGCCATCGTCAAGCGCAGCCGTGAAGTCTCCGAGCGCCTCTCAAAGGGCGTCGGTTTCCTGATGAAGAAGAACAAGATCGACGTCATTGAAGGCTCCGGCCGTCTGGCGGGCGAAGGTGTCGTGGAGGCCGAGACGAAAGACGGCAAACAGACGTTGAAGGCGAAGAACATCATCCTCGCCACCGGCGCCCGCGCGCGGACCCTGCCGGGGCTCGAACCCGACGGCAAACTCGTCTGGACCTATCGCGAGGCCATGGTGCCCGACGCCATGCCGAAATCGCTGCTGGTCATCGGCTCGGGCGCCATCGGTATCGAGTTTGCGAGTTTCTATCGCGCCTTCGGCTGCGAGGTGACGGTCGTCGAGGTGATGGATCGCATCCTGCCTGTCGAAGACGAGGAAATCTCGAAAATGGCGGCCCGCGCCTTCAAGAAGCGCGGCATGAAAATCATGACGGGCGCCAAGGTCGAAAAGCTCGACAAGCAGAAGAACAGCGTCAAGGCGACTATCGCCAACGCACAGGGCAAATCCGAAACCATCGAAGTCGAGCGAGTGATCTCCGCCGTCGGCATCACCGGCAATGTGGAAAAGATCGGGCTGGAAGACGCCGGCATCAAGGTCGAGAAAGGCCATGTCGTCGTGGACGAATGGCTGCGCACCGGCGTGAAGGGCGTCTATGCCATCGGCGATCTCGTCGGCGCGCCCTGGCTTGCCCACAAGGCCATGCATGAAGGCGTCATCGCCGTGGAGCATATGGCGGGCGTGAAGGGGCTTCATCCGCTCGACACGAAAAAAGTGCCCGGCTGTACCTATTCCGCGCCCCAGATTGCCAGCGTCGGCCTCACCGAGGCGCAGGCGGTGGAGCAGGGCCACAAGGTCAAGGTCGGCCGTTTTCCCTTCACCGGCAATGGGAAGGCCATCGCGCTTGGCGAGGATCAGGGGCTCATCAAGACCATTTTCGATGAGAAAACCGGCGAACTGCTCGGCGCGCATATGATCGGCGCAGAGGTGACAGAGCTCATTCAGGGCTATACGGTGGCCAAAAATCTGGAGACGACCGAAGCCGAGCTGATGCACACCATCTTCCCACATCCCACATTGTCGGAGATGATGCATGAGTCCGTGCTCGATGCGTATCAGAGAGCACTCCATATCTGACGGCGAATATGTTCGACATTTTGTTGACGCCCGGTGCCTGGGCAAGCCTTGCAACGCTGACGGTGCTCGAGGTCGTTCTCGGCGTCGACAATCTGATCTTCCTGTCGATTATCGCCGGGCGTCTGCCGAAAAGTCAGCAGAAGCTCGGCCGAAGGCTCGGTCTGCTGGCCGCCGTGGTCACGCGGCTCGGCCTGCTGGCGTCCGCCGCCTGGGTGGTCACGCTGACCGATCCCGTTTTCACGCTGGAGGACTTTGCCGTTTCATGGCGCGACCTGCTGCTTATGGGAGGCGGCCTTTTCCTGCTCGCGAAATCCACTCTCGAAATCCATGAATCCGTGGAGGGCGAGGAGGAAGTGCAGTGCGGGCCAGTAAAGGTTGCAAAAAGCGCCCTTGCGATGGTCGTGCTTCAGATTGCCATTATCGACATCGTTTTCTCCTTCGACAGCGTGATGACCGCCGTCGGTATGTCCGATCATTTCGAGATCATGGCGACTGCCGTCGTGATCGCCGTCATCGTCATGGTTTTCGCAGCCGAGCCCGTCAGCGCCTTTGTCGAGAAGCATCCGACGGTGAAAATGCTGGCGCTGAGCTTCCTCATCCTGATCGGCGTCTCGCTCATTGCGGACGGCCTGCATTTCCATATTCCGAAGGGCTATCTCTACTTCGCCGTGGCCTTCTCGGTCGGCGTGGAAGCGCTCAATCTCTGGGCCTCGCGCCGCAGGGCTGAAAGAGCCGCCCGGAAAGAGTAGCCTTAAAGGAATATTCGTCGCGCCGCATGGGGGAGGAGACCGGATGGCACGTACCGAAGAGACCGGCTTGAAGAAGCCGGCGAATGCCGTCGTCATTCTGCTCGACAGCCTCAACCGCCACATGCTGGGCGCCTATGGCGGCACCGAGTTCGCAACGCCGCATCTCGACCGCTTCGCCGCGTGCGCAACGCGCTTCACGAACCATTTCACCGGCTCATTGCCTTGCATGCCTGCGCGGCACGACATTCTCTGCGGCGCGCTCGATTTTCTCTGGCGGCCCTGGGGCTCCATCGAAATCTGGGAAGACGCCATCACCTATGAGCTGCGCGCGAAGGGCGTGACGACGCAGCTCATCTCCGACCATCCCCATCTCTTCGAAACGGGTGGCGAGAATTACCACGTCGATTTCTCCGCCTGGGATTATCAGCGCGGCCATGAGGGCGATCCGTGGAAGACGCGGCCCGATCCGAGCTGGGCCGGTGCGCCGCAGCTCCTCTTCGACCGCCACATGCCCTATGACAATTCACGCGGCTGGTTCAAGGGCGAGGAAGACTTTCCCGGCCCCCGCACCATGGGCGCCGCCGCCCGCTGGATCGACGAGAATGCGGGCCATTACGACCGCTTCATGCTGTTCGTCGATGAGTTCGACCCGCATGAGCCCTTCGATACGCCCGAGCCCTATGCCTCCATGTATGACGCCGACTGGGAGGGCCCCCATCTCATCTGGCCGCCCTATATCCGGGGCGCTATCGAGAAGGGCATCATCGACGAACGGCAGGCAAAACAGATCCGCGCCTGCTACGGCGGCAAGCTCACCATGATCGACGCCTGGTTCGGCAAGCTGCTCGACGCGCTGGACCGCAATAACTTGTGGGACGACACGCTCGTCATCCTCTGCACCGATCACGGCCATTATCTCGGCGAGAAGGATATCTGGGGCAAGCCCGGCGTGCCCGTTTACGAGCCGCTCGGCCATATCCCGCTGATGCTTGCCCATCCCGGCGTCGCGCCCGGCACATGCGACGCGCTCACCACCAGCGTCGATCTCTTCGCCACGCTCGCCGATCTCTTCGGCGTCGAGGCGCGCCAGCGCACCCATGGCAAATCCCTGCTGCCGCTTCTGTCCGGCGAGGCGAAGTCGGTGCGCGACTGGCTGCTCACTGGCGTCTGGGGCAGGGAGGTCCACTATATCGACGGCACGCACAAATATGCCCGCGCGCCGAAGGACAGCAACGCGCCGCTTGCCATGCTCTCCAATCGCTGGTCCACCATGCCGACGCATGTACTGACGCGAGAGCAGGAATTGCCGCTGCCCGATGACCGAGCCTTTCTCGATCGCATGCCCGGCAGCAATGTGCCGGTCATCCATCAGCCATGGGACGAGAGCGACGCCGTTCCCTTCTGGGCGCGGGCGAAATTCACCGGCAACCATCTCTTCAATCTTTCCGAAGACCCTGAAGAGGAGCGCAATCTCGCCGGCACCGCAAAGGAAAAGGAACTGGCCGAAGCGCTCGAAAGCGCCCTGCGCGAGCTGGAAGCGCCGGAGGCGCAGTTTACCCGCCTCGGCTTGAATTGAATCCGGATTCACGCACGATTTGCTTGAATCTGTCAGAACGTCTATCCATGTCCTGAACATCCCGGCATATGGCGGAGCTTATGGTCACGATCGTCGATAAAACGCAGGCGGAAAGCGCGAAGCCGCGCCCGCGCCACCCTGAAAAGGCCCATCGCCCCGACACGCCCATTCTGCGCAAACCGGAATGGATCCGCGTGAAGGCGCCCGGCTCGCCCGTCTATCGCGAGACGAAGAAGATCGTGAAGGATCACGAGCTTGTCACGGTGTGCGAGGAAGCGGGCTGCCCGAATATCGGCGAATGCTGGACCAAGAAGCACGCCACCATGATGATCCTGGGCGACACCTGCACGCGCGCCTGCTCCTTCTGCAATGTGAAGACAGGCCTGCCGGCCCCCGTCGATACGAAAGAGCCCGAACATGTGGCGGAAGCCGTGGCCAAGCTCGGCCTGC
The DNA here is from genome assembly GCF_002684405.1 of Parvibaculum sp. Lineage (GTDB taxonomy): Bacteria > Pseudomonadota > Alphaproteobacteria > Parvibaculales > Parvibaculaceae > Parvibaculum. The sequence goes on along the minus strand of NZ_NYVD01000030.1, from coordinate 2,738 downwards.
GCCATGTCGTCATCACCTCGGTGGACCGCGACGACCTCGCCGATGGCGGCGCACAGCACTTCGTCGATGTGATCGAGCGCATCCGCGAATATTCGCCCGGCACCACGGTCGAAATCCTGACGCCGGACTTCCTGCGCAAGGACGGCGCGCTGGAGCGCGTGGTGGAAGCGCGCCCCGATGTGTTCAACCACAATCTGGAAACCGTGCCGCGGCTCTATCTGAAGATCCGGCCCGGCGCGCGCTATTTCCATTCGCTGCGCCTGCTGCAGCGGGTGAAGGAACTCGACCCGACGATCTTCACCAAATCCGGCATCATGGTCGGCCTTGGCGAAGCACGCGAGGAAGTGCTGCAGGTGATGGACGATATGCGCTCGGCGGATATCGACTTCCTCACCATCGGCCAGTATCTCCAGCCCACGCGCAAACATGCGGCCATCGACCGTTTCGTGACGCCGGAGGAGTTCAAATCCTATGAGACGATTGCACGGACCAAGGGGTTCCTGCTGGTCTCATCGAGCCCGCTGACGCGGTCTTCCTATCATGCCGATGAAGACTTTGCGAAGCTGCAGGACGCCCGCAACGCGGCCGTCGACGGCAAAGGGGCCTGAGGCGTCGCATGCCCGCGCATGAGCAGAGCCAGGACGTGCCTTATCCGGCGCGCGACATGTATGCGCTCGTCGCCGATATTGCGAGCTATCCGGATTTCCTGCCCTGGTGCAATGCGGCCCGCATCCGCAAGCGCGAGCCCGCGGGCGACGAAGCTCCGGGCGGCGAAATCGTCGTGGCCGACCTCATCGTGTCCTACAAGCTTCTGCGCGAACAGTTTACGAGCCGCGTCGTGCTGGACCCTGCAAAACTCACCATCGATGTCGGCTATATCAAGGGCCCGTTCAAATATCTGATGAACAAATGGCGCTTCGAGGAACTGCCCAATGGCGGCTCGCGCGTCTATTTCTCCATCGACTTCGAATTCAAGAGCCGCATGCTCGAACGCCTGATCGGCGAGTTCTTCGATCGGGCGCTGATGAAGATGATGGGCGCTTTTCTTCAGCGTGCGGACGAACTTTACGGGAACACGGCGGAAAGTTAACGCCGTTCACATCATCCGGCGCGCAAGGTTGAGCGCCGTCTCGATGCTGTTCATCCGGATCTCGCCGCGCCCGATATCGCCGAACCTCTCCATCTCATGTTCCAGCCGCCGGTTCATCCGCGCCGCGCCGAAATGAACGAGGCCGACCGGCTTCATCGGCGTGCCGCCGCCGGGGCCGGCAACGCCCGTCACGGAAATCGCGATATGCGCGCGGCTGTTGTTGAGCGCGCCTTCCGCCATGGCGCGGGCGACGGGTTCGCTCACCGCGCCGAAATCGGCGATGAGATCGCCCGGCACATCCAGCATCTCGCGCTTGGCCTCGTTGGAATAGACGACGAAACCGCGCTCCACCACGGCGGAAGATCCCGGCACTTCCGTCAGAAGTCCGGCAATAAGCCCGCCGGTACAGGATTCCGCGGTAACGATTTTCAGCCCCGCATCCTTCAAATCGCCGACCAGCAATTCCGCAAGGTGAAGAAGGCGCGTGGGAAAGAGGCTCATATCAGGCTCGCAATCGCAATGTCGGCAACGATGAAGACAAGCACGGCATAAAAGGCCGCGATGACATCGTCGAGCATAATGCCGAACCCGCCCTTGATGCGACCGTCCGCCCAGCCGATAGGCCAGGGTTTGAGGATGTCGAAGAAGCGGAACAGCAAGAACCCGGCGAACCAGTTGAACGGGGTGACGGGCAGGGCGGCCAGAACCAGCCAGAGCGCGGCGACCTCGTCGACCACGACCTCGGATGGATCGTCGCGCCCCAGCGCCAGCGCATAGCGTTGCGAGGCCCATAACCCGGCGCCGAACAGGAGAACGCCGGCAAGCGCCAGCCAGAACGCGCCGCCGACCCACCAGATCAGCAGGGCGAAGGGTACCGCCGCCACCGAGCCCCAGGTGCCGGGCGCCTTGGGCAGCAGGCCGCTGCCGAGCCATGTGGCGATCAGCACCACCGGATGGCTGAGAGAAAGTCCCCGAGGCGGGCTGGTGAATTGCGCCATAAAGCGTCCTCTCGTCCTTTTCAGCGGAAGCGAAGCGTCGCGGCGGCCTGGGCGGCGATGCCTTCTCCGCGCCCGGTAAAGCCGAGCCCTTCCGTCGTCGTGGCCTTCACGCTGACCCGTTCCGGGCCGATCCGCAAGATGTCCGAAATACGCGCCCGCATGGCCTCCGCATGCGGTCCGATCTTGGGCTTCTCGCAAATCAGCGTGAGGTCCACATGGGTCACCTCCGCGCCCGCCTCGCGTGCGAGCCTGGATGCGTGGGCAAGAAAGACATCCGACGAGGCTCCCTTCCATTGCGGATCGGAAGGCGGAAAGTGTTTGCCGATATCGCCCTGCGCGATGGCACCCAGAATGGCGTCGGTAATGGCATGCAGCCCCGCATCGGCATCGGAATGCCCGAGAAGACCGTGAGAGTGAGGCACTTTCACCCCGCACAGCATCACATGATCGCCGGGGCCGAAGCGATGCACGTCGAAGCCTTGCCCGGTGCGGTATTCGCTCGCACCGGCGAGCAGTCTGGTCGCACGCATCAGATCCTCTGCGCTTGTGATCTTGAAATTGTCGTCATCGCCCGGCACGACCGAGGCGTCGATCCCGGCGGCGGCGCCGACGGCTACATCATCCGTATACGATGTGTTGCCATCGCGGCG
>NZ_NYVD01000029.1 GCF_002684405.1 Parvibaculum sp. | reverse complement strand
GATTTCAGTCCACGGCATATCGATCTCCTGTTAGTTCGCAAACCAACAGAATCATAAGCCGCTGAAATCACACACCTCTTTTTGGAACAGGCTCTTAGACCGAATAATTTCTCCGCTGTTCCCCGGTCATCTTTGAAGTCAATTTGACCAGGATGAACTGCGTTATTTCCCACCACGCGGACGTAGTCCAACGCCTGCTGAATACGGCTATCTAACCCCGCAGCAACAAGCTTCCTTATGTCATCGTTTATGTTCTTTCCGGATTGCCCTAGCTCTTTGCACAGCTTCTGGATAGCGAGACGCAACAATGCGGCAGCACCTCGCGGCGATAGATCAAGTATTGAACTCGCCTCGTCATAATCTCGTCTTATATCGTCAGGGAGGTCTGGATTTGGCTGCGGCGCTTCACCTTTTTTGGGATAAACAAGCGCATCAAATATCCATACTGAGATTTTTTTACAGCTAAAGCACGATGATATATTCAGGTTTGCAACTTGCTGTTGTTGAAGTCTATCAACTTGGGGCTCATCAAGAAAAGGCAGCCCCTCAGCCATCCGCGCTACGAACTCCTTCGCACGCTTCAACTTTTCCGGATCTTCAATGTGGCCAAAATCGAAATTACTAGCTTGGTCCTTATCGAAGAAAACCGGTAGGGGGCTGACCTGAGGCATCTTCTCCGCTCTTAAGCCAAACCAAAATTGCGTTGTCAAAACACCACAGTGCGGGCAATTAAAAGCAGTCTCGGCAATCGAGGGGCTAATATATTTCAATGCACAACTCCATTCTTTCGGATCATTGTAGTCGCGCCGTCGCTTCTCCTCTAGTGGCAGCTTGTTTCAATAATCGCCCCCATTTGCCCCCTCACCCCTCCCCGTGAGAGTCTGGGGGTGTGGCGGGGCTTGATTCGTCTTTTTGGGCGTTCGGGGGCCTGCCGCGCCTGCCTTTCGGCTCCGGGGGTTTTGTCGGGGCCCTGCCTGCTAGTCGAGTTTCAATTCCAGTCTCATGGCCTCCACCCTCGCAGCCCGGTCCGACGCGCGTGACGCCCTCGATGCGGGGGGCGATCTGAACGCCGCGAAATATGCCGTGCTGCGCGAGGTCTTCGGCTTCGACGGGTTTCGCGCAGGCCAGGAAGAGGCGGTGGATACGCTGCTGTCGGGCCGCAACCTGCTGGCCGTGATGCCGACGGGCGCGGGCAAATCTCTCTGCTTTCAGGTGCCGGCGCTGGTGAAGGGCGGGCTCACCATTGTGGTATCGCCGCTCGTCGCGCTGATGCAGGACCAGGTCTCGGCGCTGAAGCTGGCGGGCGTCGCGGCGGATGCGATCCATTCCGGCCAGTCGCGCGAGGACAATGTCGCCGTCTGGCGGCGCGCCGCTTCGGGCGAGCTGAACCTTCTCTATATGGCGCCGGAACGGCTGATGACGGAGCGCATGCTGGCGGCCATCGGCAAGCTGGACGTGTCGCTCTTCGCCATCGACGAGGCGCATTGCGTGTCGCAATGGGGCCCGGCCTTCCGCCCCGAATATGAAGATTTGCGCCGCTTGCGCGAGGTGTTCCCCGGCGTGCCCGTGGCCGCGCTGACCGCGACGGCGGATGAGGTGACGCGGGCCGACATCGCGCAGAAGCTGTTCGGCGGCGATGTGGACGTGCAGGTGCTGGGCTTCGACCGCCCGAACATTCAACTGAGCGTCGAAACCAAGACGAGCTGGAAGGACCAGCTGCTCGGCTTTCTGGACCGGCGCGGGAGCGATGTGGGTAACGGCATCATCTATTGCCTGTCGCGCAAGAAGACGGAAGAGACCGCCGCGCTGTTGCGCCAGAACGGCTATAACGCGCTGCCCTATCACGCCGGCATGACGAAGGAAGAGCGCGAGGCGAACCAGCGCGCTTTCATGGCGGAAGAAAACCTTGTCATGGTCGCGACCATCGCCTTCGGCATGGGGATCGACAAGCCGGATGTGCGCTTCGTGGTGCATGTGGATTTGCCGGGCAGCCTTGAGGCCTATTATCAGGAGATCGGCCGCGCGGGCCGCGACGGCGAACCGGCGGAAGCGCATATGCTGTTCGGGCCGGGCGACATTCGCATGCGGCGGAAATTCATCGACGACGAGGACGCAGGGCCGGAGCGCCAGCGCCGCGAACACCAGCGGCTGAACGCGCTGCTCGCCTACGCCGATGCGCCGCAATGCCGCCGCCGCATGCTGCTCTCCTATTTCGGCGAAACGGCAGCGCCTTGCGGCAATTGCGACAACTGCCTGAACCCGGCGGACCTGACCGACGGGACGGAAATGGCGATGTCCGCGCTCTCGGCCATTCGCGATACGGGCGAGCGCTATGGCGCGGCGCATATCATCGACATCATGCTGGGCGAGGAAACCGAAAAGGTGCTCGCGGTCAAGCATGACCGGCTGCCCGCTTTCGGCGAGGGCGCGCAGCTCAAGAAACCCGACTGGCAATCGCTGATCCGCCAGCTCGTCTCGGGCGGCTATCTGGAGGTCGATGTGGGCGGCTATGGCAGCCTCATCATCACCGCGCTTGGCGAGAAGCTCGCCGCGGGGGAAGAAGAGTTCCTCTATCGCGCAGACAGCCATGAAAAGAAGACGGCGAAACGCAAGCGCGTGAGCGATGCGGAAAAGCTGACGCCGGAAGAAGACCCGCTGTTCACGAAGCTGAAATCGCTGCGCCTCGACATCGCGCAGGAACGTGGCGTGCCGGCTTACGTGGTGTTTTCCGACAAGACGCTGATCGACATGGCCCGCCGCGCCCCGACGACGCGCGAAGCCTTTGCCGAGGTCCATGGCGTCGGCGCCGCGAAGCTGAAGGAATTCGCGGAGCCGTTTTTGGGGCTCATTCGCGACGCGGGATAGGCGTTTTCTTTTGCCCGTCATTGCCGGACTTGATCCGGCAATCCAGCGCATCACATGCCGCAGGCACCCTACTGGATGCCCGGGTCAAGCCCGGGCATGACAATGTGTAGGGCAAAAACAAAACCTCACCCCTACGGCTCCAGTTCGCTGTCCCAGTAGAGATAGTCCTGCCAGCTGTCGTGCAGATAGTTGGGCGGGAAGGAGCGGCCGTTTTTGTGGAGGTCGTTGACCGTCGGCCGGTAGGGATGCTGCATCGGCTCCATGCCCGCATCCTTCGGCATCTTGTTCGCCTTGCGCAAATTACAGGGCGCGCAGGCGGTGATGACATTGTCCCAGGTGGTCTGCCCGCCGCGCGAGCGCGGCACGACATGGTCGAAGGTCAGCTCGCCCCGGTCGCCGCAATACTGGCAGGTGAAGCTGTCGCGCAGAAACAGGTTGAACCGCGTGAAGGCGGGATGGCGCGCGGGCTTTACGTATGATTTGAGGGAGACGACGCTCGGCAGCTGCATCTCGAAAGAAGGAGAGCGCACGAAAGTGTCGTAGGAGGAGACGATGTTGACGCGGTCGAGGCAGACGGCCTTGATCGTGTCCTGCCAGGACCAGAGCGAGAGAGGGTAATAGCTGAGCGGACGATAATCCGCATTCAGCACAAGTGCCGGGCACGCTTCCGGAGTGGCAAACATCGCCTGCACACCGTCCTCCTTAAAGGGCGGGCCCGCCGCGGCTCAACCAGGTGGCCGCGAAGCGGTGGACCCCAGTGAATTAAGTTTACTATATATTGTGCAACGGCTTTGTGAAGCCACCGAAGGTGGATATTCCAACGGGCGCTTGGTAGTCCTGTTCGGCATACCAATATGTGAGCCCCGCCCCTTTCAAGCGCGCCCGCGCCCCGAGCTGCCCACGGAGTTCCCGATGCCCGACACAAAGAGCGAAACGCTGCGTTTCGCCCCCAGCCCGAATGGCTGGCTGCATCCGGGCCATGCCTATTCGGCGCTGTTTACCTGGGATATGGCTCGCGCCATGGATGCGCGCTTCATCCTGCGCATCGAGGACATCGATGTCGGCCGCTGCCGCCCGGAATACGAGCAAGGCATCTACGACGACCTCGCCTGGCTCGGCATCGACTGGGAAGAGCCGGTGCGCCGCCAGTCGGAACATTTTGCGGAATATGAGGCGGCGCTGAAAAAACTGCGCGACATGGGCCTCCTCTATCCCTGCTTTGCGACGCGCAAGGAAATCCAGGACGCGATCGCGCAAAGCGGTATCCCGCCGCGCCAATGGCCGCTCGACCCGGACGGCGCGCCCGTCTATCCCGGCCTCTACAAGGACATTCCCAAACGCCAGCTCAACGAGCTGATGTGGGAGGGCCGCTCCTATTGCTGGCGCATGGACACCGAAAAGGCCTGCGCCATGGCCGAGGAGATGAATGGCGGGCCGGTAACCTTCGTGGAGGAAGGCGTGGGCTCGCGCGGCGAACACGGCCTGATCCGCGCCCGCCCGCAGGCCTATGGCGATGTCGTGATCGGCCGCAAGGACGTGCCGACGAGCTATCACCTCTCCGTCACGCTGGACGATGCGCTGCAGGGCGTGACGCTGGTCACGCGCGGGCAGGACCTTTCGCCCGCCACCCATATCCACCGCGTGCTACAGGTGCTGCTGGGCCTGCCCGAACCGCGCTGGCACCATCATGAACTCGTCCGCGACGAGGACGGGCGGCGGCTGTCCAAGACCGCCCGGGATATGGGCCTGCGCGAGCTGCGCGCCCGCGGCGTCACGCCCGAAGAGGTGCGCGAGATGATCGGGCTTGCCGAGAGGGCGTGAAGGGCGAGACGGTCACCGGCACTCCCCTACCTCCCCCCTTTGAGGGGGAGGTCGACGCGCGAAAGCGCGGCGGGTGGGGGGGACCGGGCAGTAAAGACAATCGCCGGCACGGCGTTTGCCGCCTCCCCCCCTCCCTGACCCTCCCCCTCAAGGGGGAGGGGAAGTGATCGGAATGGCCCGCATCCTGCTGCGATCCTCGTGAACAGGCCGACCCGATCCCGAAGGGGAACGGTTCCGGCCCGATTTGATGCGAGGTGCAGGATATGACGAGCGCAATGGCCGATTCCGGGACGGCGAATCCCGTCCCAAAAGCGGAAAAATCCCGTTTCGGCTGGATCGATGCGGTGAAGGGCCTGACCATCAGCCTGGTGGTGATGGACCACACCACATGGGGCGTGGCCGCCACGCTCGGCACGCCGCCGGACGTTTTCAGCGATATTTCCGCCTTCGCCCAGCCCTTCCGCATGCCGCTCTTCTTCCTCGTGGCGGGTCTGTTCGCCTGGAAGGCGATCAACGGCCCGTGGCGCGATTTCCTCGACCGCAAGCTCCTGCATTTCGGCTATTTCTATCTGCTCTGGTCGGTGATCCAGATCGGTATCAAGATCGCCGTGCCGACCGGCGGCAACTGGACCACCAGCTGGGCCGATATGTGGATGATCCCGCTCCAGCCCTTCGGCGTGCTCTGGTTCATCTATGAGCTGGCGATCTTCTTTACGGTGCTTCGCGTCTTCCGCAAGGCGAACCCGGCCTGGATCTTCGCCGCCGCCATCGGCCTCTATTTCACCCAGATCGCGACCGGCTGGATGCTGCTCGACGAATTCGCCTGGCGCTTCATCTGGTTCGTCTCCGGCGTCTATGGCGCAAGCCGCATCTTCGAACTCGCCGCCTGGGCGCGCGGGAACAAGGCGCAGGCCCTCGGCGTCGCCGCGCTCCTCTATGCGACGGTCGCGACCGTGGTCTTCTCCGGCCTGATCGAGATCCGCGGGCTGGAACTGCTGATGGGCTATGCGGGCGGGATCGGTTCGATCCTGACGATTACCGTCTTGGCCGAAGCGGGGTTCGCAGGCGCGCTCTCCTTCATCGGCCACCGCTCGCTCTATATCTTCCTCGCCTTCTTCGCACCGATGGCCGCGATGCGGGTGGGGCTGGTGAAATTCGCCGGCTGGGAAAACGGCGACCTCATCACCATCGTCACTTTCGCGGTGGCGCTGGTGGGGCCGATCATCGGCTATGAAGTGCTGAAGCGGACGCCGCTTGCCTTCCTCTTCGTGCGGCCGGCCATGTTCCGCCTGAAGGACGAG
>NZ_NYVD01000028.1 GCF_002684405.1 Parvibaculum sp. | reverse complement strand
GCCGTCGCTTCGCCGGGTGGGCCTTTCCGCCACCGTGGCCGAGCCGGACGAGCTGCGCCGCTATCTCATGCCCCAACCCGAAATGGGTGAGGCAATGGCGGAAATCGTCACCGCGCCCGCGGGCGCCATGCCGGAATTGGGCATTTTGACCCCGAAAGGGCCGGAACCTGATTCGGCGGCGAAGCTGCCCGTCCCGGCTGAAGCGCGGATCCCCCCCGCTCGAATACCCTGGTCCGGTCATTCCGCGCGCCATGCGCTGCCTGCCGTCTATGAAGAGATCAAGCGCAATCGCATGGTGCTGGTCTTCGTCAACACGCGCTCCCAGGCCGAATTCGTCTTTCAGTCGCTCTGGCATCTGAACGAGGACACGCTGCCCATCGCGCTGCATCACGGGTCGCTCGCGCCGGAAGCGCGCCGCAAGGTGGAAGCGGCCATGGCGGCGGGCAGCTTGCGCGCCGTCGTCTGTACCTCCACGCTCGATCTCGGCATCGACTGGGGCGATGTCGATCTCGTCGTCAATATGGGCGCGCCGAAAGGCGCTAGCCGCCTGCTGCAACGCATCGGCCGCGCCAATCACCGCCTCGACGAGCCGAGCCGTGCACTTCTCGTCCCCGCCAACCGTTTCGAGGTGCTGGAATGCGAGGCCGCCCGTGCCGCCGCGCTGGAGGGCGCGCAGGATGGGCTCGTCGCCCGCAAGGGCGCGTTCGATGTGCTCTCCCAGCATGTGCTGGGCATGGCCTGTTCCGAACCTTTCGATCCCGATGAGCTTTACGCGGAAGTGCGCTCGGCCTCGCCCTATCGCGAACTGACGCGGGACGAGTTCGACCGCGTGGTGGATTTCGTCGCGACCGGCGGCTATGCGCTCAAGACCTATGACCGCTTCGCGCGCCTGCGCCCCAACAAGCCGCTTGAAGGCGACAGGCGCCTGCGGGCCTCGACCCCGAAAGTCATCCAGCAATTCCGCATGAATGTCGGCACCATCGTCGAAGCGCCCATGCTGAAAGTCCGCATGATCCGGAAAGGGCGTCGCCCGGTGGGCGCGGGCGGGGGCAGGGTGCTCGGTGAGATTGAGGAATATTTCATCGACCAGCTGTCGCCCGGCGACACCTTTCTCTTTGCCGGGCACATCCTCTCCTTCGAGGGACTGGCGGAAACGGAAGCGCTGGTGACCAAGGGCGGCGGCGACGAGCCCATGATCCCCGCCTATTACGGCGGCAAGTTCCCGCTCTCCACCTATCTCGCCTCGCGCGTACGCCGCATGCTGGCCAACAAGGGCGAATGGGCCGCGCTCCCCCGGCAGGTGCAGGACTGGCTCGGCATGCAGGCCTGGCGCTCGCGCCTGCCGGGCGAAAACGACCTGCTGGTCGAAACCTTTCCCCGCAACGGCAAGTTCTATCTCGTCTGCTATCCCTTCGAAGGCCGCCTCGCGCATCAGACGCTCGGCATGTTGCTGACGCGCCGTCTCGACCGCGCGGGCGCAAGGCCGCTCGGCTTCGTCGCCTCGGAATATTCGCTCGCCATCTGGTGCCTGCGCGATCCGGGGCTGATGGCGGACCGCCACGAACTGCCGCTCGGCGAGCTTTTCGGCGAGGACATGCTGGGCGACGATCTGGAAAACTGGCTGGCGGAATCGAGCCTGTTGAAGCGCACCTTCCGCGACTGCGCCCTTATCTCCGGGTTGATCGAGCGCCGCTTCCCGGGGCAGGAAAAAACCGGGCGGCAGGTCACCTTCTCCGCCGACCTGATCTATAATGTGCTGCGCGAACACGAGCCCGATCACATTCTTTTGCAGGCGACGTATCAGGATGCCGCGACCGGCCTCCTTGACGTTGCGCGTGTCGCTGCCATGTTGAAGCGCGTGAAGGGACGAATCGTGCTTGAACGTCTCGACCGCGTCTCCCCGCTCGCCGTGCCTGTGCTGCTCGACATCGGGCGCGAAGCCGTTCATGGCGAAGCGAATGAGGCGCTGCTGGCCGAAGCGGCCGATGAGTTGATCGAAGAAGCGACAAGACTGGTCTGAAATGCAGTTGCGTAAACGACATGCGGAAACCTCCCCCCGATTGCGCGAAACGCCGCTCATCGTCTGCGGCGCGGCGCTGACGCCGCTGCCCGAAGGCGCGCTCTGGTGGGCGGACGAACGCATCCTCGTCGTCGCCGATCTGCATTTCGAAAAGGGGTCCGCCTTTGCCGAACGCGGTGTGGCGCTGCCGCCCTACGACACGGGCGCGACGCTCACCCGGCTGGAAAAGCTGATGGAAAAGCATGAGCCTGAAACGCTCATCGCGCTGGGCGACAGTTTCCATGACCGCCGGGCGGAAAAGCGCATGGCGAAGCCCGATGCCGACCGTCTCATTGCGCTGACCGCCGCCTGCGACTGGGTCTGGATCGAGGGCAATCACGACCCCGCGCCACCGCGCCGTTTCGGCGGCTCGGTGCAGGGCGAGATGACAGTCGGCCCGCTCACCTTCCGGCACGAGCCGCGGCCCGCGCCCTCCACTGGCGAGATCGCAGGCCATCTTCACCCTTGCGCGGCGGTGCGCGTGCGCGGGCGGCGTTTGCGGCGGCGCTGTTTCGTCAGCGACACGACGCGCGCCATCCTGCCCGCCTTCGGCGCCTATGCGGGCGGGCTCAACGTGCTGGACCGCGCCTATGCCGGGCTCCTGCCGGGCCGGGACTTCCATGCCTGGATGATGGGCCGCGACGCGGTGGTGCCGGTCTCGGCAACGCGGCTGGAAGGCGACTGAATTCCTTTAGCCGTCATGCCCCGCTTCATACGGGGCATCTACGCCTTCATATCTTCCCGGAAAGCCTCAGCCGAACTTGGCAAGCCCCGGAAACGTATTGATGAGGAAGACGGCGATGCTCTCGAAAGAGCCCGTCAGCATCAAAAGGCCCGTCAGCGCCAGCAGCAGCCCCGCCGCGATTTCCACCTTGTGCATGTGACGGCGGAAGCGCCCCGCGAAACTGAGGAACCCGCGAATGGCGAAAGCGGCGGCAAGGAACGGAATGCCGAGCCCCAGCGAATAGACCGTCAGCAGCCCGACGCCCGCCCCGAGGCTTTCCTGCGAGGCGGCGACCGTCAGAATGGTGGCGAGGATCGGCCCGATGCAGGGCGTCCAGCCAAAGGCGAAGGCAAGCCCGAGGAGATAGGGGCTGGCAAACTGCATGAAGAGGCTCTTCTCGCCCGCGCCCGTGCCCTGCACCTGGAAGCGCGCCTCCCGGTCGAGGAAGGCGAGCCGGAAGACGCCCATATAATGCAGGCCGAAAATGATGATGACCGCGCCCGCGATCCGCCCCAGAAGCTGCTTATGCGCAATGATGAGCGGATTGATCGCCGAGGCGCTCGCCCCCAGCGCCACGAAGATGGTGGTGAAGCCCAGCACGAAGCCGATGGCGCCCAGCGTCACGCGCAGTGTCAGCCCTTCCGAGCCTAGCGCCTCACCCTTTTCGTTCTCGGCGACGAGTTCGTCGAGCGACGTCCCCGCGATATAGCAGAGATAGGCCGGCACGAGCGGCAGCACGCACGGGCTGAGAAAGCTGATAAGGCCGCCCGCGGCCGCGGCGGCATAGCTGATGCTGGATGGGTCCATGGGCGGGGACTTTAGCCCGTCGGCGCCGCGAGGCAAACGTGCAACGGCGTGTCAGATCGGCGCGGCCGCATTACTTTGTCGTCATGTTCAGCGACGGCCCAGCACGGCGGAGGCCAGCCAGCCGAAAAAGGCGGCGCCGATCACCGCGATCAGGCCATAAAGCAGCGCATTATTATAGGCGAGGCGGTAGATGAAACGCTCGATCCCGCCCTTGTCGATATAGAGCGGCGAGGAAATCGTATCGACGACCTTGCCGTCCTTCAGCAGATAGACCTTCGCCGTATAGAGCCCGACCGGCACGGTGGCGGGCAGGTCCAGCGTGGCGCGGAAAAGCGTCTGGCCGAGAAAGATTACCCCGCCCGGATCGGTCAGGTAGAGCCCGTCGCGGCGCTTGTTGCGGATCAGCGCCTTCCAGAAATCGCGCTCGGTATCCGGCGGCAGGAATTCCTGCGTCCCGTCGATCCCGGTCGCAACGGCGTCGCCGAATTCATAGTTCTCGATGCCGATCCGCTGTTCGCGCAGCGTCTCGGGCGAGGCGATGACTTCCAGCGGCCGCGTGCTGGCAATGGCGTGGTAGCCGGGCACATTGGGATAGGTCACCGAGTCGTGATTGACCCATATCCCGGCCATCTGTTCCTTGCGGCGGACCTTCACCGTCCGCGTCGGCCCCGTCACGACCACGATGATGTCGCGATCGACGGCGCGTTCGGCTTGAGGCGCTTCCACCGCGCCGAACAGCAGGATCTCCGTGCCCGTGAAATTGGACCGGATGGAGACCTGGTGCTGCGACAGGTCGGTCACCAGACGGGCGGCGCGGGCCGATACGGTCCCGAGCGCAAAGGCGCCCAGCGTCAGCAGGGCCAGAAGCGCAGATGTGCCGGTCCGCCGGAATGCCATGCGTCAGTTCCCCGACGACATGACGACGATGGAATAGAGGTCGTCGGGACGGCTGATGAGGTCGATGCCCAGCCGCACGCCGATCACGAGGAGCAGCGCGGCCAGCAGCGCGCGCACCTGTTCGCCCTGCAGCTTCTCGCCGACGCGGACGCCGAATTGCGCGCCCACCGCGCCGCCGATCACGAGGATGAAGCCCAGCACGATATCGACCGCCTGGTTCTCATAGGCATGCATCACGCCGGTCAGCGCGGTCACGAAGACGATCTGGAAGAACGAGGTGCCGATCACGACGCTGGTCGGCATGCGCAGCAGGTAGATCATGGCCGGGATCATGATGAAGCCGCCGCCCACGCCCATAATGGCCGAGAGCGTGCCGACGAAATAGCCGACCAGGATGGGCGGGATCACGCTGATATAGAGCTTGGAGCGGCGAAACCGCATCTTGAAGGGCAGGCCGTGGATCCAGCTGTGATGGCCCCGCCCGCGTGCGCGGCCGCCCGTCCCGCCATTGCGCGCGGCCCGTATCGCTTGCACGCTTTCCACCATCATCAGCCCGCCGATAATGGTCAGGAAGACCACATAGATGATGGAGATCATCAGGTCGACCTGGCCGATGGAACTGAGCAGCTTGAAAAGATAGATACCGCTGAGCGAGCCCGCGGTGCCGCCCGCCAGCAGCACGCCGCCCATCTTGAAGTCGATACTGCGCCGTGCGAAATGCGCCAGCGCCCCCGTCACCGAGGAGGCGACGACCGAGGTCGATTGCGTGCCCACCGCGATGGCGGGCGGAATGCCGAGAAAGATGAGGAGCGGCGTCATCAGAAAGCCGCCGCCAATGCCGAACATGCCCGACAGAAACCCGACCGTGAGCCCCATCGCCAGGATGGTCAGCACATTCACCGGAATTTCCGCGATTGGCAGATAGATTTGCATGAGCGTAAGCGCTTCCGGCGGCCTGCCCGCGAAACGGGCCCGTCGGCCTTCCCCCTTCGCTTGTCAGCACCTGATGCATCGAGAGGGACTCGCTGCGGAACGGCACCGGCAATGATTGATTTGGCGTAGCACGTTGCCGTCCCGTTTCAAAGGGGCGGCGGGCCGGGGCGTGGACTATCTCGCAAGCTTTTGCGCCAGAACCGTGACGCGGAATCTGCGCAGACCGGACAGGCCGTCTCCGTCCGCTCTTTTAGCCCTCGAGCTCGATCAGCAGTTCCGGCGTCACCTTGCCCGACGGTGCAAGACCGTTCGCCCTCTGGAAGGCGGTAATGGCGTCTTTGGTGCGCGGGCCCATCATGCCGTCGGCCGGGCCGGCATCGTAGCCGAGCTTGTTGAGCAGCGATTGTGCCTGCGCGATATCGGGATCGGCGGGGCCCGCGGCGGCGCTGTCCCAGCGCTTGAGCGAGGAGAGGTTGCCATTCGCCACCGGATCGGCGGTCTTCGCCTGCCAGGCATTCGTCGCGATGCGCGCATCGGCGAGATCGCCCGGCTCCATCTGTTCGGCCAGCGCATCCCGCTTCCTGGCGGCGCCCTTGTCGCCGGCAAGAGCCGCGATGGCGAACCACTTATAGGCGGTGGCGAGGTCTTTCTTGATGCCGAGCCCGCGTTCGTTGAGCACGGCCAGATTGTACTGGCTGTCGCCCAGCCCGTAATTGGCCGCCTTCGCGAACCATTGGGCGGCCTTGGCGAAATCCTGGGACGTGCCGCGGCCTTCGGCATACATGACGGCGAGATTGTGCATCGCCTTCACATTGCCCTTGTTGGCGGCCTGTTCATAGAGCTGCATCGCACGGGCATTGTCCTGGCCCACGCCGCGCCCTTTTTCATAAAAGGTCGCGAGCCTGTACTGGGCGATGGTCAGGCCCTGTCCGGCGGCCTTGCGGATCCAGCTCACAGCCTGCTTGTCGTTCTGCGCCACACCCTCGCCGCGCGCATAGGCGTCGCCGAGCGTGTATTCCGCGGCGGCGTTCCCGGCCCGCGCGGCATCGTTCAATGTCACCGGCTGCGGCGCGCTGGGCGGCGTGTCGGGCGCGGGCGAAACATCGTCCACGGGCGTCGCCGGAACCTTCGCCACATTGACGGGGGCTTCGGCGGATGCGCCGGTCTTGGAGGTGCCGGTCTCGGGCGTGGTGGACGCCGGTACCTCTGGTGCCGCATCGGCACCGGCGTCCTCCGGACTGGCCTCCGGATTGGTCGTCGCGGGCGAACTCGTCTCGCCCGGATTTGTCATCGGCGCCGTGCCGCCCGGTGTCGGGCTCTGGCGCATGAAAAGGAAGGCGCCCGCGATGACCGCGAGTGCGATAAAGCCCGCCGTGGCGATAATCACCAGCCGGTTGCGCTTCTTCTCTGCATCGTCCGTCTCGAAGCGTGCGGAGGATTCGGCATAGGCCGGGCTGTCATAGCCGGAATGGGAACCTTGCGAGGCGGCCTGCGCGGCGCGCCGTGCCTGGGCAAGGAAATCCTGCGCGGCCTGCGCGCCCGCTTCCCTCAGCGGCGGAGGCGGCGGCGGATCAGGCAGGACGACGCCGTCATCCTCTTCTTCCTCGGGCTCGGGCGTCTCGTAATCGGGGATGTCCGCTGCCTTGGGAGAGGCTTTTACCGGCACGTCGGGCGCGGGGGTCTCGCGCACCGGCTC
>NZ_NYVD01000027.1 GCF_002684405.1 Parvibaculum sp. | reverse complement strand
GCGCGGGCCAGTGCCGCGATCGTCAGGCCGTTCCAGTCCGCCAGCACCTTGTCGTCGAAGCCGGGGCGGATGCGGGCGGCGCGGTGGGCGAGGAGCTTTTGCTTCAAGGGGGCGAGGGCGGCCTCTTCCTCTTCCGTGAAAGCGGTATCGGCATGGTGAAGGCGGTTCAGAATGTTGGTGCCTTCCCAATTTCCGCCGGCGCTCACGTCATAAGCCTGTTTGAAGTGGGGCGCGTCGTCGCCGAGGACCTCGTCGATTTCGGCTTCGCTCCAGACATAGAATTTGCCTTCCTCGCCCTCGCTGTCGGCATCGAGCGAAGCGGCGATGCCTCCCTCCGGGAGAAGCATTTCGCGCTTGAGCCATTCAACCGTTTCGCGTATGCGGCGGGCGTAGAGAGGTTTGCCCGTTTCCTGCCAGACGGTCGTATAGAGCTCGATGAGCTGGGCGTTGTCGTAGAGCATCTTTTCGAAATGCGGGACGAGCCAGCGTTCATCCACCGCATAGCGTGCGAAGCCGCCCCCCAGATGATCGTAGATACCGCCCTCGGCCATATGGTCGAGCACACGCGTCGTGGCCGCTTCGAAGGAATGGCCGTCCGGGGCAGGGGTGCCGCGCAGATGCGCCCGCCAGAGGAGGGAGAAGATTCCGGTCTGGGGAAATTTCGGCGCGCCCTTGAGGCCGCCATTTTCAGGGTCCATCAGCTCGACGAATTTGCCGGCCACAAAGTCGGGGACCTGCGCGGTGGGTTCGCCGGGTCTTGCATCGGCCGATTGGGCGGCAAGCGATTTTGCCAGCGCGGCGCGGTTCTGCTCGATCTTGCCGGGCTCCTCGTGGAAGAGGCGCGCGACTTCTTCCATGACCTGGATGAAGCCAGGGCGACCGTATTTTGGGTCCTTGGGAAAATAGGTGCCGCCCCAGAAGGGTTCGCCATCCGGCGTCAGGAACATGGTGAGCGGCCAGCCGCCCTGTTCGCCCAGCATGTGGAGCGCGTTCATATAGATGGTGTCGATGTCGGGCCGTTCCTCACGGTCGACCTTGATGGGGACGAAGAGGCGGTTCATCACCGCGGCCACGTCCTCGTCCTCGAAACTTTCATGCGCCATGACATGGCACCAGTGGCAGGCGGCATAGCCGACCGAGAGCAGGATCGGTTTTCCCTCGTTGCGCGCCACGGCCAGCGCGTCTTCTCCCCAAGGGCGCCAGTGAACGGGATTGTCCTTGTGCTGCAGGAGATAGGGGCTCGTCTCGTCGGCGAGAAAATTGCGTGACATGGGGGCTTCCGGAATGTTCACTCGTTTATATTGCTACCCCCGATTTAGGGGTTATGTGCGCCCGCGTCGATGGATGGAAGAGTCATGAAAGTAAAGATCGACCTCGATATGACGCCTGAAGAGGCGAGGACTCTGATGGGGTTGCCGGATCTGAAACCCATGCAGGAGAGGCTGCTCGCGCAACTCGAAAAGCAGCTCGCCAGCAATATGACCTATGTCGATCCCGAGCAGATCATGAAAGGCATCATGCCGATGGGCGCCCAGTCCATGGAGCAGTTCCAGGAATTGCTCTGGGGCATGGCCCGCAACGCGATGGGGCCGGGCGGCAAGACGACAAAAGACAAGACGACGAAAGACAAGGACCAGAAGGGCGAGTGAATTTCCCCTTCTGACGGAGAACCGATTTCTTGGACACGATCTATGCTCTTTCGAGCGCGGCCGGACGGGCCGGCGTTGCGGTCATTCGCCTGTCCGGGCCGGAGGCCGCTCATGCGCTCGAAGCGCTGACGGGCAGGGGGCCGGGCGAGCCCCGCATGGCTGAGCTGCGCCGCTTGCGCGATCCGGCGAGCGGCGTGGCGATCGACCGCGCGCTGGTTCTCTATTTCCGTGCGCCCGCAAGTTTTACCGGCGAGGATGTCGTTGAGCTGCACCTGCATGGCGGGCGTGCCGTGGTTGCGGCGGCGGTCGACGCGCTGTCGGGGCTTGGGGGCTTGCGCGCGGCGGAGCCAGGGGAGTTTACCCGGCGGGCATTCGAGCATGGCAAACTCGATCTCACCGAAGTCGAAGGGCTCGCCGATCTCATCGATGCCGAGACCGAAGCCCAGCGGCGGCAGGCGCTCTACCAGATGGAAGGCGCGCTGGGCCGTCTCTACGAGGACTGGCGGGGACGGCTCATGCGCCTCCTGGCCTATGCGGAAGCCGAGATCGATTTTCCCGACGAGGAAGTGCCGGGCGACCTGCTGAGAACGCTGGGGCCGGAGCTGGAGACGCTGCGCTCCGATATTGCGATTCATTTGAAGGACGGGCATCGGGGCGAGCGGCTCCGTGAGGGCGTGGAGGTTGCCATTGTCGGTCCGCCCAATGCGGGGAAATCGAGCCTCCTCAACCGGCTCGCCCGGCGTGAGGCGGCGATCGTTTCCGCCGAGGCGGGGACAACCCGGGATGTGGTCGAAGTCCGTCTCGATCTTGGTGGGGTCCCCGTGACGCTTGCCGATACCGCCGGGCTCAGGGAGGCATCCGGGGATATCGAAGCCGAGGGGGTCCGTCGTGCCCTGGCCCGGGCCGAGGCCGCCGATCTTCGGATCGTGGTCGAGGCCTGCGATGGAGCGGGGGGCTTGACCGGGGATTTCGCCAATGCCCGGGAGGGGGATATCCGGCTCGTCAACAAGATCGATCTCGGCGCCCCGGAGGAGGCCGATGCGCTTTTCGTCTCCGCGACGACGGGCGGGGGGCTCGACATATTGGAGCAAGTTCTGTCTAGCCGGGTCTCAAGCGCTGTCTCGCTCAAAGCTCACCCTATCATCACCCGATCTCGACACAGGGAAGGTCTTCAGGCGTGTCTTGCGGGCCTGGATCGGGTCGAGGACGGTCTTCGTGCCGGTCGGGAGACAGAGCTGGTCGCCGAAGATTTACGGCTCGCGGCCCGCGCGTTGGGCCGGATCACGGGCCGTGTCGATGTCGAGGATCTGCTGGATATCGTTTTCCGGGATTTCTGCATCGGGAAGTGACGGGACCAGATGTTTCACGTGAAACAGAGTCCGCGATTTCCGATAGCTGCGCCTCATCCATTGACCTGCGGACAATCTTGAGTCTATTTCTCGGGCAATGACCGGCGGCTGTTCCGCCCATAATTTCTGTCTGAAAGCCCATGTCCCAGCATTTCGACGTCATCGTGATTGGCGGCGGCCATGCCGGTTGCGAGGCGGCCTCGGCCGCGGCGCGCGCCGGCGCCCGGACCGCGCTTGTCACCCATAAGGTTTCGACGATTGGCGAGATGTCCTGCAACCCTGCCATTGGCGGGTTGGGGAAGGGGCATCTGGTCCGGGAGATCGATGCGCTGGACGGGCTGATGGGGCGTGTCGCGGATGCGGCGGGCATCCAGTTCCGGCTGCTGAACCGGCGAAAGGGTCCGGCGGTGCGGGGTCCCCGTGCCCAAGCCGACCGGAAGCTCTATCGGAATGCGATGCAGGCCGAGATCCTGAACCATCCGAACCTCGAGGTGATCGAAGGCGGAGTCGATGATCTTATCGTGACCCATGACCGCGTTTCGGGCGTGAAAACCGAGGACGGACGGACATTCGGTGCCGGACGGGTGGTCCTGACCACGGGGACCTTTCTCCGGGGCATGATCCATCTGGGCGAGAAGCGCATTCCGGCTGGACGGGTGGGGGAGGCGCCGGCGCTGGGCCTGTCGGAGCGGCTTTACGGGTTGGGTTTCCGGCTGGGCCGCCTCAAGACCGGGACGCCGCCGCGCCTGGATGGCGGAACGATCGACTGGAATACGGTCGAGATGCAGCCGGGAGATGAGCCGCCGGTCGCGTTCTCTTTCTTGACGGACAAGATCGCGACGCGGCAGATCGACTGCGGGATCACGCGAACGACCGAAGCCGGACACAGGATCATCGAGGAGAACCTCCACCAGTCTCCGGTCTATTCCGGGCAGATCGAAGGGGTGGGGCCGCGCTATTGTCCTTCGATCGAGGACAAGGTGGTGCGTTTCCGCGAACGCGACAGCCACCAGATTTTCCTGGAGCCGGAAGGACTCGATGACGACACGGTTTACCCCAATGGAATTTCCACGGCTCTGCCAGAGGACGTTCAGCTCGCCTTTCTGAAGACCATTCCGGGGCTAGAGAACGCCGTGATGCGGCGGGCTGGCTATGCCATCGAATATGACTATATCGACCCGCGCGAGCTGCAGGCGACGCTGGAAACGAAAAAGCTCCCCGGGCTCTATCTGGCGGGTCAGATCAACGGGACGACAGGCTATGAAGAGGCGGCCGCGCAGGGCCTGATCGCCGGGCTCAATGCGGCACTGGCCGAGGAGGGCGAAGATCCCCTCATTCTCGACCGGGCGCAGGCCTATATGGGCGTATTGGTGGACGACCTCATCACTCGCGGCGTATCCGAGCCCTATCGGATGTTTACCTCGCGCGCTGAGTATCGTCTGACATTGCGCGCCGACAATGCCGACCAGCGCCTGACGCCGGTCGGGATCGGCGCAGGCGTGGTCAGCGATGTCCGGGCAGCCCGGTATCAGGAAAAGGCCCTGGCGCTGGAAGAGACGGGCTTGTTGTGTCGCTCGCTGCGCTTGTCGCCGAACGAGCTGAACAAGCGGGGCTTCAAGATCAATCAGGATGGCGTGGTGCGCGACGTGGTCGATCTGCTCGCCTATCCGGATATCGATATGACGCGGCTCTCGAGCGTGTGGCCTGAGCTTGGCTCACTCGATTCCCATATATCGGAGCAAATCGAGATCGAGGCACAATATGCGGGTTATCTGGAGCGGCAGGAGGCGGATATTCGCGCTTTCCGGAAGGACGAGGGGATGAGCCTCCCGCTCGACCTCGATTACTGCGCCGTTCATGGCCTGTCGAACGAGGCGAAATCCAAACTGTCCTCTGCACGCCCGGCGACATTGGGACAGGCGGCTCGTATCGACGGGATGACGCCGGCGGCGTTGACCAGCGTAATGATTCACGTGAAACAAAACACACAATCGCGCAGCGCTTGAGGGGTATGATCGGGTATGCCCCAAAATCTAGTGCAAGTCGTTGATGCGGAATCCTTTTCGGCTGCGACGCATGTTTCACGTGAAACAATGGAGCGGCTCGCGCAATACGAGTCCTTGCTGCTCAAGTGGCAGCGATCCATCAATCTGGTCGCCAAATCCACTCTCGACCAGCTCTGGCAGAGGCATATGCTGGATTCCGCCCAGCTCGCCAATCTGGCGCCGGACAGTGCGCGATGCTGGATCGATCTAGGCAGCGGCGGCGGGTTTCCGGGGCTTGTGATCGCCATCCTACTGCGGGATCGACCTGGCTTCAGGATGCATCTGGTTGAGAGCGACCAGCGCAAAGGCATCTTTATGCGGGAGGTCATCCGGGAGACGGGCGCGCCGGCAGAGGTCCACACCGCCAGGATCGAAAACTTCGCGCGGGAGACCGATCTGAAGCCTGATGTGGTCTCCGCCAGAGCGCTGGCTGCGATGGACCGTATTATAGAGTGGGCGCACCCGCTGTTCGGCCCGGAGACAATTGGACTGTTTTTGAAGGGGCAGGGGCTCGAAGACGAATTGACCTCGGCGCGTAAAGGTTGGATATTTGAAGAAACCGTCATACCCAGCCTGTCGGACCCCAGTGGCTCGGTGCTGCAGCTAAGAGGCCTCCATGGTGCAGATCGATGAAGATCGGATGGAAGATGTTCCGTCTGCGGACAGCTCCACCCACAATATTTCGTCCGACAGCCCGGATGACCGCGACAAGCCGGTGGCCCGTGAAGATGCGCCGACGCTGATGAGCCATACCGGGTCTGACCGCGCGGTTACTCCGTCCACGGATCGTCCGCGGGTGCTGGTGATCGCCAACCAGAAGGGCGGCGTGGGCAAGACCACGACCGCCATCAATCTCGGCACTGCGCTGGCCGCCGTTGGCGAAAGGGTGCTGGTGGTCGATCTCGATCCGCAGGGCAATGCAAGCACCGGGCTCGGCATCGGGCGCGGCGAGCGCAAGGTGTCTTCCTACGAGCTGCTGATCGGCTCGGCGCTGGCGGAAGATTCCATCGTGCCGACCAAGGTGCCCGGTCTCGACATCATTCCTTCGACCATGGATCTGCTGGGCGCCGAACTTGAGCTGGCGACCGTGCAGCGCCGCTCGCACCGGTTGCGCGATGCCTTGCTGCGTATGCCTCGCCACGGAAAGGTGCGCGAAGGCAGCGAGGCGGAGATGAAAAGCACCTCGCGTCCCTACTCTTATATATTGGTGGATTGCCCGCCCTCGCTGAATCTGCTCACCATCAATGCGATGGTCGCGGCCGATGCGGTGCTGGTTCCGCTGCAATGCGAGTTCTTCGCGCTGGAGGGTCTGAGCCAGCTTCTGCGCACGGTGGAGCGGGTGAAGACGAGCCTTAATCCCCGGCTTGAAATCCAGGGTGTTATCCTGACCATGTTCGATCAGCGCAACAAGCTGTCGGAGCAGGTACAGGCGGATGTGCGCAGCTATCTCGGCGAGAAGGTCTATCGCACGGTGATCCCGCGTAATGTGCGGATTTCCGAAGCGCCCTCCTATGGCAAGCCGGCGCTGGTTTACGATCATCGCTGCGCGGGCAGCAAGGCTTATATGAAGCTTGCCGCGGAGATGATCCAGCGCGAGCGAATTTTGCGGAAAAATGCGGCGGCTTAGCCGAATCTCCGTGTGCGGACAATAGGTCCGTGAAGATTTTTAATGTTGGATCTGAAGACTCTTAACAAAACACTACAAGTCTCTGATCTGACTTCTGAATCCGGTCATACCGGGTAGTGATGCACGTTTTCGGACCATAATCAGGCCAGTTATTCCGCCGTTTATGGTCAATCGTTCCGGCCATACCGCATATGGCATCGGGCCCCGCGCCGGGAAGACTCGCGGCGGGATTGGAGAGGGAAGACGAGATGGCTGAAGAAGCACCGAGCAGGCTTGGGCGTGGTCTGGCTGCGCTGATCGGCGACGATACCGCTTATGCGCTGGGCGATGCCGAGGCGCCGAAGCCGACCGGCATTCGCGAAGTGCCGATCACCTCGCTGCGCGCGAACCCGTTTCAACCGCGCCATCGCTTTCGCGAGGAAGAGCTCGCCGATCTGTCGAACTCGATCCGCGAGAAAGGCATATTGCAGCCCATCGTGGTGCGGACGCTGTCCGGCCAATCCGACGCCTTCGAGATCGTCGCGGGCGAACGCCGCTGGCGTGCTGCGCAGCGCGCGCAGCTTCATCAGGTGCCGGTCATCGTCAAGGAACTGACGGATGCCGAGTCTCTCGAGATCGCCATCATCGAAAATGTGCAGCGCGCAGATCTCAACGCGGTGGAAGAAGCGGCGGGCTATGAACGGCTTATGGCGGAATTCGAGTATACGCAGGACACGCTGTCCAAGCTCATTGGCAAAAGCCGCAGCCATGTCGCCAATACGCTTCGGCTCCTTTCGCTGCCGAAGCCTGTTCTGAACCTGGTCGAAGAAGGCAAGCTAACCGCTGGCCATGCGCGTACGCTGATCGGTCATTCCGACGCGCCTAAACTTGCGCAGGAAATCGTGAGCAAGGGGTTGAGTGTGCGTGGCGCCGAAGCGCTGACCCGTAAACCCGACAGCGCCCGGAGCGGAAAATCGGCGGGATCATCCGCGCGCATGCAGAAGGATGCCGATACGGCTGCGCTGGAACGCAGCGTTTCGGAGCATCTCGGTCTGGCCGTGGAGATCCTCTACAAGGGCGACAAGGGCGGGGAAGTGAAGATTTCCTACAAGACGCTCGAACAGCTCGATGAAGTCTGCCGTCGTCTGGCCGGTCACAAGCCGCAGCCCATGGGCTGACCGGTCTTTCTCGGCCTTTTCCTGAATTTCGCACCTACCGGCTTATACTCCGGCCTAGCGCCTGCCGGCCCGGGCACCTTGTGCGATGCGCAGCAGGGTCTGGCCGCAAACCGAGTTGTCGGGTTGGCCTGTCGTCTTGCAAAGATTTTCCGCATCCAGCGCAAGCTCGAGCGCCCTGTCGAGCCGCTTGCGCGACCAGAGCTGAAGCTGGCGCTGCACAATCGCCTGGCGGCTGAAATGAACCGGTGGGCGCATGGATTTGAGCGCTGCGGACCGGTCGCCGCCTTTTTCCACCCGCGCCAGCGCCAGATGAAGCTGCTGCAAATGACGGGTCAGGGCATTCAATATGGCAACCGAATTGACATCGGCTGCCCGGGCGCGTGCCAAAGCCGTGTCTAGCGCCCCAAGATCGCCCGATGTCGCGGCGTCGACAAGATCGTCAAGGCTGGAGGCGGCATTGTCGCCGATGCAGGCGCGCGCCTCTTCAAGCGTTACATCCTCGCCACCGCTCATATAGAGGACGAGTTTTTCGAGTTCGTTGCGCGTGATCCCGCGATCCGCTCCCAGATGGCCCATGAGATAGTCGAGCGCGGCGGGCTCGGCGCGCAGCCCTTCGCGTGACAGCGTGTCGCGGATGAAGGTTTCGAGAGCCCGTGCATCGTCTGCGTAACAGGGCAGGGCGGCGGCATTTTCCGTCGCTTCAAAGAGTTTTCTGAGGCTCGATCGCGGCCCGAGTTCCCCCGCTTCGACAAGCACAAGCGCATCGCCCGCGGGATGGGCGAGAAAACTCTCGATGGTTTTGGCGAGGCTGTCGCCGGCTCCGCGCACCCGGATAACGCGCCGGCCGCCCAGCATCGAGATCGCCGCCGCTTCGTCGGACAGGCGGGCGGGATCCTGCCGAAGTTCCTGGTCTGTCAGATCGCAAAGGCGAAAAGGGTCGGAAGGGTCTTCCACCACGGAGGCGGTGAGCTTGTTCATCCGTTCACGGATCAATCCGCTATCGGGGCCGTAGACGAGAACGGCGCGGATAGCCTCGCCGGGTCCGGCGGCAAAACGGTCTGCTTCTGCCGGTCTGATTTTCAAGGATGCGCCTTATTTCGCTGTCGTCTGCTTCGCCGTCCTGTGGCCTTCGAAATAGACGCCTAGCTGCAACTTGATGTCTTCGGCCACCATTTCGGTGCTGCGCTGCAGGCCGTCTTCCGAAGCGATGATATTGGCGAATTCGGAATCCACACGGTTGTAGGAGGTTCGCGAGCGGGCAAGGGAGCTATATAGCGGCTTGTCCTCGCCCTGTCGGGTCAGCGTGAAACTCACCAAAAGCACGATATTTTTGCGCGTGACGGAGGCGTCCTGCTGGATCGCCACGTCTTCCTCATAGGTGCGCGGCGCGAGCTTTACGACATATTGAGGCGCGGCGGATGATTTGCCCGCTGCCTGAAGATTGTCGATCAGCGTGTATTTCAGATCGCGGCCGAGCCTGGTGTCGGGCGCTTCGACGCTCACATTGGCCAGGCTTGCGCCCAGATCCCCGTCGCGCGTGGCGTAAAGCGGACTGAAGCCGCAGGCGGTGAGACCGGGCGCCAGCCCGAGAACCAGCAGCGCCAGAAGCGGCGCCAGCCTGGTCAGCCTATACACGGGCCGCGGGCGTTCAATTGGCGACGATGTTGACGATCTTGCCCGGTACCACGATGACTTTCCGCACCGTCTTTCCATCGATCGCCCTTTCCACCTTCTCAAGCGCGAGCGCGGCGCGCTCCACGTCTTCTTTTTCTGCGTCGCGGGCCACGGTCAGCTCGTCGCGCCGTTTGCCGTTTACCTGTACCGCCATCGTAACGCGATCATCTACCAGCAGCGCCGGATCGGCAACCGGCCAGGGCGTTTCCACGATCAGCGTCTCGTGCCCGAGTGCCAACCAGCACTCCTCGGCCAGATGCGGCATCATGGGCGCAGTGCAGAGCACCATGAATTCCAGCGCCTCGCGCCGGGCCCATTTCCCGGCCTCGTTTTCCGTCTTGAAGCCTGAAATCGCATTGGCGAGTTCGTAGATACGGGCAACCGCCCGGTTGAAACGCAGATGCTCGATATCCTCGGTGATCGAGGCGAGGGCCTGATGTGCGGTCCGGTGCAGCGCCATGGCCGTGTCGTCGAGCTCCGGCATCGGCGTACCGGCGGGACAAAGCTCGTCCGCGCCCTCCGATGCCAGACGCCAGAAACGCTGGGTGAAACGCCAGGCGCCCTCCGCGCCGGCATCCGTCCACTGGACGTCGCGTTCGGGCGGGCTGTCGGACAGCATGAACCAGCGCGCGGTGTCGGCGCCGTATTGGTCGATGATATCGGTGGGGTCGACCGTGTTTTTCTTCGACTTCGACATTTTCTCGACCGAGCCGATCGAGACGGGCGCGCCGGTTTCGGCGTGCTTTGCAGACCGCTTGCCGTCGACATTGTCCACAACGACGTCCGTTGGCGCGACCCATTTGCCGTCGGCGTCGCGATAGGTCTCGTGGTTCACCATGCCTTGCGTGAAAAGCCCGGCAAAGGGTTCGGCGAGATCGAGCTGTCCGGCCTTCCGCATGGCGCGCGTGAAGAACCGCGAATAGAGCAGGTGCAGGATCGCGTGCTCAATGCCGCCGATATACTGGTCCACCGGCAGCCAGTGCTCCGCCGCCGCCTTGTCCACCGGACCCTCCGCATGCGGAGAGGTGAAGCGGGCGAAATACCAGGAGCTGTCGACAAAGGTGTCGAAGGTGTCGGTCTCTCGGCGCGCAGGCTTGCCGCATGACGGGCAGTCGACATGTTTCCAGCTCGGGTGGCGGTCGAGCGGGTTGCCCGGCACATCGAAGGTCACATCGTCGGGCAGCGTCACCGGCAGCTGATCTTTCGGCACGGGCAGTGTGCCGCACTCATCGCAATGGATGACGGGAATGGGGCAGCCCCAATAGCGCTGGCGCGACACGCCCCAATCGCGCAGGCGGTAGTTCACCGTGCCTTCGCCGATCTTCAGGCTTTCGAGCTTTTCGATGGCGGCGCGCTTGGCCGCGGCGACATCGAGCCCGTTCAGGAAGCCGGAATTGACCGCCACGCCGTCGCCGGTGAAAGCCTCCTCGGCCCTGGCGGCAAATTCGGCCAGCCAGGCGTCGAGTTCTTCGCCGGTCTTGTCCTTGGGTGCGACGACGGGAATGACGTCGAGGCCATATTTGCGGGCGAAATCCAGATCGCGCTGATCATGCGCAGGGCAGGCGAAGATGGCGCCCGTGCCATATTCCATCAGCACGAAATTGGCGACATAGACGGGCAGGGTATGCCCTTCAATGAACGGGTGGTGCGCGGTGAGCCCGGTATCGAAGCCCATTTTTTCCGCCGTCTCGATCGCTTCCTCGGAGGTGCCGAGCTGATCGCATTTGCGGATAAAGGCCTGCAGTTCTTCATTGTCCGCAGCGAGTTTCTGCGCCAGCGGATGATGCGGGGACACGGCGCAGAAGGAAGCGCCATAAAGCGTGTCGGGCCGGGTCGTGAAAATTTCCAGCGCGTAATCCGGTTCGTCCGCCAGCCCCTGGACAGGGAAGAATACGCGGGCGCCTTCCGATTTGCCGATCCAGTTCTTCTGCATCAGCCGGACCTTTTCGGGCCAGCGATCGAGCGTTTCCAGCCCGGCAAGCAGCTCTTCGGAGAAATCGGTGATGGTCAGGAACCATTGCACGAGTTCGCGCCGTTCGACCGGCGCGCCGGAGCGCCAGCCGCGTCCATCGATCACCTGCTCATTGGCCAGCACGGTATTGTCGACCGGATCCCAGTTCACCGTGCTCTTTTTGCGGGTCACGAAACCTGCCTCCAGCAGGTCGAGGAAGAGTGCCTGCTGGCGGCCGTAATATTCGGGATCGCAGGTTGCGAATTCGCGCTCCCAGTCGATGGCGAGGCCGATGGCTTTCAGCTGCTCGCGCATGGCCGCGATATTGGCGTAGGTCCATTCCTTGGGATGGACGCCCTTTTCCATGGCGGCGTTTTCCGCCGGCATGCCGAAGGCATCCCAGCCCATGGGGTGCAGCACGTTGAAACCGCGGGCCCGGCGGTAGCGCGCGATGACATCGCCCATGGTGTAGTTGCGGACATGCCCCATATGGATGCGCCCCGACGGGTAGGGGAACATCTCCAGCACATAGTATTTCGGCTTGTCCCCGCTATCGGCTTCGGTGCGGAAGGCGGCCATTTCGGTCCAGGCCTTCTGCCATTTCGGTTCGCTGGTGCGGGGATTGTAGCGGCTGGACATTCCGATAGATCGATTGCTGGTCAGGGGTGGAAAAGATGGGACGGAGACGTTGAGGCCCAAAAGCGGACCGCCCGCCCGGCGGAACCGGGCGGGCGGGGAAGGTATAGCTTGCCGCGCGGTGCGGGAAAAGGATCAGTTGCCGGTGTTGTCCACCGAGCGCATGCGCAGCTCGCGGGCGCGGACCAGAATGGCGTTTTCGATCTTGGTGGCAGTCACCTGATCGACCGGCGTATCCACCCAGTTGTCCTTGTCGTCCTTTTTCTGACGGAAGACGGCTACTTTCACGCCGTCGGCGCGCAGGCGCTTGTCCAGAATATAGGTGGTGACCTTGAAGCGTTCGCCCTGAGCTTTGGGGTCCTGATACCAGTCGGTGATGATGACGCCGCCAAAGGGGTCGGCCGAGGCAAGCGGCATGAAGCTCAGCGTGTCGAGCGAGGCGCGCCACAGATAGGAGTTCACACCGATACCGCCGCCCGTATTGTCGCCGGAGCCGCCGCCGCCAAAGAGGTTGAGGCCGCCTTCGCCGAAGACCGTCTGGCGGTCGCCTTCCTTGGGCGCGGGGGTAGTCGGGCCGGTGCGACCGGTGGTATCGGGATATTGCCGTTCACCGCCGCTGAAGACGCCGCAGGCGGTCAGGCTCACCGACGCGGTCATCAGAATGGCCGCAGCCAATGCGAAGCGGATGACGTGGCTCAGCTTCCCGCCCGTCGCGGAAATTGCACGCAGCGAGCGTCGTTCAACGGTCTTGGTCATGAGTTCCGGCAAGCCTCTTGTTTACGCCCCCCGGGCCGTCTGATGCGGCCGGTGCCGTGATTATATGTCCGCCGCCTTCGGCCTTGGACCCGTTCTCCCGCCCGCAAGCGCCCTGTTTGCCGTTGCAGGCGGGCCTTTATAGCGAGACATGGCGGTTCTCCGCAATCACGCAGCGCCTTAAGTTTGCGAAATGAGGTGGCACGGGAAGGCGCGGGATACGTTACGCCCACGCCACAGCGGCGCCCGTCTTTTTCGCGCCCCGCGCCATCTCGGGTATTCCTGCTCGCCAAGCCCCCCGCGTGTGCTGAGATTTCAGGCAAACTGCCTGGGCATGTCGCCTATATGTTGCGCAATAACCACATGCCATGACGCTTTCTTGACGGCGAAAGGGCCGATCAGGGGTACTGATTCGTGTTGTAAATTGCGCCACGGGGGCAAAACATCCTTGTGGCACAAGCGGTTTGGAGGTGGAGGCGACCCTTTTGCGTTAACGGTTCGTTAACTACCTTGGGCCTGCTTGTGCTGTTTCGGCAACATCTACCGACATTCCATCGTCATAAGGGCGGGTGCGCTTGACCCTGAGGGTTATCGACGGATTAATCAGCCTACGCGCTCGGGGGGCACCTTGTCGGCCCGGCGAATGTTGCGATCCGGTCGGGCGGACTGGGCAAGCGTTGGGGGAAAACTCCTTATCCCGCATGCCTCAGACAACCCCGGCGGTTTGTAAATGGACCAGCACTAGCTGCTACTGCGAGGAACACATGAAAAAGATTCTTCTGGGGACGACCGCTCTCGTCTCTGCCGGCCTGGTGGCCGGTCCGGCTCTCGCCGGCGACCCGCTTTCCGTTTCGGTCAGCGGTTCC
This sequence comes from Parvibaculum sp., assembly GCF_002684405.1. Classification (GTDB taxonomy): domain Bacteria; phylum Pseudomonadota; class Alphaproteobacteria; order Parvibaculales; family Parvibaculaceae; genus Parvibaculum. The sequence goes on along the minus strand of NZ_NYVD01000027.1, from coordinate 33,182 downwards.
GTCGTGACCGGTTTCTACGTCGTTGACGCGGACTCCACCGGCGCCACGTCCTACCAGGACACGAAGGTTGCCGTTGTTGCCCGTAACATCGACATCATCGCCGAAGGCACGCTGGACAACGGCATGACCGCCGGTGTCGACGCCAAGATGATGCTCGGCAGCGACTGGAACACTCTTGCCAATGCCGGTGCGCCGTCTGGCGTGACGTTCCGCCAGCTCTTCGCCTACCTCGAAGGCGGCTTCGGTCGTTTCGAAATCGGTGGCGTGGACGGTGCCGCCTACAAGATGCACTACACCTCTCCGTGGTTCGTGCCGGGTAACGGTGTCGACTCCCCGAACATCTACAACGGTGTCGGCAGCGCGGGTCTTTCCCGTAACACGACCTTCTCGCTGATGGCGACGGACGCGAACAAGGTGTCGTACTTCACGCCGCGTTTTGCCGGCTTCCAGCTCGGTGTGTCCTACACGCCTGACGTGACGCAGAGCACCACGGGTGTGAACGCGAACGGTCTGACTGTTCTGCCGAAGCTGACCGGCGGCGGCGGCGTTGGCCCGACGACGGATGTGTTCGAAGTCGCGGCTAACTATGCCGGCACGATCGGTGGCGTCGACCTTGGCGTCGACGGTTTCTACACGGACGGCGACGGCAATGCTTCGAACACCGATCCGAAGGAATACGGCTTCGGCGCAAGCCTCGGCTACATGGGCTTCACGCTCGGCGGTGCCTGGTACCAGAGCGAAGACCTTGCCGGTCCGACCAACTACGGTGCGTTCACGCCGGTCGCTTCGCTGGCCGACGCCGGTGCCGAAGTCAAGACCTGGACCGTCGGTCTGTCCTACGGCACGGGCCCGTGGACGGTTGGCGTTGCCTACCTGGAAAGCCAGGACGACTCTTCCGCGACCTCGACGTTCGGTTCCAATGGTGCCGAGTCGAAGGCTTGGCAGGTTGGTGGCGGCTACTCGCTGGGTTCTGGTGTCGACCTCGGTCTCGACGTCCAGTTCAACAGCAAAAAGGCTGCTGCGGGTGCGCAGACCTTCGACACGACGTCGGGCGGTATCGTGCTTGCCGTTTCGTTCTAATCCGAACGAAACCAAGACTTTTGGAGAGCGGGTTTCGGCCCGCTCTCTTTTTGTTTGTACGGTCCTATTTCGATTTCGATAATGGGCCGGACCACAAACAAGAAGTGAACGGGAGAGAAATCGTTGGGCGCGTTAATTTGGCTCGCCTCCTATCCGAAATCCGGCAACACCTGGATGCGGAGTTTCCTGCATAACTTGCTGAGGGGAGGCTCGACGCCGGTCGATATCAACAGGATGGCGGATTTCTGTTTGGGGGAGTCCGACGCGAGTTGGTATGCGCCACGTGCGCCGAAAACTGTCGGCGATCTAACCCCCGAAGAGCTGGCAGCCATCCGGCCGATTGTCCATCAAGACTTCACGACAGCTTTTCCCGACTCTGTTTTCGTCAAGACGCATAATTTCCTTGGCGAGTCTTTTGGCTATCCCATCCACAATATGGATGTCACCGCCGGCGCTATCTATATCGTCCGTAATCCTCTCGATATTACGCTTTCCGCCGCCAATCATTTTGGTCTTACGACGGACGAAGCAATCGATTTTATGTCCGACCCGGATGCCATGACCGGTGGAAATGATCGTCACGTATTTGAATATCTTTCTTCGTGGTCGTTTCATGTTCAGAGCTGGACGCAAAATCCGAACCCTCAATTGCTCGTGGTGCGGTACGAAGATCTGATCCGCAAACCACGTAAACACTTCAAGCAGGTGGCGGGATTCCTTGGGCTCAAACCGCCCGCTGAAAGACTTGAGCGTGCCATCAAGTTTTCGTCGTTCAAGGTATTGAAAGCTCAGGAAGAAAAGTCGGGTTTTCAGGAGAAATCAAAAGCTTCGGACAAGTTTTTCAGAGAAGGCAAGGCGGAGCAGTGGAAAGAGAAACTGACGCCCGAGCAAATTCGCCGCGTGATAGATAACCACCGGGAGCAGATGGAGCGGTTCGACTATGTACCGAAAGATTATGCCTGACGACCGACTGACTATCGTTCATTGGCGAATGCGGAGGGAAGGAGAAGAAACATGGGAGGGCTAATCTGGCTCGCGTCCTATCCCAAGTCCGGCAACACTTGGATGCGGACTTTTCTTCACAATTTTCTGATGAATGCGGAAAAGCCTGTAAGCCTCAATGAACTGACGCGATTTTGCATCAGTGAGGTTACGTCGACGCATTATCGCCGGCGTATTCAGAAGCCGTGGGAGAAGGTCACGCTCCAGGATGTCATGAAGATCCGGAGCGCTGTTCAGGCAGACTTCACGTTTGCCAGTCCGGACTCCGTGTTCGTCAAGACTCATAACTATATGGGCGATTGGCTTGGGTATCCGCTCGTCAATCTGAACGTGACTGCCGGCGCCATCTATATGGTTCGCAATCCTCTAGATGTGGTCTTGTCGGCGCGCGATCATTTCGCTCGACCTATTGACGAAACAATCGAGATCATGGGTAGCTCGGAGGGTGGCGTCGCAAAGACGGATAGCCATGTTCCCGAACGCTATAATACGTGGTCGGAGAATGTGAGAAGCTGGACAGAGCATCCCAGTCCGCAACTTCTCGTATTGAGATATGAGGATATGCTCGAGAAACCGACTGAGGCATTTGGTTCTGTTGTCCGGTTCCTCGGTTTGAATACGCCGCCGGAGCGGCTGGAACGCGCTATTGCCAATTCGTCCTTCAAAACGCTCAAGGCTCTGGAGAAAGAGGAAGGGTTCAACGAACGGCCGGATCATGCGGAATCGTTTTTCCGCAAGGGGCAGGTCGGCCAGTGGCGCGAAGAGCTGACCGAAAAACAGATCCGCCGGATCATTTCCGATCATCGCGAACAGATGGAACGCTTCGGGTATATCCCGGAAGATTACGCCTGACGGTTTCCCGCCTGCAGAACGCCGATCCCGGCGATGCCGGTAACGCCGGTTTGCGTCAGCCGCCGAACGTCGCTCTCCGTCGTGATGCCTCCCAATGCGTAGGCAGCAAGGCCAAGGGCCGAGGCATTACGGGCGAGCGACGCTGTGCGGATCACGCCGAGATGGGGCGCGCCCGGATGGCTCTCCGTTGCAAAGACCGGCGAGATCAGAACGGCATCTACTTGCGTATTTGCAGCGCGGCGGATTGCAACTTCGGAATGGGCGGCGGCGGTGACGATGAAATCGGGCCGGTGGCTCCGCCTATCCATCAGATAACCATCTGTGAACGGATCGATAAGCCGGCGCTCGGCGAGATGCATGCCATGGGCATGCATGGCGAGGCGCGGCTGGCCTGCCAGCAGCAGGAGGCAGTTCCTGTTTTCCGCAAGCCGTGCGACATGGCGGACGTCCCGACGGGAAAGGGCTTCACCATAGGCACGCCAGATAAGGATGTTGCCGGGTGGCAGGGCGGCCAGTGCCCGTTCCGGATCGGGCAGGCGGGCGGGATCGGTCATGCCGATCACAGCGGGGGCGCCATGCGCGCCAAAGCGATGCGCCGCGCGCGCGATGAGGGCTGCGCTGGGCGTGGATATCTTGTTTTCGGAGCCTTGCGGCACTAGCTTCGACCTCCTGAACGAGAGGGTATAAATGGCACGGAACGACGCGGCGCATAAAGAGGAAACGGCGGTGACGCGCCTGGCCGGGGTGCGGCAGAAATTGGCCGCGGCAGCGCGCGAGGCCGGACGCGATCCGGCGGCGGTGACGCTGATTGCCGTTTCCAAGACGTTCGATGCGGAAGCCATTCTGCCGGTGCTGGAAGTCGGACAGCGTGTTTTCGGCGAGAACCGTGTGCAGGAAGCGCAGGGCAAGTGGCCGGCACTGAAAGAGCATTTCGCCGATATCGAACTTCACCTAATCGGTCCGCTGCAGACCAACAAGGTGAAAGAGGCGCTGGCCCTTTTCGACGTCATGCACACGCTCGATCGCGAAAAGCTTGCGCGTGCGCTGGTGAAGGAGCGCGAGAAGGGCGCGTCGCTTCCTCGGCTCTTCGTTCAGGTGAATACGGGCGAAGAGGAACAGAAGGCCGGGCTGCTGCCTGCCGAGGTCGATGACTTCATCGCGTCCTGCAAGGGCGAATGGCAAATCGAGGTCGAGGGCCTGATGTGCATTCCGCCGGTCGACGAAGAACCGGCGCTGCATTTTGCGTTGTTGGAAAAGATCGCGCGGCGCAACGGGTTGGAGAAACTCTCCATGGGGATGAGCGGCGATTATGAAACCGCCATCGCCTGCGGCGCGACTCATGTGCGCGTTGGGAGTGCCATTTTCGGCAGCCGGACCCGGCCCTAACCGGAAATAGAAATTACCGTCTCGTCGTCAATGCGTGCCAGAAGCGCCAGCATGTCGTCGAGGCGCAGCGAGACACAGCCCTGGGTGGGCTGGAGTTCGCCATTCTTTTCCTTTGCCAGATGAATGAAGATTGCGCTGCCCGCCTCGGGCACGACGGGATCGTCATTATAGCCCACCACGATCACCAGATCGTAGAGGTGGTCATCGCGCCACATCTGTTCGGCGCTGGCGGTATAGGGGAAGTCCACGGGCCGGTTATAGGCAGGATCGGCGGATGCGTCGCACCAGCCATCCTTCGGCCCGATAGGGATCAGGGGCAGGCCTGTTTCCGGCGCGGCCAGGCGGTCCTGCCGGTAGCGGAGCTCGCGAAGCGGAAAGGTGCCGATCGGCGTGCCGCCATCGCCTTCTCGTTTTTCTCCGGCAAGCCCGGTCCTGCCAATGGCACAGGGGAAGTCGTGGTTTCCCGCCGTCAACCGGCCCGTCTTGGCGCCCGGTTTTGCCGTTACGTTTATGTCGCTCAGCCTGTCCATGGCGGAAGATTAAGGGCTCGGACGTCGCAAAGCCATATCCCTATTGCGGGGCCGCCTGTCGATCCCGGATGTCCATCATGCTGCGGTATTTGTCGAGGCCGTTCGCCATGGCCGCGGCGAAACCCGATGGCGGCACGGGGGCTGGGTCAGCGGCGGCAAGGCGGGCCTTGGCAGGTTCCGACGCGGTTTTCGCGCCCTTATGTAAGCCGGCGTCCTCTTTCAGGCCGGCGGTTGCGGTTTTGTCGCCAAAGGCGGAAAGGATGGCATTGAAACCCGCCGGGCTCAGTTGGGGGATCGGCGGATTGCCTTTGCCGGCCGTTCGGTCTGCGCTGGCAGTCCGGTCTTGCGTCGCCTGAGCTGCGGCTTGACGGATGGGTTTGGCCGGCGCTGGGTTCGCGGAGGCCTCCCGCCAGGGCGTACCGAGGCGGTAGGCGGTGGCGACTTCCTGTCGTTTGGTGTGGGTTTCAGCCAGCGCTGGGTTTTGCGCGGCGCCCGTTTCGCCGTCCATCGCCGCGACGAACGCCTGGCCCGGCGAGGTGCCTTCAGCAGTCCGAATGGCGTTGGAAAACACGCCGGATACGAGGCCGAGCGGGCCGCCATAAAGCGCATCGCCAACAACCTGGGCGCTATCGGAGATGCTGTCGCCGGTCAGCGATCGATAGACCTCCGAGACGAGGGGGATGTGCTGCAGCGGATTGGCGATGTCGAGGAGGTCGCCGAAGTCCAGATCCTGCGTGGCCGACGACAAGCGTGCGCTGTCCGACGCGCCATGCTGCGCGCGCAACGCCTCGAAGGCGCGGGAGGCCATATTGTGTTTGCCCGCCTGCGGCTGAAAACCGGGTTTGACGGTGGCTGCGGAGAAATCGGTCATGCGCGCTGCGCTCTCGCGGATCAGTGTGTTTACGCCTTTCCCACGCAATAGGCGGGCCATTGGCCGACAGCAGAGAAATTCCCGTATATTCAAGCAATTGTGAATTGTGCGTGTGGTCCGCAGGGCAGTATTTGCCGGGCTAACGTTCGATCTTGCCTATCCGCCCGGCCGAGGGGCTCCGTGCTTTGGCCCTGTGGCGGGCTGTGGCAGATTGGCGGGGCGAACGGCGAAAAGGGTAACGAAGACATGGCAAAGCGTCCGTCCAAATCACTTCCGGGACTTCCCGTCGGCCGGCCGGGGCAGGGGGGCGCCAGCCGCTCCGGCCCTACCGGCTTGGGTGGCGGGACGGTGCCCTTGCCGGGCGCGGCCGGGGGGGCGATGGGCTTTGCACCGCGACCAGCGCAGACGCCGCAAGCCGATCCGCAACAGCTTCTGGCGGCGATCCAGCAGGCGGCGGCACTTTACGGTCAGGGCCGCATGCGCGAGGCCGTGGAAGTGGCGCAGCGCATATTGCAGGCCGATCCGGACTACCCCGATGCACTGCATCTCCTTGGGCTTATTCTCTACGAGACAGGCAAGGCCGCCGAGGGTGAGAAATTCATTCGGCAGGCGGTGGACGCGGCGCGGAAAAAGAGGACGACCGTGCCCGCCTCGCTCTGGATCAATCTCGGCAATGCCCGGCGCGCGCAAAAAAAATACTCTCTGGCTGAAAAAGCCTATGACGAGGCGCTGAAAATCGATCCGCGTAATCAGGACGCGCGTCTGGAGCGCGGTACGCTCAATCAGCTCTGTTTCGACCATGACGCGGCGCTGGCCGATTTCATGAAAGCGATCGAGATCGATCCGGGCCGTCTTTCCGCTTATCTACGGGCGGCGCAGTCTTCAGTGGATGCCGGACGCTTTCGCAAGGCGCTGGAATTCTGTCACGCCGCGCTGGAACGGATCGACCCTGCACCGGCGGAACTCTCTGCGTTCATCGGCATGGTGCATGAAAGGCTGTCGGAGCTCGATCTTGCCATCGAGTGGACCGAACGTGCCCTGGCAAACGGTAAGCCGAATGCGACGGCATTGAAGAGCTGGGCCAAAGCATCGCGGCGCAAGTTCCGCAAGGATGGGGAGAAGCTTCTCGATATCCGGACGCGGCTGGAAGCGGCGGATCTGGACAAGTTCGAGCCGGAGAATCGCAGAGCCCTCTATGCGGAACTGGGGCTGACCTGTGACGAGTTGGGCGATGCGGATGCCGCTGTCGGCTGGTTTGAGAAGCAGAACCGGGAGAGTGCACAATTCGGCAAAACGGTCGGAATCGATCCAGAGGATTATGTCCGTCAGGTCGATGAGCTGCATGAAAGTTTCGTTCCCGATTTCGTTGCGGGATGGCAGTCGATCACGGGTTCTGGCGTGAGAACGGGTCATCGCGCCGCGCCGGTCTTTCTCGTCGGTTTTCCGCGCTCGGGCACGACGCTGCTCGATCAGATTTTCGATGCGCATCCCGAGGTGCAGGCGCTGGAAGAACGACCTACGCTTGTGGCGCTGGTCGAGAATCTTCGCTCGAAAAAAGCAGGCTATCCGGGATCGCTCGCTGATTTGCGCGAACAGGATCGCGACAGGCTTTCAAAGCTTTATTACGAAGAAGCGGAAAAGCACGGCGTGGATTTCACGCGGCATGTGGTGGTGGACAAGATGCCGCTCGACATGGTGCATGCGGGGCTCATCCATCGGGTGTTTCCGGACGCCAAATTCATCTTCGCACTGCGCCATCCCGCAAGCTGCGTCCTGTCCTGTTTCATGCAGGATTTCGTGCCCAACGCTTCCATGCTGAATTTCGTCACGCTGGAAAAAGCGGCGCGGCTCTATGACAAGGTGATGGGGCTGTGGGCCCGCTATCGCGAGATCCTGCCGCTTCAGGTTCAGGAAGTACGCTATGAAAATCTGATCACGGATCTTCGCGGCGAGGTGAAGCCGGCGCTCGATTTCCTCGGGCTCGGATGGCATGAGGCCGTCTCCGATCCGGCAGCGCATGCGCGCCAGCGGGGAAGTATCCGTACCCCCTCCTATGCCCAGGTGACTGAACCTATCTACAACCGGGCCGCCGAGCGCTGGAGACGCTACGAGAAATATATGGAGCCGGTCATGCCGATCCTCCAACCGCATATCGAGCGGTTCGGCTATTCCCTCTGACACACGGATGAAGATGAGCGCGACAAAGAAAATACTGATCGTCGATGACGACGATGTGCTGCGTGGATCGCTGATGGAACAGATGGAACTCTATCAAGAGTTTTCCTGCGCCGAAGCAGCGGCGGCCGCGGCAGGGCTGGCGCTCGCCAAGGACGGGCATTTCGATCTCGTGCTGCTCGATGTCGGCCTGCCCGATATGGATGGCCGCGAGCTGTGCCGCCTGATGCGGCGCGCGGGCATCAATGTACCGATCATCATGCTGACCGGCGCCGATACCGATTCCGATACGATCCTGGGGCTCGATGCCGGGGCTAATGACTATGTGACCAAGCCGTTCCGCTTCGGCGTGTTGCTCGCGCGTATCCGGGCGCATCTGCGCAGCCATGAGCAAAGCGAAGACGCGGTCTTCACGATCGGCCCCTACAGCTTCCGGCCCAGCGCCAAGATGCTGCTGGACGAGAACGAGAAGAAGGTCCGGCTCACGGAGAAAGAGACCGCGATCCTGAAGTTTCTTTATCGCGCGGGTGCGAAGACGGTCGGACGCGACACGCTGCTGGCCGAAGTGTGGGGGTATAATTCGGGCGTTACGACCCACACGCTCGAAACGCATATTTATCGTTTGCGCCAGAAAATCGAGAAGGATCCGTCCAATGCGGAAATTCTCGTGACCGAGACCGGCGGTTACCGGCTGATGCCGTGAGGGCCTTTGTCAGGTCAGGCCGAAACGGTCAGTGACAGCGTGATGATGATGCCAAGTGCGATGGGCGTGGCGATCAGCGCAAAGACGAGCAGTGCGCTCGCGCCGAAGAAATAGACGGCAATCAATAGTGCCAGCAGAAGATTGATGCAAAAAAGGGTCAGGGAATCGGGACGGTCCATTACTCGTGGGCCTTTCGGAAAACCAGTTGATCGGGTGTTTCCGAGTAAATGACTTTTTCTGCTTCCAATGTGCAGATGGCAATTCGCCGCATGGGGCGGTGGAGAAGGGCGGTCAGAAGGTTTCGCGCGATGCCTCGTCTACCGTCAGCGCATAGGTGGCGACATAATTTTCCGGCATTCTGGTGGGCCTGCCCGTTTCGATGTTGATGCAGACGAAGTCGGTAAGGCCGCGCAGCAGCGTCTTGCCGGTTTCCGCATGGACCATCTGAAAGCGGCGGCGGAGACGAATTTTGCCATCGTTTCCCGTAATCCATGTTGCGACCCATATCCGGTCGCTCTCATGGCTCGCGCCCAGATATTCGAGTTCATGACGGCGGACCACCATGCCGCGATTGACAGACGCATAGGCCTCGAAGTCGAGTCCCAGTGCCTTGGAGTGCTCCCAGGCGGTCTTGGCCATCCAGGTGAGGTAGACGACATTATTCGTGTGCTGAAAATCGTCGATGTGCTGGGGCTGCACCTCCACCTCATGGATGTAGGGCTGAGGCCAGTCCCATCGGATCGTATCGTTCTTGTTTTCTGGCACTGTACCGGGTCCGTGCTGTCGGGGCTGAAATCGCTCCCGCTTTCTTAGCCGGGCCCCTGCCGGAGCGCAAACAGGACGGCTCTTGTCCTCTCGCGAGCCTCTGCCGAAAACCGGTATCCACATTCCGCCGCGACGCTTTATGCTCGCCCCATGAGCCTGGAGACCATCGTCAGCAAGCTGCGGCGTCACGCCCTGTTTTCCCGTTTCGACAGGGTGAGACTGGAAGTGATCGCCTTTTCCGCCGAAGCGCTCTCCTTTGCGCCGGGCGCGACCGTTTGCGAGGCGGGAACGCCCGCCGACGGCGCGCTTCTGGTGCTGGAGGGCGAAGCGGTAATGTTTCTCGAGGAACGGGGCGAACGCCGGGCGCTCAGGCTTGACAGCGGAGACCTCATCGGCGAAACGGCCCTGATCGAGCCCAGGTCCTGGGAAGCGACGACCCGCGCGGTGACTGCCCTTCAAGCGGTCCGGCTGCGGCGCGACACGTTTCACAGGCTCATTTCGGAATTTCCGGAGATGGGGCAGCTTGTCACGGCGCATATGACCGATCGGCTGGACGAGTTGCAGGACGATCTATGGCGCCTGAAGGCGCGGCTCGGTTCGGCAAAACCGGTCACCCGCGCCTCGCGGGCGGCGGCAAAAGAACAAGGGGAGGGGAGCGGTCCCGATGACGAAGACTGATGCGCCGCAATGGGGTGAGCCGGCAGGAGAGCCCAAGGCCGACTGGCCGCCGAATATTCAGGCACTCTATAAGCGCCGGGCGCCCGCGAGCGAGTATCTGGGGCTCCACATCATCGATGTGAGCCGGGAGGCGCTGACCGTCGACGTGCTGTTCGAGGCCGGCGAGCAGCTTTGCAATCTCTGGGGCGGCATTCAGGGCGGCATGGTCGCGGCGATGCTGGACGATGTGATGAGCCTGGCCGTCGGTCTCGATCTGGAATGGGGTCAGATCAGCCCGACGCTGGAGCTCAAGGTCTCCATGCTCAATGCCGCGCGGCCGGGCCGCATCTATGGCCGGGGGCGGGTCATCAAGAAAGGCAAGTCGGTCGGCTTTGTGGAAGGCGAGCTTTATGCGCCGGACGGAACGCTGCTGGCGACCGCGAGTTCCACGGCAACATTCGTGACGCTGAAGCGGAAGGAAAAGAAGGCGGGCGAGACGGAAAAAGCCACTCAGGCGTAGCCGTTTTTTTCGAAGAAGTCCCGCGCCTGCTGGCTCAGATGCGTTTCGAACAGTGCGAAATGGTGGCGGATGCCCGCGTTGAGCGCTGCCTTGTCGAGCTTGAGAATATTGCGCGTTTCGCGCAGGAAGCTTGGCCAGTACCGCACCACCATCCAGACATTGTCGGCGAGCGGCACCAGCTCGTCTTCCGGCAGGGTGAGATGTCCCGCCTCGATCATGTCATGCAGAAAGACGATCACCGCCCGGGTGGTCATGTCGTAGATGCTTGAGATGCGGCTTTCGAGATCCGGCGACGCGCGCCCATATTCGGCCTGGTCGCGATAGAGATACTGATAGGCCCAGACCTCCTCGAACATTACGCGATTATAGCGCGCATAGTCCTCCAGGACGGTTTCGGGCGAGCTGTCGATCGCGTTGCGCTTGTCGATCTGGGCGAAGAGCGCAAGCTGATGTGCGCGCACGAGGTCGCGCTTGGTGCGGAAGTGGTACCAGAGATTGCCCTCCGAGATGCCCACCTCCTCTGCGATCCGCGCGGTGGTGACCGCGTCATAGCCCAGCTCGTTGAAGAGCTTGAGGCTGCTGGAAACAATTCTGTCCTTGGTCTTGGGTGCCATGGGGATTTTCTTGCTTTTGTTATCCGCCCTGTGTCCAGCGAGGATCACGCCGCGCGCGGCCGGGCCCGAGCTTCCCTCATTTGTGCCAGTTTCGGCGCTAATTCACAAACTTGTCATTAGCGGAAACCGGCCAAAATCCGGGCTTGCACGTCTAGGGCAAATACCCTACTTTAGGGGCCTCACCCTAATAAGAACCGGGTGGCGCTTTCCCCCTATTTGGCGTCAAAAACCGGCTGGACGTGAGGAACCCCAGGAGCGGGCACCGAGACGGCATCCCCCTATAATAAGGGCTGCCCCACAGCCTAGAGCCGCAGCGTCGCGATTACCGGCGCATGATCGGAGGCCCGCTCCCATCCTCTCGCTTCTTTCAGAACCTGCATGGATGTCGGTGCGTCGGCGAGAGCCGGTGTGACCCAGATGTGGTCGAGGCGGCGGCCGCGGTTGGACGCTTCCCAATCCTTGGCGCGATAGCTCCACCAGGAATAAAGCTTTTCATGCTCCGGCACGAACTGGCGCATGACGTCGACCCAGTTGTGGGACGCGATGACCTCGTTCAGCAGATCGACCTCGACGGGCGTGTGGCTGACGACTTTCAGAAGCTGCTTGTGGCCCCAGACATCGTGCTCGAGCGGTGCGACGTTGAGGTCGCCTACCAGCACCATGCGCGCCTTCGACTTGTTGCGATGGCCTTTGTACCAGTCCCGCATCTCACCCATGAAGTTGAGCTTGTGCGCGAATTTCTCGTTCTTTTCCGGGTCCGGCTCGTCGCCGCCGGCGGGCACGTAGTAATTGTGGATCCGCAGGCCGCCCGGCACGTCCAGATCGACCGACACATGGCGGCTGTCGCCCATTTCGCAGAACTCGCGGGAGCTTGTCGCGGTGAAGGGAATGCGGCTCACCGTGGCGACGCCGTGATAGCCCTTCTGGCCGCAAACGGCCATGTGCTCATAGCCGGCCTTTTTCAGCGCCTTGTAGGGGAAGTTGTCGTCGGTGCACTTGATCTCCTGCAGGCACAGCACGTCGGGCGCATGTTCGGCCAGCAGTTTCTCGACGTGGTTGATCCGCAGACGGACGGAATTGATATTCCAGGTTACGAGTTTGAACTCCACGGGCGACAGGCTCCGTTTTCGAAATGAATGGGTGTTTCAGAAGAGATTGAGCGTAAGCCCGGCAATGCCGATGGGCCAGCGGCCGCGCGCAAAAAGCGTGAATTTGCGCCGGAAGGGATGGTCGTGATCCTCCTCCGCGATGAGAGCGAGCGCGGCATTATGCGCGGACTGGAGCGCGGCGCCCGCGGCGGCGTTCAACAGCCCCTCGTCGCCGATATCCCAGAAATGGGCGGCGTCGCCGACTGCCTGGCGCATGCGCTGACCCAGAAGCGCACTCACATGCGTCATGGCGATGGAGAGGCCCTGTTCGCTGACGCGGTCGACGGCTTCGGCCGCGAGCGCTGCCCGCAGGCTTTCCTCCGCTTCCCACTGAAGCGGTTCGATGTCGAAGGTCATGGCCGCGTCGGCCGCCTCCTCCCAGTTCCGGATGCGCGCAACCTCGGCATCGGGAAAGCCGAGCCCGTCGAGATAGGAACGCGCAAGCGCCCGCGTTTCCTTGTCCAGCGGCCGTCCGAGATCGGTGAACCAGGGCAGGTTCACGGCTTCTTCGGCAAAGCGCCGAAGGCCCGCCAGGATCGGCAGCTCGGCTTCCAGCGCTTCCAGTTCGGCATCCGAAATGGTGAAGGTCTGGCCCGGCGGCTCATTGTCGTTGGAATAGAAGTCGTCAGACATGGCCTCGCTTATACAGATCGAGGCGGGAAGCGGAAAGCGGCTGGAACCGGTAGCGGCATAAAAGGTGCGCCCTGCAATCGAAACGAGGACGGCGCGGCGCATAAAGTAGCGCCCCGCCGGGGGGAGACGGGGCGCTACCGCGCGTCTTCTTGCGCGGGGGCGCCGGGAGGGGATTCCGACGCCTTGGTCAGGACTTTCGCGTGAGGCATCGGGGGGCTTTGCCAGACGCGAACTTTAAGTGTCCCGGCCTTGTAGAGATTACTTAGGCTTCAAGCCTGAGCGTTTCAATGGGGATTTATGGGTAATCGGTAATTTCGAGTTAAAAAGGCCGTAACATGAATTATTGTTAACAACCAATGACTTACGAATTTGTGTGCCAGAACGAAAACCCCAGGATTTCCTGAAAGGCCTGTGACAGGGCGTCACACCCAGTGAAAAACTCGGGTATTTGGCGCTTCACGATCCGGACTTTACGACCCGGACGGCGAAATCGCCAATATGGCGACGGCCGCCACGTTGAGTGCGATCGCATAGGTCGCCAGCAGCCCGAAAACAGGCCGGATCGGCTCTTTCACGGCAAGTGCCAAGGCGAACATCATGACCGGCATCCAGTCCAGCGTGAAACGCTGGGTGTTGTACTGGGAGTAGCCGTTGCCGTGATAGAAGAGCGTGACCCCGGCAATCAGCAGGGCGCAGAGCGCGCCGATGATGACGGGCCTTCTGGCCGGCGCGAAGAAGGCCAGCAGAACGAAGGGGCTTGCTGCGATAATCGAGGTGCCCATCGGATCGAGGCCGACCATGTCGAGAAGATCCGGCCCGCCCCATTGCACATGGAACCCCTGCACGAAGAGATAGAGGGCATTGAAAAGGAAATAGTCCTTCGAAAAGAGCCCGATATGCGTCAGCCGATGATTGATCAGGGACCAGGTCTCTGCATCGGGCGAGGCGATGTAGATATAGCCGGTCTCCATCGGATCGCCGAAGCGGACCCAGTTATAGGTGAGGTAGACGGCGACCGCAGCGGCGACGGGCAGGCCCAGTTTCAAAGCCCGCACGATGTGCGCCTTGCCGAAGGAAATGAGCTGTTCCTCCGGTTTCAGTGACAAGGCGAAAAGGAACGGCACAAGCAGTATCGACATCTGCCGACAGAGAAAGGCGGCGCCGATGAACAGGCCCGCGCGTACGAGGCTCATCCCTCGCATGACTTCGTGCAATGCCGCCGAGACCAGCAGGAAGTTGATGCTCTGGGCGAAAAACCAAACCTTGTCCGTGCGGAGCGTGACGTAGAAGAGCGGGCTTGCGAAGGCGAGCGCCAGGAGCAGCCAGACAGCGGTTTCCCGCCGAACTTCCATCGTTTCGAGAATGCGCCACCAGAGCCAGAGCGAGGCAAGCGTCGCTGCGAGGCCGATGATCATGAAATGGCTGAAGCCGGGGCCGAATACCGCGACGAAAGGCATGGTGACCAGAGCAGGCACGGGCGGAAAGACGACATAGTTCTTGCCGTTGAAGCTTGCGCAGTCGCCGTCGAAACATTTGTCGACATCGAGCCGGCCATGAAGGAAGGCGTCCGCAAGTGCCGCATAGCTGTTGGTATAGCCGGTCTCCACCAGCATCTGGCGGCCGATGGCCATGGCGAGCAGCAGCGCCAGAAGCGCGGCGACAACGAGGAGAAACTTCTCCCGGAACCGCATCGAGGCGGCACCCTGAGCGGAAATTTCGGTCATTCGCGTCACCCCGTTCGCGGTTTTGCCGCCCGGCCTCAATAGCGGGCGGGCAGCCCGGTCATGGGCACGAGAATGCGATGTAAAGGTTTCGGAATGTTTTCCCCGGCGGACAGAAAGGTCCGCCGGGGTTTTTTGAGGCTTTTTGGGCCTTAGAGGACGCCGAGATCCTTCGCCGTCAGGTCGATGCAGCGGCGGGCGAGCTCGAAGAGTTCGTCGATTTCGCCTTTCGAGATGACCAGCGGCGGGCTTAGCACCATGGTGTCGCCGATGGCGCGCATGATGAGACCTTCCCTGAAGCAATGATTACGGCACTGGCCGCCGACATTGGCGTCATCGGGGAATTTGGTGCGGGTCGCCCTGTCCTTCACCAGCTCGATGGCGCCCAGCATGCCGACGCCGCGCGTCTCGCCCACCAGCGGATGGTCGGCCAGCTCGGCGAGCTTCTTCTGGAAATAGGTGCCGGTTTCGCCGCCCGCCTTCTCCACCAGCTTTTCGCGCTGGATGAGCTCGAGATTGGCGAGCGCCACCGCCGCGCAGACCGGGTGGCCCGAATAGGTGAAGCCGTGGGACCATTCCTGCGGCGAGTTGAAGAGCGTGTTGCCGACGCGCTCGCCGAAGCCCAGCGCCGCGATGGGCTGGTAGCCGGACGACAGCCCCTTGGCCATGTTGATCATGTCGGGCTCGATACCGAAGGTGTCGGAGCCGAACCACTGGCCGGTGCGTCCGAAGCCGCAGATCACCTCGTCCACATGCAGCAGGATGTCGTATTTGCGGCAGATACGCTGGATCTCTTCCCAATAGCCCTTGGGCGGGATGATGAGGCCGCCCGCGCCTTGAATGGGTTCGGCGACGAAGGCCGCGACATTTTCCGCGCCGAGTTCGAGGATCTTGTCTTCAAGGCTCTTTGCAGTCTTGAGGCCGTATTCCTCCGGCGTCATGTCGCCGCCCTCGGCATACCAGTCGGGGCATTCGACATGAACGAAGCCCGGCAGCGGCAGGTCGGCCTGCGGATGCATGGAGGTGAGGCCCGAAAGCGAGGCTGCGGCGAGCGTGACGCCGTGATAGGCCTTTTTGCGGGCGATGAAGATCTTCTTGTTGGGCTTGCCTTCGAGGTTCCAGAAATAGCGGATCGCCTTCACGGCGCTGTCGTTTCCTTCCGAGCCGGAATTGGCGAAGAAGAAACGGTCGATGCCCTTGGGCGTGACCTCGGCGAGCTTTTCGGAAAGCTCGGCCACATAGGGCGTCGTGGTCTGGAAGAAGACGTTGTAGTACGGCAGCTCTTTCAGCGCCTTGTAGCCGGCTTCGGCGAGTTCCTCGCGGCCATAGCCCGCCTGCACGCACCACAGACCGGCCATGCCGTCGATCAGGCGCTTGCCTTCGGAGTCGTAGAGATAGACGCCTTCGGCGCGGGTGATGACGCGGGCGCCGGTCTGCGCCAGGTCCGCATGGGTGGTGAAGGGATGCAGGTGGTGAAGGGCGTCGATTTCCTGCCAGCGCTTGGTCTGGTTGGAGGGGGCAGCTTGAGACATGAGATTGCTCCGGGTCCGAAGAGAATAAGAAATCAGCGGAAAAGAACGCGCGAGCGTGTCCCCGCGCGCCGGAGCGGGCCTATGGGTTGTAGCCGATGCGGGCGCACAGGATCAGCAGGTCGCGCTTGCGCATGAAGCCGGTCCGGCTGCCGATCTGAGTAATGAAACGCTGCATGCGCATGATGTTATCCGAAGCGCTTCAAGGGTGCGAGTCCCGTCCTTCGCCCCGGAATGCCTCACACATTCAGCAGCAGATGCTCACGCTCCCAGGCGGAGATGACCTGCTGATAGGCTTCATGCTCGGTGTTCTTCACATCCATGTAAACTTGCGAAAAGCGCTGACCGAGGACTTCGCGCAACTCGGTTGCCGTCCGCAAATGGTCGAGCGCGTCGAGCAAATGGCGCGGCAGCGCGTAGCGCTTCGACTCATATGCATTGCCCTTCATCTCGCGGGTCGGTGTCAGCTCGTTCACCATGCCGAGATAACCGCAGGCCAGCGTCACCGCGATGGCGAGATAGGGATTGGCGTCGGCGCCGGGCACGCGGTTCTCGACGCGGCGGCCCGAGCGCTTCGCATCCGGAATGCGCAGGCCCACCGTGCGGTTCTCATGCCCCCAATGCGTGTTGATGGGAGCTGCGAGGTCTTTCACGATGCGGCGATAGGAATTCACGTTGGGCGCGATGAGCGGCATGGCGGCGGGCAGGAATTTCTGCAAGCCCGCAATGAAGGAGAGGAAGAGTTTGGTGTCCCTCCCCTGCTTGCTGGCAAACAGGTTGTCGCCTTTTTCCGCATCCACGATCGAGGTGTGGATGTGCATGGCGCTGCCCGGCTCGCCTTCATAGGGCTTGGCCATGAAGGTCGCATAGATGCCGTGGCGCAGCGCGGCCTGGCGCATGGTGCGTTTGAAGAGGAATGCCTGGTCGGCGATTTCCAGCGGGTCGCCATGATCGAAATTGATTTCCACCTGAGCCGCGCCGGATTCGTGAATCAGCGTGTCGATGTCGAGATCCTGCGCCTCGCAGAAATCGTACATGTCCTCGAAGATCGGATCGAACTCGTTCACCGCGTCGATGCCGTAGGACTGACGTGCGCTTTCCTGACGGCCATTGGCGCCGATGGGCGGCTCCAGCGGATAGTCGGGATCGATATTCTTGGCGGCGAGGAAGAATTCCACTTCAGGCGCGCAGACCGGTTTCCAGCCGCGCTCTTCGTAAAGATCGAGGATGCCTTTCAGCACATTGCGCGGCGCGATGAGTACCGGCGACTGATCCTTGTAGTTCGCATCGCAAATGATCTGCGCGGTGGGCTCGTCATACCAGGGTACGACGCGCACGGTCTTTGCGTCCGGATCGAGCGTGATGTCGGGTTCCAGATCGTCCAGCACGTCGCTGTCGATATAGTCGCCGGTCACGGTCTGGCCGAAAATCGATTCCGGCAGACGAAGCGTGCGGTCTTCGAGGCTGGCGACGAATTTGCGGGTCGGGAGGATCTTGCCCCGGGCGATGCCGGCCATATCCGACACCATGCATTCGACTTCCGTGATCCGGTGGTCTTTAAGCCACTTGATCAGTTCTTCGCGTGTTTCCGGCTTGCTGTTGTTGCTGGCCGCCATACGACACCTGATTTTCCTTTGCGGCGTCCCCCGGATGACTGCCGTGATTTTCGTCGGGCCCGGAAATTCCGGTCCGGGGAGGCTCGGGCGCCATGCCCGCGGCCTCGCGCACCGCATCGCCAAAGGCGCCGAACAGCGCCTGCGATACGGGATTGTCCCAATAGTGCCATTCCGGGTGCCACTGCACGCCCATGGCGAATGCTTTTGCGCCGGCGACACGCATGGCTTCCACCGTGCCGTCGGGCGCGCGGCCTTCGACGAGAAGGCCTTCGCCCACGCGGTTCACGCCCTGGCCGTGCAGCGAATTCACGTCGATTTCGGTCGTGCCGAGAATGCGCTCGAAGGTGCCGCCCGTTTCCAGCGCAACCTTGTGCGCGGCGGCATATTGCTCGTCGAGCGATGCGTTCTTGTCCTCGCGATGGTCGAAGCGTGTCGCATAGCCCTTTTCGGCCTCGCTTTCTTCCAGATGCTGGAAGAGCGTGCCGCCATAGGCGACGTTGAGTTCCTGGAAACCCCGGCAGACCACGAAAAGCGGCACCGCCCTGTCCACGCAGGCGCGGATGAGCGAGAGCGTCAGCGCATCGCGTTGCGGGTCGAGCAGCACGCCTTCGCGCGGATCGGCGCCGTCATAATGCGAGGGATGCACATTGGAGTGCGATCCGGGCAGGAAGATGCCGTCGCAGAGGGCGAAAATCTCGTCGAGATCCACGTCCTCATCGAGCGGCGCGCGCGGCAAGGGCAGCAACACGGGCTGACAATCGGCGGCGCTGTCCACGGCGGCGATGTATTTCTCACCGACGGCGTGGAACGGATGGGGTCCGAGCATCTTCACGTCGCAGGGTATGCCAACCACTGGACGTTTTTTGGCGGGACGCTTTCGGGCCGGTCTCGATACGGATGAATTCTGGCTCATGAGACGATCAGGTTACCACGGCGGAGCAAGGGCCGGTCAAGCAGGCTCACGACGCGCCGGACCGGAGGTGTCGAGGATATTAGACGATTTCGGGGGCTATAGCCGGGATGACAGCCGAGTCTGGACGGTTGTCAGTTCTTGGAGCCGCCGATGGAGGGACGCTGGTCGTCGCGCAGGACGAAGAGCGCATTGTCGGCTTCCACCCCGGCGCGGACATTGCGCAGCGCCACCGTGGTCTGGAGACCTTGCGCATCCGTCACCACCCATTGGCGAAGCTGAAGGTTGGGCTGGTCGAAAACCAGCGTCACCGTGCCGGGCAGTCCGTCATCCTTGCCGGTCAACTTGATACGCAGCACGCCCGGCGCCTTTTCGACGTCGAGCACGTTGGTCTGGGCCAGGAGATCGACTTTCTCGTCGAGAATGGGTGCGAAAGGCAGAGAACTCAGTGGAATGCGCTGGGCGGGTGCATCGCCCTCCTTCACCGCGACCCAGAAGCCGTCGGCCACCACGAGCTGGTTTGCAGGCGGATCATATTCGAAGCGGGCGCGTCCGGGGCGACGGATAAAGAATTTGCCCTGTGCCATGGAGCCGTCCGCCCCGATCTGGAGAAAGTCACCCTGAAGGCGCTTCATGCCGTTCAGATAGGCATCGACCTCCTTCACGGCGGCGATATCGGCGGGGCTTAGTTTGCCCGTCGTTGCGGCGGTCTCCTCGCGCGGCGCGTCGGCCCGCGTTTCGGCATTGGCGGAGGCCGTGCCTGCGCTCAGAACGGCAAAAGTCAGTATGCCGAGCCCGATCACGGCGGCAGCATAAAACCAGCCCTGACGGGCGCGGTTGTTTTCACCTGGGATGTGATGCTGCTTCGACATGGGATCAAAGCTAGCAATGGTTTGTGGCAAAATCTGGCTATCCATTGGGCGTTCTATGGGCGATCCGGCGGCTTTCCCGGGAATTTATGATGGAACCCCTGGGATAAAGGTGAGGTAAACCGGCTCGGGAAATATTTGTTTTATCAGTGGTCGCCGACCAGAACTTCGCGTTTGCCCTGATGATTGGGCGGGCTGACCACGCCTTGTTCCTCCATCATTTCGATCAGTCGGGCCGCGCGGTTATAGCCGATCTGCAGACGCCGCTGAATGTAGGAGGTCGAGGCGCGCTTGTCGCGTGCGACGATTGCCACGGCCTTGTCGTACAGCTCGTCGCCCGAGCCGCCGCCCTCGAGCGACAGGCCGTCGCCATCGCCTTCGGGTTCGGCGGTGATGGCGTCGAGATATTCCGGCACGCCCTGCCTCTTCAGGAAGTTCACCACCTTCTCCACCTCCTCGTCGGAGACGAAGGGGCCGTGAACGCGGCGAATGCGGCCGCCGCCGGCCATGTAGAGCATGTCGCCCTGACCGAGAAGCTGCTCGGCGCCCTGCTCGCCGAGAATGGTGCGGCTGTCGATCTTGGAAGTCACCTGGAAGGAGATGCGGGTCGGGAAGTTCGCCTTGATGGTACCGGTGATGACGTCGACCGAGGGGCGCTGGGTCGCAGTGATCATGTGGATGCCGGCGGCGCGCGCCATCTGCGCCAGACGCTGGACGGCGGCCTCGATCTCCTTGCCCGCGACCATCATCAGGTCGGCCATTTCATCGACGATGACGACGATGAAGGGCATGGGCTGGAGGTCCATTTCCTCTTCCTCGTAGATCGCCTCGCCGGTTTCCTTGTCGAAGCCGGTCTGGACGGTGCGCACCAGCACCTCGCCCTTGGCGGCGGCCTCGCTCACGCGGTTGTTGTAGCCCTCGATGTTGCGGACGCCGACCTTTGACATTTTCCGGTAGCGGTCCTCCATCTCCTTCACCACCCATTTGAGCGCGACCACCGCCTTTTTGGGATCGGTCACCACGGGGGCCAGAAGATGGGGAATGCCGTCATAGACGCTGAGTTCCAGCATCTTGGGATCGACCATGATGAGTTTGCAGCGGTCCGGCGGCAGCTTGTAGAGGAGCGACAGGATCATGGTGTTGATGCCCACCGACTTGCCGGAGCCGGTGGTGCCCGCGATCAGCAGATGCGGCATGCGCGACAGGTCGGAGATGACCGCTTCGCCGCCGATATTCTTGCCGAGTGCGAGGCCCAGCCTGGAATTGTGGCTCTCATATTCCTGCGTTTCGAGCAGCTCACGCAGATAGACCATTTCGCGCTTGGCGTTGGGCAGCTCGATGCCGATGGCGTTGCGGCCCGAGACGACGGCGACGCGAGCGGAGACGGCGCTCATGGAGCGTGCAATGTCGTCGGCGAGCGCGATGACGCGGGAGGATTTGATGCCCGGCGCGGGTTCCAGCTCATAAAGCGTGACGACGGGGCCGGGACGCACATTGATGATCTCGCCCTTGATACCGAAATCGTCGAGCACGGATTCCAGCAGGCGCGCATTTTGTTCCAGCGCTTCGTCGCTCATTTTTGCGCCGCCGCCCGTTTTCGGCGGGGTCAGAAGCGAAAGCGCCGGCAGCTGATAGGGGCTATCCGGATCGAGTGCGAGCGAGGGCTGCGCTTCGGCTGCGGCGCGCTTGGATGTCTTTTTCTTCTGTGCCGTGCGGCTCACCTTGGGGGCGGTCCTTGAAACGGTCGGCTCTACCCTTTGAGCGTTCGTAGCGCGGCGTGCGGATGCTTTCTTGCGGCGCGGCGGCGTTTCTTCCTCTTCTTCATCGGCGTCGCGGCGGCCGAAGCCCGTATTGTTGCGTGCGGCCTCGCGTTCCTCTTCGCTCAGAGGCGCAAAATCGCCCCGGCGCAGCAGCCGGTCGGTGAAATCGGTGACGCTGTCCGACAGGGTCCAGATCGCCATGCGCAGACGGCCGGGTTCGAGGTCGGGCCGGTTGAAGATGTTCTCGTCGTCCTCCTCCCCCTCGTCCTCGTCATCCGCTTGCACCACGCGGCGGCGGGGACGGCTGACGGCGCCGGCGCGGTATCCGGCGGGTTCTTCGCGGCGGGTTTGCGCGCGCCCGGACCGTGCATCGGCCAACCGGCTGAACAGGGCTGCGACATCCTCGCGCCGCATGTCGATTGCGTAGCCGAGCGCCAGCACAGCCACAGGGCCCATAATGATGGCGGTCAGCACGAAGGCGCCGGCTTCGCCGATGAGATTGACGAAAAGGCTCAGGCCCAGAGCGGCGAAGATGTCGCCGAGAAATCCGCCCAGCCCCGACTGGAGCTGCCAGTCGAAAAGCCGCGGCATGGTGCCGAAGAAGCAGGCGGCGGTGAGCGTGCCGCCCAGCCAGGCTGCGACGCGGAAAACCGGATGGCCGGGTGCGCGATGCGATAGAAGCCGCCAGCCCCAGGCGATGAGCGGGATCAGGAAGAAAAGCGCGCCCAGGCCCAGCGTCTGCAGCAGCACGTCGGATGCGTAGGCACCCGGCAATCCCATCCAGTTGCCCGGCAGATTGGAGGTTGCGTTGTTGAAGCTCGGATCGTCGATGGAGAAGCTTGCCAGTGCCACAAGGCCGAAAAGCCCCAGCCCGGCGAGGGTGAGGCCGGCCAGTTCCTGCAGCCGCTTCGCGCAAAAATCGCGGATCGCGGGTGGCAGGTAGCTCAGCGGGTTCGCAAGGAAACGTCTTACCAAACCTGTTCCGTTCGTCCTGTTGCGGGCGGACCGGGCTGCGGATCCGCGTGTTGTGCCGGTGCCGCGCGACCGGCTGCCCCGCGCCGCCGCCTTGGCGGTTTTCCCCTTGCCTGCCTTGTTTCTGGCAGTCGCGGGTTTGCGGGAGGTGGATCGGTTTGCGGACTTTGTCTTCTTGCCACGCTCGGAGGAGACGCTCACAACACCTCCGCCATGCGGGTCAGGGCTTCGCCGGTTTTCTCCTCATTGTCGACAAGCGCGACGCGGATATAGGCCGATCCCGGATTCGCGCCTTCATAACCGATTGAATCTTCGCGCGAGAGATAGGCCCCCGGCAATACCTTCACGCCGCCCCGCGCCCAGAGTTCGCGCGCCGCCCGCTCACCATCGCCGACATCGAGCCAGAGAAAGAAGCCGCCGGCAGGGCGATAGAAGCCGAAACGATTGCCCAGAATGCTCTCTGCGAGATCGATCTTGCGGCGATAGAGGTCGCGGTTCGCGGCGGCATGCGCATCATCGTTCCAGGCGGCCGTGGAGGCGGCGAGGATCGGCAACGGCACCTGCGGGGCGCCGATATTGCGGAAGGCGCGGAAGCGCGTCATGAAGGCCTTGCCGCCCGCGCAGAAGCCGGAGCGAAGGCCAGGCAGACTTGACCGCTTCGACAGCGAATGAAAGACAATCAGATTGTCAAAAGGGTCTGCGCCGGGTTTTTCCGGGCCAAGCTCAAGCGCGGCCTGAAGAGCGCCGGGCGGCGGGTCCCGATCATAGATGTCGGCATAGCACTCGTCGAGCGCAAGCAGGATGTCGTATTCGCGTGCCAGTGCGATGAGGCTCTTCAGATAGTCCATATCCGCGACCGCGCCCTGCGGATTGGCCGGGCTGCAGAAATAGATGACCGACGTGCGTGCGAGGAGGTCCTCCGGGAGCGCGTGGAAATCCGGCAGGAAGCGGTTTTCGGCCGTCGCGGCCAGATAGACCGGTTCCGCGCCCGCGGCCAGCGCGGCGGCGGCATAGCATTGATAAAAGGGGTTCGGCATCAGCACGGCGGGCCGTTGGCCGTTTTTTTCCGGCGGGGTCGCCACCAGCGCCATGTTGAAGAGCGCTTCGCGCGTGCCGTTGACGGGCAGGATCTGCGTATCCGGGTCGAGTGCGTCGCCTGCGCCGAAGCGGCGCTGCAGCCAGCCCTGCACGGCTTTGCGGAAATCCGGCGTCCCCATGATCGGCGGATATTTGCCGAAAAGGGCCGCATTCGCGTTGATCTCGTTCAGCACGAAATCCGGAAACGGGTGTTGAGGCTCGCCCAGCGAAAGGATCAGCGGCGGCTTCCCCGGCTCGATTCCCTCGATCAGCGCGTTGAGGCGCGGAAAGGGGCTGTCGGGCAGCGCGTCGAAGCGCGACCGGCTCTCCGGTCGTTGCTCCGTCCGTTTCTGGCCGTGAATCTCCGTGTCGGTCATGACGCTGCCGGCTCTCAAGCCTGTTGAAAGAGTGCTTCGGTTGCCCTCCCGGTGGCGGGCGGCGGGATTCGGGAGCGCTTCGGGCCGCGAAGCGTGGGCGATCTTAAACAGCCCCGCATCGGCGGTCCAGCGCTACCGACCGACCCTTGAGGTGGAAAACTCTGTGGATTCCTCGTGGGTTATCCACAAAATCCAAAGCAATCTTTTAAAAAGGCGTTAACCGAAGCCCCGGGGCAGGCCTGGCGGCGGCCGCGTCAGCGGGCCGCCACCTCTTGTTCCGGGTTGGCGCCGATCATGTGAATGGAGAGATCGGCGCCTCTGTGTTCGGCCTCCTGGTCCAGCCGGATGCCGATTGTGGCCCGCAAGACCGCATAGACCGCGAGACCGGCCGCCAGCGCATAGACCGCGCCTGCGAGCGAACCGAAAAGCTGTGCCGTGAAGCTGACGCCGCCCATGCCGCCGAGCTGCTCCAGGCCGAAGATGCCCGCAGCGACGCCGCCCCAGAGACCGCACAGCCCGTGCAGTGGCCAGACGCCGAGCACGTCGTCGATCTTGAGCTTGTCCTGACAGGCCTCGAACATGACAACGAAGATGGCGCCAGCCACACCGCCTACCACGAGAGCGCCGATGGGATGCATGATGTCGGAGCCGGCACAGACCGCCACCAGGCCCGCCAGCGCACCGTTGTGAACGAAGCCGGGGTCGTTCCTGCCGGCGATGAGGGCTGCGAGAATGCCGCCGGCCATGGCCATCAGCGAATTCATGGCGACGAGGCCGGAAACGCCTTCGAGCGACTGGGCGGACATGACGTTGAAGCCGAACCAGCCGACACAAAGCATCCAGGAGCCGAGCGCGAGCCAGGGAATGGAGGAAGGCGGGAAGGCATGCAGCTTGCCCGTCCGCGAATAGCGGCCCGAGCGTGCGCCGAGCATCAAAACCGCTCCGAGCGCGATCCAGCCGCCCACGGCATGGACGACGATGGAGCCCGCGAAGTCATGGAAAGGCGCGCCGAAGGCGGTGGTCATCCAGTCCTGAATGCCCAGATTGCCGTTCCAGACGATGCCTTCGAAGAAGGGATAGACCAGCGAGACGAGGATCGCGGTGGCGCCGACTTGCGGCCAGAAGCGGGCGCGTTCGGCGATGCCGCCGGAAATGATCGCGGGAATGGCGGCGGCAAAGGTGAGCAGGAAGAAGAATTTCACGAGATCCTTGCCCTGTGGCGCGAAACTGCCCGTGGCGCCGGAGAGTACATGCGCGGAAACAAAGAAGTTCACCCCATAGGCGACCATGTAGCCGATGAAGAAATAGGCGACGGTCGAGACGGCGAAATCCACAAGGATCTTCACCAGCGCGTTCACCTGGTTTTTGTGGCGGACCGTACCGACTTCGAGAAAGGCGAAGCCGCCATGCATGGCGAACACCAGAATGGCGCCCATCAGAATGAAAAAGACATCGCCGCCCGACATCGCCCCTGTCAGGGCTGCGGGCGCGCTCTCGACCGGATTCATGAAATGCTCTCCTTCGGTGCCACCGTCGGTCCGAACGGAAATGCCGGACCGTTTCTCCCCAAGCCGGTGTTGCGCCCGCCATGCAGCAGGGTGCCCAGCCTTTTTATTGGTCGCTCTGCACAATCAAAGGGCATGCCAGCCTGCCCATTTTCCGGGCAAGCGCGGAATTCCGCGGACTTTGGGAGTTTTTCAGATAAAGGGGGAGAGGCGGTCGCAAAAATACGCCTAATAATTGGACCCGATATATAGGCATATCGATCAATTAATATGCATTTGTCCCGGCGGCTCGGGGCGTCGGGAGGCTGTCGTCGTCCTCGGCAGGGCAAATAAAAAGAGCCCGACGGGGACCGTCGGGCTCCAGTGTTGCCGGCGCCACCCGGAGAGTCGGTGGCAGAGGGGTGGGCGACGCCGGCTTCTGTCTTTTCAGCCGCGCGTTACGCCTGGCTGAACTCGGGATAGGCTTCGACGCCGATCTCGGCTTTGTCGAGACCCATGAGCTCTTCTTCTTCCGAGCAGCGGATGCCGATCGTGAAGCGCAGGACCAGCCACAGAACCAGGCTGACCAGCGAAACGAAGATGCCGATCGAGATCACGCCCGTCGCCTGTGTCGCGAAGCTCGCGTCCCCATTGGTGATCGGAACCGCCATCGTGCCCCAGATGCCGCAGAAGAGGTGGACCGGGATCGCACCCACAACGTCGTCGATCTTGAGCTTGTCGAGGAGCGGAACCGTCAGCACCACGATTACGGCGCCGATGCCGCCGATGATGGCAGCCGAGCCGAGGGTCGGGGTGAGGGGTTCAGCCGTGATGGAAACGAGGCCGGCAAGCGCGCCGTTCATCGCCATGGTGATGTCGACCTTCTTGTAGATCAGCTGCGTCAGCACCATCGCCACCACTACGCCGGCAGCAGCCGCCATGTTGGTGTTGATGAAGATGGTCGCAATAGCATTGGCGTCGGCGAAGGTGCCGAGCGCAAGCTGGGAACCGCCGTTGAAGCCGAACCAGCCGAGCCACAGGATGAAGGTACCCAGCGTGGCGAGGGGCATGGAGGACCCCGGAAGGGCGTTCACTTCGCCGTTCGGGCCGTATTTGCCGATACGCGCGCCAAGCACCAGCGCACCCATCAGAGCCGCCCAGCCGCCGCAGGAGTGCACGATCGTCGAGCCGGCGAAATCGGAGAAGCCCATTTCGCTCAGCCAGCCGCCGCCCCACTGCCAGGAGCCCTGGATCGGGTAAATGAAGCCGGTCAGGAACACGGTGAAGATCATGAACGGCCACAGGCGGATACGCTCGGCAAGCGTACCGGACACGATGGACGCGGCGGTTGCCACGAACACCATCTGGAAGAACCAGTCGGAAGCAGAGGCGTAGCCTGCGCCATCCGTCGGCATGCTGTCGGACACGCCCCACAAGGCGATCGAACCGAAATAGCCGCCGTCCACACCCGCGTACATCAGGTTGTAGCCGACGAGGTAGTACATGATGCCGCCGATCGCGTAGATGGCGATGTTCTTTGTGCACTGCATCGCCACGTTCTTGGAACGGACGAGGCCAGCTTCCAGCATGGCAAAGCCGGCTGCCATGAACATGACGAGGAAGCCCGTCATCAGGAAGGACAGCGTATTGAAGATATACGCAGTCTCGGGCGAGGAGAGCGTAAACGGCTCCTCCTGCGCAAAAGCGGGCGATGCCACGGCGATCGACGCGATCGCCGCCACTCCCGCTATTTTCATGAAATTGGTCTTCTTGCTCATAATTCCTCTCGCTTTCGAGGTTGCCTTCCCCAGGGAGTACCCGTCTAACCCGGCACGGTCAGAGGGCTTCCGCGTCGGTTTCGCCGGTGCGGATACGCAGCACCTGTTCCACCGAGCTCACGAAAATCTTGCCGTCGCCGATCTGACCGGTCTTGGCGGCACCGCTGATAGCGGCAACGACCTTGTCGGCCTGATCGGTCGGCACAGCGACTTCAATTTTCAGCTTGGGCAGGAAGTTCACGGCATACTCGGCGCCGCGATAGATTTCCGTCTGACCCTTCTGGCGGCCATACCCTTTTACTTCCGTCACCGTCAGGCCTTGGACCCCAAGCGCGGTGAGCGCCTCGCGGACCTCGTCCAGCTTGAACGGCTTGATGATTGCCATAACGAGCTTCATATCGAGTTTCCTCTTTCTCTCATTTGGCCGGGCAGGTCATACGCGTGACTGATGATGCGTATGTCTGGCCGTGCCGACGTTCCCCTCATGATCCCTGCCGGGCTTCATCTCCCAGGTCCGGCTTACCGGACATTTGCCGCAAGCAAGCGGGAGCGGGTTGCAAAGGCATCTTCAAAAACCGTGCCGGACATGAACTATTTGGTAAGTCTTTGAATCGACCCCCTGAATCCTCGCGGTGAATTGCGAAAGGAAAAATAATCCCCCGCAGAGGCCATGAAACCGGGCTAGGTTGCACAAAAAGTGTGCACCCGGATGATGCCATGAACAACTGACTCCTTTTTCGGCAGCACAAGAATCGTCTCAATGGATCGTGCAATAAGCCGGGCATGAAAAAGGGCGCTCCGAAAAGCGCCCTTTCCCTGTTCTGAATATCCGTGTCCGGAATTATGCGTTTCGCATTGCCGGCCGGATCGGCTTTAGTGGATCGTCTCGCCATGCAGCGTGATGTCGAGGCCTTCGGTCTCTTCCTGCGGCGTGACGCGCAGACCAAGAATGGCTTTCACGATCATCAGCAGGATGAAGCTGCCGATACCGGAATAGGCCAGGGTGATCAGCACGCTCTTGATCTGGATCCAGAGCTGGGGCCAGTTGCCTTCCAGGCCGCCCGCCGTGCCGCCGACCGCGGCGGAGGCGAAGACGCCGGTCAGGACCGCGCCGACGATACCGCCCACGCAGTGCACGCCGAAAACGTCCAGCGCATCGTCATAACCCAGCGCGTTCTTCAGGCTGGTCGCGGCAAAAAAGCAGAGCACACCGGAGGCAAGGCCAATCCAGAGCGCCCCGCCCGGGGCCACGAAGCCGGATGCCGGGGTGATGGCGACGAGGCCCGCCACTGCGCCCGAGCACATGCCCAGCAGGGTCGGTTTCTTGTGGACCAGCCATTCGGCGAACATCCAGGACAGCACGCCCGCGGCGGTTGCGATCTGCGTCACGGCCATCGCCATGCCGGCGCGGCCATCGGCGGCGAGCTCGGAGCCGGCGTTGAAGCCGAACCAGCCCACCCACAGAAGCGAGGCGCCGATCATGGTCAGCACCACATTGTGCGGCGCCATGTTGTCATGGCCATAGCCCTTGCGGGGCCCGAGGACGAGGCAGCAGACAAGGCCCGCGATACCGGCATTGATATGCACCACCGTGCCGCCGGCGAAATCGAGCACGCCGTCGGCGCCAAGGAAGCCGCCGCCCCACACCCAGTGGGTGACGGGCGAATAGATGAAGACCAGCCAGAGCGTCATGAAGAGAAGCATGCTGGAAAACTTCATGCGGTCCGCATAGGCGCCGGTAATCAGCGCCGGTGTGATGATCGCAAAGGTCATCTGGAACATCATGAAGACGGTTTCGGGAATGGTGCCCGAAACGGAATTCACGCCGACACCCGACAGGAACGCCTTGTCGAGGCCGCCGATGATGGCGTTCATGCTGCCGCCATCGGTGAAGGCGAGGGAATAGCCGGCCACCATCCAGACGATGGTCCCGACCGCGGCCATGACGAAGTTCTGCGCGGTCATCGCCACGACGTTCTTCTTGCGGACCATGCCGCCATAGAAGAGCGCCAGGCCGGGAATGGTCATCAAAAGCACCAGCGCGGTGGCGGTGATCATCCAGGCGGTGTCGCCTGCGCTGATGGTCGGGGCCTCGGCCTCCTGGGCGAAGGCGCTACCCGCGCCGGCAAGCAGTACGAAGGCTCCCGTTCCCGCGGCAAGCGCGGTCCGGGTGGCCGCCTGCCGCAACCCCCTGACGAGAATCTGAGTTTCTTTCATCGAATTGTGCTCCTTGGCTGCGGCAAGCCTCACCGGGCCTGTCTTTTTGCGCGCCTCTGATCAGAAGGAATGTGCCTCCCGGCACATTGCCTGTCAGGTCCCTATCTCAAGAAGCGTGCCGAATTGTTGTGCACATCTAACTCACTGTAGAATAAGGGAATTTTCTACATTACCGCTTGATTGCCATTATGTAACCCGGGCAATATTGCCTAATTTTTGGGCCTGTCTCCATGCCGCCCTCCGGAAGGGCGAGGGGGCGATAAATCAGCGTCTCCGATGGTCCCGATGGCGGCCTTACCCGAGTGTCCCTTGCTGAGGTTGCAGACGGTGTTCGGCCGCGCTGTCGGGTCTCCTGTCCCGACCGTTTCAGGTAAGCTGTTGAAAAGACGGTCATTATTGCCTTGGCGCGCTTCGCCTCACGCGGCGGATTGGCTAAATTGGGCGCAATTTGGTCGTTCTGCATAATTTTTGTGCGCAAATTGCTGCGTCAATCTGCCGCCGAACCATTTGCGCCTCCCGGCGGTTGCGCTACTCTCTGGACAAAAGGCGGAGTGCAACTCCGCATAAGAAAAAGCAGCCTGTGCGCCGTCACGGCGGCGGGTGAGGGACAACAGGACGGGGAGACTATGGCGGATTCCACGAAGAAGTGGCCCGTGGCGGTGAATGCTGTCGCAGGGCTGGTGCTGATCGTCGTGATCGGCTGGCTGATTTTCGGCGGCAGCGACGACGCTCCGCAGCAAACCGCGGAACAGACGGCGGTCACGGATACCGATTCAAGCGGCACGGCCGAACAACCGGCCGTGGCGAGTGAGGAGGCCGGCGCGGATGAGACCGCCGGTGATGCGGCCGGGAAAATTATCGGCGACATCGACGGCGACACGATCATCAATGCGGACAAGCGTCCGGGCGACTGGCTTGCCTATGGCCGCGACTATAACGAGCAGCGTTTCTCGCCGCTGACCCAGATCAACAAGGACACCGTCAAGGATCTGTCGCTGTCGTGGTCCTATGACACGGGTACGGTGCGCGGTCTCGAGGCCTCGCCCATCGTGGTCGACGGACGCATGTTCATTTCGCTCAGCTGGGGCAAGGTGGCCGCGCTCGACGCCAAGACCGGCGAAGAGCTGTGGACCTTCGATCCGGAAGTCCCGGGTGAATGGGGCCGTTATGGCTGCTGCGATGTGGTCAATCGCGGCGTCGCGGTGTGGAAGGGCAAGGTTTATGTCGCAAGCTTCGACGGCCGCCTCTTCGCGCTCGATGCCCGCGACGGCTCCGTCGTCTGGAAGAAGAACACGGTGCCGGGTGCGCCCTATACCTCCACGGGCGCGCCGCGCATCGTGAAGGGCAAGGTGCTGATCGGCAATGGTGGTGGCGAATATGGCGTACGTGGCTATATCACCGCCTATGACGCCGAAACGGGCGAACAGGCCTGGCGCTTCTATACGGTGCCGGGAGATCCTTCCAAACCGGTGGAAAACCCCGAACTCGAAAAAGCCATTCCCACCTGGAAGGGCGGCGAATGGTGGAAGATCGGCGGCGGCGGTACGGCCTGGGATTCGATGGTCTACGATCCCGACCTCGACACGCTCTATGTCGGCACGGGCAATGGTTCGCCCTGGACGCGGGAAATTCGTTCGCCGGGCGGTGGCGATAATCTCTATCTCGCCTCGATCCTTGCGCTCGATCCCGATACCGGCCGGATGAAGTGGTATTATCAGGAGACGCCCGGCGACAACTGGGACTACACCTCTACCCAGCCGATCATGCTTGCCGATCTCGATATCGACGGCAAGAAGCGCAAGGTCCTCATGCATGCGCCGAAGAACGGTTTCTTCTACGTGCTGGACCGCGAGACGGGTGAACTTCTGTCGGCGAAGAATTTCGTCACCGTGACATGGGCGAGCCATATCGACATGAAGACGGGCCGTCCGGTCGAAACCGACAATGCCCACTACAAGGACAAGACGCAGTTCATCCTGCCGTCCGCGAATGGCGGTCATAACTGGCATCCGATGGCCTACAGCCCGGACACCGGCTACGTCTATCTGCCGACGCAGGACATTGCCGGCATCTATTCGCTGTCTTCGGAGTGGAAGAAGGACAAGAAATACACGCCGGAGCAGAACTGGTGGAACACCGGTCTCGACTGGGCGGACTATGTGGACGCGATCAAGTCGCTCGGCGAAATTCCGGAGAGCCATGGCTTCCTGAAGGCATGGGATCCGGTGAAGGGCGAAGTCGCGTGGCAGGTGGAATATCCCGCCCCGCTCAATGGCGGCGTGCTGGCCACCAAGGGCGGTCTTGTCTTCCAGGGTACGGCGGACGGCTATCTCTACGGCTATGACGCGAAGACGGGCGAGAAAGTCTGGACACAGAATATCCAGACCGGCATCGTCGCGCCGCCCGTCACCTATGAGATCGACGGCACGCAGTATCTCGCCGTGCTGGCGGGCTGGGGCGGCGTGAATATCGCCTCGGGCGATGCGCGCACCTCGGCGGCGGCGAAGTATGGCAATGACGGGCGCATGCTCGTCTTCAAGCTGGGTGGCACGAAAGAGCTGCCGAAGCTCGCCATGCGCGACCAGTCCATTCCGGCTTGGCCGGCGCTTACCGCCGACGAGGCGACCGTGCGCGAGGGCGAGGTGTCTTTCGCCCGGCACTGCATGGTCTGTCACGGTGCCCTGGCGATCAGCACCGGCATCACGCCGGACCTTCGCCGGATGAACGAAGTAACGCGCGAGCACTTCCAGGACATCGTGCGGGGCGGCATGCTGAAGGATCGCGGCATGGCAAGTTTTGCCGATCTCATCAGCGAGGAAGAGGCCGACGCCATCAAGGCCTATGTCCAGAAGCGCGCGCTGGAAGACAGGGCGCGGACGCAGCCGACAAACTGACGGTTCATCCGCTTATGAACGAAACCCCGGAGAGCAATCTCCGGGGTTTTTCTTTGTCTAGTTCAGCGCCTTTTCGATGGCTCTGGCGAGGCGCAGCAGCTTTTCGTCATGGCCGGGCGCGGCCTGCAGCATCAAGCCGACGGGCATGCCTTTCGCATCGTGGCCAACGGGCAGCGTGACGGCGCAAAGACCGAGCTGATTGCCGATGGTGGTGTTGCGCAGCGCCATGCGGTTTGCCTGTCCATAGGCGTCGCCGCCGGGCTCCAGCTCGGCGATGGGCGGCGGCGCGATGGCGACGGTGGGCATCACCACCGCATCGACGCCGGCGGTACGGGCAAGATAGAGGTTCCGGATATTCTCGCGCCTGGCATCGGCGCGCATCAGGTCCGCGATTTTCAGGGCTTCGCCGGCCGTCACGCGCTCGAAGACCGGTCGGAAGATCCTGTCCTCATTGGCGCGCAGCATCTCGCCCCACAGCGCATAGGCGTCTGCCACGAGGCGGCTTTCGGTCGGCGACCAGGCCAGCGCGTTGATCTCGTCGAGTTCTGGCAGGTCATGCTCCACAATGCGCACGCCTCTGGCGACGAGTTTGTGGAGCGCGGCATCGACCGCCGCGGCGATGCCGTCTTCGAGCCCTTGCCAGCCTATATCGCCCGCCACGCCTTTGGGCAGCCAGAGCACGGTCCGGCCGAGTTCGTGCCCCTCCAGGTCCGGCGTTCCTGTCCCGGCGAGCAGGCCGAAAAGCGCGGCGGCGTCGGCGACGTCGCGGGTCAGCGGTCCCACCGTGTCGAAGGTGTGGGACAGGGGAACGGTACCGGCGAGCGGTACGCGGCCATGTGTGGTCTTGAGGCCGACAAGCCCGTTCCACGCGGCGGGGATACGCACCGAGCCGCCCGTATCCGTGCCGATGGCCGCCGCTGCGAGGCCGGATGCGACCGAGACGCCGGCGCCCGCGGAGGATCCGCCCGGTGCGCGTTCCACCTTGTCGTCCCATGGGTTGGCGGGGGTGCCGAAATTCGGGTTCACGCCGAGGCCGGAAAAG
>NZ_NYVD01000026.1 GCF_002684405.1 Parvibaculum sp. | reverse complement strand
GGGCGCTTTCGAGATAGGCGGCACAGGCCGTGTCGTCCGGGAAAATACGCTGGAACTCCGGCAGAGACTGCGGGAACGGCAAATCTTCACGAGCCAGGACATCCATGCCCGACACTAGATCTAGTGGGTGTGGGAGTCAACCGGATAGGCAGGGCTGGTTCATGGTCGTTTGTCCCCGAAGTAAGCCAGTCATCCCATATTTGAACAATATTCGATGATTGAGACTCGACTCGATTTGTCATATCGGGTTCACTATTGGAATTGGTGAAGTGATTTCGATTGCCGGATTTACGCGGATTGGGGGGACAATCCATGCGAACATTGGGTATCGTGGCGGCCGGACTGGTGGCCGTCATCGTTGTTGCGTTTGCCGTTCACGTTTCGGCCTATGATCAATGGTCCTGCGCACCCGCTGTCCGGGCCATGGGGCTCGCCTCGAAGTCGAGCGCGGGCGACATGCAGTGCGAACTTGAAAAGCTCGACATAGCCGGATTGCCGCCGTCCGAACTCTATGCGCTTGGCAATGACTACATGCAGCGCAAGAAGCCAAACATGTCTCTCGTTCTCTGGGAGGAAGGCTGGCGCAAGGGACATGGTCCCTCGGCGCGGGCGATCGGCGAGATGCTGGACCCTAATTTGTGGGGAACGCAGCCAAGCGCTTTCACCAAGCCCAACGCCCAAGATTCCCGCAAATGGTACGAGCGGGCGGTCAAAAACGGCGATGTAAGCGCGCAGGCGCGGCTGGCCGCGCTTCCGGCCCAGTGATCTGCGGGCAAGTAATCCGCAGACAAATGATCCGGGGCAAGGGACCCGAAAGACGGTGCTATGAAACCGGATTCATCCCGACAAATTCGCGATTTGGTTTTGACAGATTTTCCAGGGGGGAGAGACTTTGCCGGAAGTTGAGCTCCATAAAGGCGTTCGGAAAACCGAAGACCGCCGTTCGATCTTCTCATTCTTTTTGACGGTCTCGCTGCTGCTGGGCATCGTCGGCGCTTTGCTTGCCGGCGCCGCTGCGCCCGCGTTCGCGCAGCAGACGCCTTTGCTGATGGAAGGCAAGAAAACGCTCTATCAGCGCGTGCTGGTGCGGCCTGGGACGCCCCTCGTGGATGCGCCGGGCCATAGCGCCCCTGCCAATGCCGAGCCGCTGCCGCCACTCACGCTTCTATATGTCTACAAGCGCATCGATTACCACGGGAAGGAATGGCTGGAAGTCGCCCATGCCAATCAGGGCCCGACAAATGGCTGGGTGGCGGCCGACCGGACCATCGACTGGAAGCAATCGCTCGTGCTCGAGTTCACCAACCCTGCCAATCGTGAGCGCAGTCTGTTCTTCCGCGACGAGGAGACGCTTGGTTCCCTGATCGAAGGCGGCAACGCGGCAAATGAAGCGCGCGGCTATCGCGCGACGGCGACCTCGGGCGAGGTGCCGCCTGGCTTTGCGGTCTCGACCGCCGAACCCGCCAATGCGATCGATTTCAGCGAGCAGTTCTATCTCCTGCCGATCCTGGAGCATGACGAGGCCTACTTCGACGACGGCTTTATCGCCAAGCTGCTCAAGGTGGCGATCGTGAATGCGACGGAAGACGGAAAGGTCCTCAAGAAGGAGGAGAATCTGAAGGTCGTTTCTGCCGTTGCTGACAAGCCGGATCCAGCCCCC
The DNA here is from genome assembly GCF_002684405.1 of Parvibaculum sp. Classification (GTDB taxonomy): domain Bacteria; phylum Pseudomonadota; class Alphaproteobacteria; order Parvibaculales; family Parvibaculaceae; genus Parvibaculum. Next base: position 15,638 of record NZ_NYVD01000026.1, on the reverse strand, counting down.
GTTTCGAAGAAGCCCGACCTCGTCGTGCCGCCGAAACCCGATATTGGCACGCTGACCTACAGACCCTTTAAGGCCGGTGTCGTGTTCGTGGTCGATACCACGACCTCGATGCAGCCATATATCGAGCGAACGCGCGAGGCCGTTCAGCGTATTCAGAACCAGCTTGCCGGATCGAAGAACGGCAAGAACATGTGCTTCGGCATTGTCGGCTTTCGTGACAATGTGGATGCGGCGCCGGGGCTCGGCTATGTGACGAATATCCATCTGCCGCTCAAGGCAGGCTGTTCGCGCGAGCAGTTCGATGCACGGATCGGGGATGTGCGCGCGGCCACTAGTTCCAGCAAAGACTTCCGGGAAGACTCCTATGCCGGCACGCTGACCGCCATTACCGATATGGATTGGGGCGGGGTCGACGGCCGCTGGGTCATTCTCGTTACCGATGCTGGAGCGCGGTCCTCCACCGACCCGCTGGGGCGTACGGGCCAGGACGCGAAGCAACTCAATATTCTGGCCCAGGAAAAGGACATCGCCATCTCGGTCCTCCACCTGGAGACGCCGGCCGGACGCGGCAACCACAAGGAAGCCGAAAAGCAGTATCGCGAACTGTCGAAAAACCCGGTGACCGGCCCGCTCTATTTCGGCGTGCCGAACGGCGATATCGACAGGTTCGGTTCCAATGTGGACAGCCTGGCCAGTATGGTGGCAAGCGATGTCTCCTCTGACGTTGCCAAGTCTCACCAGAAGGACGAAGACAGCTACAAGGCCCGTCGCGATAAGATCATGGCCGAATATGAGCGCGCGGTGGCGTCTGCCAAGGCAAAACACAAGGAGGAGATGGCGGCTTATCAGGGGCAGCTTGATGCAAGCGGAAAGGCCGCGTCCGCGGAGCCTGCGAAAGCTGAAACGAACGCCCCGCCGGCGACAAAGGAAGAGATGGAGTTTCAGAAGCGGCTCGCCATGGCGGGATATGCGATGCGTCTGAAATATCTGGGCCGGGAAGCGGGCACCAAGGCGCCGTCCCTTTACGAAGGCTGGGTGTCCGATGTGGCGCTGGAGGACCCGTCGCTCAAATCGATGCAGGTGCGAGTCTTGCTGACCCGTAACCAGCTGAGCGATCTCCAGCAGGCCTTGAAGGCGATTGTCGAAACGGCGGAACGTACGCGCACGACGGCGAGCGAGTTTTTCAGCCAGCTTCAGGAGGCGGCCGCGCTGATGAGCCGCGATCCGGGCAATGTCGGCACCTCGCAGGTGAACCGCCTCGCCGATGTCGGCGCCCTGGGCGAATACCTGGAAGGCTTACCCTACAAGTCGAAAGTGCTGGAGATCGACGAGGCCACCTGGCTCAGCTGGAGCTTCGGGCAGCAGCGTGAATTTCTGGACGAACTGGAAGCGAAGATCCGTAACTACCAGGAATATCACGACGACACCGATCTCTGGATCTCTCTTGATGGTGGACGCGTACCCGGCGATGCGGTCTATCCGGTCAAGCTGGAGGCGCTGCCGTGACAGTGCACGACGGGGCACCGGTGTTCGATGTGCTCGACCTCGCCAAGCGACGGGAAAAGGCCGGGCACATATTCGAACTCCGCGTGCCCCGGTTCGTGCTGGACAGGGGCGGCATCGTGGTAGCGCGCGGGCGGAGCGGCTGCGGCAAGAGCACTCTGCTCGATCTGCTGGCGATGACTTTGGAGCCTTCCGAGAGCGGTACCTTCAGATTCTCGCCGGCCGAAAACGAAAAGCCGGTCGATGTCGCCGGTCTGTGGCGCCGCAAGCAGGAAGGGCGGGCCAGCCGGTTGCGCGGCCGCTATATCGGCTACGTCCTGCAAACGGGCGATCTGCTTCCCTTTTTGAGCGTCGCGGAGAATATACTGCTGCCTTTGCGCTTGCTCGCAGAGACGAACGATCGGCTCATGCCGCTCGCCGAACGGCTCGAGATCGATCATCTGCTTAAAAAGATGCCCTCCGATCTTTCGGTTGGCGAACGCCAGCGCGTCGCCATTGGCCGTGCGCTGGTGCATGACCCGGCTGTGATCCTTGCCGACGAGCCGACAGCGTCGGTCGACCCTGTCACCGCCGATCATGTTTTTCGGCTCCTTCTCGACGTTGCCCGGGAGCGCGGGATCGCGCTTGTTGTTGCAAGCCATGACTGGCTGCGTCTCGATGCGCTCGGCCTTCCCGCGCTCGAGCACCGCCTCGGTCACGATGAGGGATGTGTCCGCTCCGAGTTCTGGAACTAGGGGGGACGAATGTGAGCTGGCAAGCCGTCATCCTTGCTCTGCGGGAATTGTCGCACGAGCGTCTGAGCGCTCTGTGCTTCATTCTCGCCGTGATTTCTGTATTGCTGCCCCTGCTCGTTCTTTTCGGGCTGAAGTTCGGGCTCGTCGCCACGCTGGCGCAGCGCCTGATCGAAGATCCGCGAAGCCGGGAGATCATCGGCGTCGGAAGCGGCCGCTACGACATGGCATGGTTTGAAAACGTCGAAGGCTGGGGCGAGGTGGGCTTCGTCATGCCGAACACGCGTGCGATTTCGGCAAGTATCAACATGCTTCGCAATCCTGGCAACGGGAACCGGTTGCGCGGCGTACAGATGTTTCCCTCCGGCCCGGGCGATCCGCTGCTTCCGCCCGATATGAAAGATAGCCTTTCGACGCTTGTTTCGGGCGCTTCCGGGAACGGGATCATCCTTTCCTATCTCGCCGCGCGGCGGCTTGAGGCCGGGCAGGGCGACCGCCTGACCGGCTATCTCCAGCGCATACGCGGCGACAGGCGCGAGCGGGTCAAGCTCGAACTGACCGTGTTGGCGGTCGCGCCGGAATCGGCCAACCCGAACGAGGTCGCCTTCGTCTCGCTCCCATTCCTTGAGGCAACGGAAGATTATCGTGACGGATTTTCGGTGCCGGACAGGAACTGGCCCGGCGAAAACCGGCCGACTGAAAATCGTATCTATCCGCGTTACCGCCTTTATGCCTCTTCGATCTACACGGTGTCCGCTCTACGGGACCGGCTGGTGGGCGCCGGTCTCAATGTTAGAACCCGTGCCGCGGAGATTGAATCGCTGCAGAGCCTCGATCGCAATCTTAGCCGTATCTTCTGGATGTTGGCAGGGGTCGGCACGCTGGGCTTCGTGCTGTCGCTGGCCGCCAATCTCGTTTCCAATGTAGATCGCAAAAGGCGCCATCTGAGCCTCATCCGTTTGGTCGGCATGCCGCGTTCCGCGCTTGCCTTCTTCCCGGTCTCCCAGGCCGCGGTCATCGCGTTTCTCGGCAGTACTCTCTCCTTCGCTTTTTTTCTCATGATTGCCTCCACGCTTAACGGGTTCTTCGCGGGGAGCCTCAGGCCGGGAGAGGCGATCTGCCGTTTGCTGCCCGCCCATTATGCCTTCGCGTTCGCAGGAACGCTGTTCACGGCGGTCGCCGCCTCGTCCCTTGCCGCCGTGCGGACGGCGCGGGTCGATCCTTCGGAGGGCATTCGCGATGCGTAGAACTCTCCTTCTGGCCACGTTCTTCTGCCTCGCCGCGCTGACGGCGGGCAATGCGCCGGCGGCGCCGGCCGGGATCGAATGGAAGGAAAAATACTATAATCCGAAGCCCCAGCCGAACGATCTGGTTCTTCCCCTGCCATGCGGCGGGGCCATGGCTTTCCGTCCGATCACCATCGAAAGCACCGACTGGCTCGACGATGTGAAAGTGGAACTGGGCGGTACCGACGAGAATGTCGCCTACAAGGAAGACCGCCGCGACGCCTATGTCGCCGGCACCTTCACCGACGCGAAAGACAAGACCCGGCGGACATACTATCTCGGCAAGTATGAGGTGACGCATCTACAGGCGGCCGCGCTGGTCGGCGACTGCCTCAAGCCATCCACCAGGGAAGCCCTGCCGGAAGTCGGTGTGAGCTGGTTCAACGCCGTCGAGTCCGGACGGGCCTATACCGAATGGCTCCTCAAGAACGCGCCCGACGCGGTGCCCAGGGAAGGCCAGCTTGCCGGCTATCTGAGGCTGCCGACCGAAGATGAATGGGAATTCGCCGCGCGAGGCGGCCTTGCGGTTGATAATGCGGCGTTTCGCGGCCGTGTCTTTCCGATGCCTGACGGCAATCTCGCGCAATATGCGTGGTTCCAGGGATCTGGGTCCGCGGGTGGGCGACTACGGCCGGCCGGTCTCTTGAAAGGGAATCCGCTGGGGCTCCATGATATTCTGGGGAATGCATCCGAGATGGTCTTCGAGCCGTTCCATCTCAACAAGCGCGGCAGGCTGCACGGGCAGGTTGGCGGATTTATCAGCAAAGGCGGCGATATCCACACCTCCGATACGCAGATGCGCTCCTCCATGCGCGACGAACATTCCTTCTTCGACGATCGCACTGGCAAGGCCAACCATCTGAGCACCATGGGATTCCGTCTGGCGATCTCCGCGCCAGCCGTGGTCTCGGCCAAGCGGCTGACCCAGATTCAGAAGGCGTGGGAACAACTGCCCGCGCCGGATTCGGCGGACCAAACGGCGGACGATCAGCGCGCCGCCATCGCCGCAGTCGCGAACGTCGCCAAGTCGGTCGAAGACAAGACGCTGCGTGACCAACTCGATGCGGCTCGGCTCGGCTTCGAGCGTGTCAGCGCCGAGCGGAACGAAGTTCGAAATCGCGCCGTTAAGGCGCTCGTTCGAACGGGTGCGATTTTCGCAAACAAGGTCAAGACGGATGAGGTGCGCCTTTCCGCCGTCGAAAAGGCAAAGGAAAGAGCGGATGCGCTCAGAGACAAGATAAGGGCGCGTCTTCTGGATGCGAGAACTGCCGGGCAGGCCGACAAGGTTGCCCGCATGCAATCGGCGCTCGACAGGGCCGGCGGCCAGATTGCGAAAATTTCGAAGAATCTCGATCAGCTGCGCGAGGCTCGCGACCGGTCTCTGGCCTACTACGCGGATATCGTGGTTTCGGTGGCGAGCGACTATTCGGTTCAGGTCGTGTCGCCGCAGCTCGACGCGCTGCATGTCGAGTTCGAACTGAAGAAGATCAAGTACCTAATTCCTTATGCGGATCTTTTTGTTGCGCATATCAGCGAGTACAGGAGAAATGGAAAGGCGAATGTCGAGGCGTGGCACCGCGCGCTTTCCGATCTGTAGGTCATTGGGGGATGAGATGACATTTATCAAACGGTTTTTCGTCATGGCGGTCGCGGCCGTCTTTCTTGTCGGCTGCCAGACGACCGGTAGCGGAAGCTATCTCGGCGCGTCCGATGAACCGGACATGAGCCCGGCCGAACGCACCATGCATGAGCGATCCGAAGCGTTCAACCGAACCATCTGGGAAGGTGCCGCGATGGGTGCGGTTGGCGGCGCGATCATGGGCATTTTGATCGGTAGGGACGCAAAAAGCGCTGCGATCGGTGCCGCTGCCGGCGCGCTCGCGGGCGGTTTGGCCGGCAATTACCTGGCGAATAAGCAGCAGCAATATGCGCACAAGGAGCAGCAGCTGGATGCCATGATCGCCGACGTTCATACCAAGAACGTTCAGGCCAAGCAGATGGTGTCTGCACTCGAGGATGTGGTTGCGGAAGACCGCAAACGGTTGGCGCTGGCGAACAAGCAGTATGAAGACGGATTGATCAAGAAGGCCGAGTACGACAGGGAGATCAAGGACGTCAAGGACAACCGGGCCTATATCGACAGCCAGATTGCAGACGCCCGCAAGCAGCACAAGGTCTTCAAGGACGCCGGGAATGAATTCCAGAAGGCCAATCCTGGCACAGACATGAAGAAGTACGACTCGGAAGTGGAAGAGTTGGGGCGCCGTATCGATTACATGGCAAAGGTTTCAGACGAGATTTCCGATCCGTCTTTGGGCTAGGAGGGGCGCATGAAAAATTATCTTACCGGATCCCTCATGTTTCTGGCAGTGACGTTGCTGGCGTCCTGTCAGGGCGTCAACTCGGATCCGGCGGCTGGCGGGTTCATGAACGGCGTTAGCGGCGTCATGGGCGGCGGTTATCAACAGCGTATCGACGAGAAGGAACAGGTGCTGCAATCCGAACAGGGCGAACATAATGCGCTGATGGATCGGGCGGCGGCGCTGCGGCAGGAGCGGGCGCAGATCCGGTATGAACTGGACCGCTCCCATGCGCGCATTTCGAAACTGCGCGAACGGATCGCCGCGCAGAAGCGCAAGCTCGATACCGAGCGGGGCCGAAACTCGGACGCGTGGCTCAAACTTCGCCAAGCGGAAAGGACGGTCGCAAAAGTGGACCATAGCTACAAGGTCGCCAGCGCCGATAGCGACAAGCTTCCCGTGCCCGAGGCGAAAGCTCGGGTGGGCAGCATTCAGGATGATCTGGACGAGCTGGACGGCATTGTAAGCGTCGTGGATGAGTTATCGGCCGGCTATTAGGGCGCTCGATTCGTTGTTTGAGCTTTCTAAATGAGTGTCGGGTGCTGGTTCTCATTCGGGGTTGCAGAATGCCTTCTCGCTCGGGAGAAAGCGGCGCGAGCAGAGAGGAGGTGTGGACGCGGCAATAGTCGTCAAGCATCCTCTTGAGAACACGATTGCTGATGGCTGGTCTCGTTAGAAAGTTCCCATCTCCGGGCCAGGAATCGCAACTGATTCTGGCAATTGATGTGGCTTGATCTACGCACCATGACGGCTGGAATAGTCCCAGTGAACCGCGCCAGGATTGCCGGAGGCCAGGTAATTTAGGTTAGGCCGCCATGGTCTGTGTTTCCAGAGCGGTGTAGTGAGTTGCTTCGGCCTCTGCGGGCGGGATGTTTCCGATGGGCTCCATCAGGCGGCGGTTGTTGAACCAGTCGACCCATTCGAGTGTAGCGCATTTCACAGCCTCGAAGCTGCGCCATGGGCCACGGCGGTGGATGACCTCTGCCTTGAACAGGCCGTTGACCGTTTCGGCCAGGGCATTGTCATAGCTGTCGCCGACGCTACCCACCGAAGGCTCCAGACCGGCTTCGGCCAGCCGTTCGGTATATTTGATCGACAGGTATTGCGATCCCCGCTCCGAATGATGCACCAGACCCGCTTCCGGCCTGCGTTGATGCACGGCCTGCTCGAGAGCATCGAGAACGAGGCCCGTATCAGCCCTGCGGCTCACGCGCAAACCGACAATCCGTCGGGTAAAGGTATCGATGACCAATGCGATATAAACGAAGCCCCGCCAGAAGCCCCGCCGCGTGGGGAGTGGCGTAAGAAGCGCGGATGCGCTTCTCCTCCCCGAACCGTAGGTGCACCTTTCAGCGCATTCGGCTCTCTAATCAATCTTGGCCCATGGTCATGGTGACATCACGATAGTTTGAGGGGACGGTGCAGCGAGTTTTGCGCCGGAAGATGTATGGATTGATCTCCGGGTTCGGCCATCGGAACTACGCGTCTGGGCTTGATGCCATTCGGCGCAGAGCCTTTTCGACACGGTTTCCACGTTCACTTCGTCCTTAAACGAGCTAGGTCTTTGTCTTGCCCCCTCTGGCTCTCGATATCAGCTCCGCATCAAGGGTTTGATGCGTGACCGATATTTCCGCGCCAGCCAGTGTGCCAGTTTCCAGAACACGAGAGTGTCGATGCGCCGGCATTTGCTGCCTCAAAGATACGACAAAGCGCAGGTGATGCCGGGCAGGCCAGACCCCGTGTGCCGGAAGACCTGGACCGGGATCCGGACATCAAACCTTGAACGTAAAGCCCGGGTCGAATTCCGGGTTCGTCACCTCGATCTGGTAGCCATAGGGATTGCAGAGCACCCGGGTGCTGCCGATCGTGTAGTCGAGACTGTCGTGGATATGACCGTGGACCCACGCCTCCGGCTCATATCGCTCGATCAGGTACTCGAGATCCGATGCATAGGCTGCGGCGTCCAGACTCTTTGCTCGCTCCGGGTTTTTGTCCAGGCTTCTGGCGCTCGGCGCGTGATGGGTGACGACCACAGTCGGGCCCTCGAAGGGCTCGGCCAAAGCGCTTTCGAGCCAGTTCCTCTGCTCGCGGTGCAGACCGACCACCCATCGCGGATTGAGCTTGCGCCGGTTCCGGCTGGCCGAACGCCGCTTGATAAAACGGAAGTCGTTCATCTCACGCCGGAGTTGGCCCAAGGCCGAATAATACGTGTCCGGATCAATCCGGTAGTCGGTCCAGAGCGTGGTGCCGACGAAGCGCGTGCCGTCAAGCTTCACGGTGTCGTTCATCAGAACATGGACCTCATCGTTCGAGGCCGCCCGAAGGTCCTCGATCACATCCTCAAGAATGCCGTCATAGAATTCGTGATTGCCCGGGACATAGACCGCAGGCGCATCCAGCCTATGGGCGATGGCTTTGGCCCGCTCGATGCCGTCCCGGCCTTCCGAGATATCGCCTGCCAGAACGACGACATCGATCTTGCCGCGCAGATCTGCCGGCGGCGTGAAGTCACTCCCATGCTCGTAATGGAGGTCTGAATAGACGGCAATTCGGGTCATGGCGCCATCATCTCCACGCTCTGCATATTTGCGCCCCTGACCCGGACGAATTGACCCGGGCGAATCTGACCCGACGCATCCTGTCTTCTGTGTTTCGCTGGCGGGATCATCTGCACGTCACCACGAGGCGAGCAGGTGGTGGTTCTGCTCGTGCCCGCATCACAGCGGGATCTGCTTCGGTTTCGAACACTGCGTCGCCATCGAGCGATCCGTGTTGCGTCCGGGACGGCATACCGCTTCGATTTTGTATTCGAGTTTTTATATAGCGCGTCAATGTCGGATCGCAAGCTGAAAGCGGGATGCTGGCGCCGCGCCTCTGGTGTCGCGGGGAAGGCTACTGAGTGCCTGCATTTCATCCGCCCCGAAAATCTTCGTCTGACTACGCGTGGGAAACCTCGTTGTCTTGCCTCGGCGTAGCCTTCGGCGCAGCCCGGGTCAGGGCAGGGCGGATAGCCTCCATCGAGTGTTTGCACTGGCAGGGCCGGCGTCCATATCGACGCCATGAAGGTTTTCCGCGTCTGGCGATACGTACTAGCCTCGACGGATGAGCAGGCCGCGCAGATGCGGCAATGCGCCGGCGTGGTGCGGCTGGTCTATAATCTCGCGCTGGAGCAGCGCCGGGCGCGCCGGCTATCCCACACCCCGGCGCCTCAATCGGAATTGGGGGATGACCCATCTCCCGAAAATCGGCCCGGTCCGCTTCCGCTGGACCCGCGACATCGCCGGTACCGTGAAGAATGTTACGGTCACAAGCGACCCGCTGGGCTGGCATGTCAGTATCGGCTGCGACGAGCCAGACCTGTTCGGAGTGTGGTTCGATCTCGAAAACCCACCGCAAGAGCCGAGCGGTGCTTATCTGTTCCGACTGCGGGCACTCGGCCCATGCCGATACGAAAGCGGCGCGGAACATACTTCAGGCCGGAACGCGGCTTTCGGAGAGGGCGGCGGACGCGGGTCCGTCGAACCGGGAATCTCGTCAGATCCCGCTCGCATCAGGCTGATGCGAAAATCCCCCTCCTTCAGGTCGGGGAAGACGTTAAGGCAATCAGGACAGGGACTACCTGTCTGAGATGAGCTCAGTGTGGCCGTGTTCAGGCGACAGCGTAACTTTTGTTGCGTTCGGTGCGGGTTGAACAGAGTGTTGAGTGCGCTTGAAGAATTGTTCCGAAATCCGATTTGTGTGATCCGGTGTCCATAGACATGCAGACAAGATCCGGCTTGAATATTGACATCTTTGTCAGAAGTAGCCGGTGGACGAATTCAGGACGCATATTTTCGAATTGCTTTCGATGCGCGGCCGGCGTTCACGGGCGAGCTTTGTGCTGACGATCGGAGCGGCAACTATGGCTGCCGGTTTCGCGTTGAGCCTCGTATTGTCGACGGCGATTTGGGAGATCGCCAATGTCGGGTTCGATGTGTTCGGATGGGCGGGAATGGCATTGCTGCCGATTTCTTATATTTTCGCGAGCATCTGCGTGCAGCGCCTGCACGATATCGGCCTGAACGGGTTGTGGTTTGTTCCGGCTGTCGGCGCTGTTGCGGTCATGCCGGATCTGGCGTTGATGTTCCTCGTCTTTGCGATCGCGCTGGTTGCATTGATGGTCACTCCGGGTACGCCCGGTGCGAACCGTTACGGCCGCAACCGCTTCCCTTATCCGAACGCGCCGTAAAACCCGGTCCTTCAGGGCGGGGATACACGGCGCTCCCGCGCGAGCGGGAATACCTGTGTTCTCTTTTGGTTCTTGCATTTCAGTCGGCTCTGCGGAAAGATTCCGGTATGCGACGCGCGATCAAGCTTAGGCTCTACCCCACGAAGGAACAAGCTGAGGAACTGGACTTCCAGTTCGGCGCAGCGCGCTGGGTCTTCAACGACGCGCTGGAGCAGAGGTCGTCGCTCTGGAAGGAGCGGAAGGGATCCATCTCCAGATCCGATTTGATCAAGCGTCTGCCCAGGTTGAAATCGGCGCCGGAAACGGCCTGGCTGAAGCGTGGCGACAGCCAGGCTATGCAGCAATCGATCATGCATCTCGACGAGGCGTTTCAGCGTTTCTTCCGGAAGCGGGGTCGCTATCCGCGTTTCAAGTCGAAGCACGGCCGACAGGCGATCTCGTATCCGCAGCGGGTCAGGATCGTCGGCGGAAGCCGACTGTATTTACCGAAGGTCGGGGACGTCCGCGCGGTGCTGCACCGCCCGGTCGAGGGCGAGATCAAGACGGTTACCGTCTCCCGTGAGCCAACGGGCAAGTTCTTCGCCTCGATCCTGGTCGAGGATGGGCGCGAAGCTCCGGTAGCGCCCGAGGAGGTTTCCGCATCCGACGCCGTCGGCATTGACCTCGGATTGGTGCATTTTGCGACGCTCTCCGGCAACTCGGATGGCCGGAACGTGAAAGTTCCGAACCCGAGGCATTACCGCAACGCTCTTGCAGCGCTGAAGCGGCAGCAGCGCGCCTTGTCGCGCAAGAAGAAAGGATCTTCCAACCGGGCGAAGTCCCGGTTGAAGGTCGCGCGCGCCCACGAGCGCGTGACGAACGCCCGAAACGATTTTCAGCACAAACTGTCGAGACTGCTGGTCGACGAGAACCAAGCGATTTGCGTCGAGACGCTGAATGTCCGTGGCATGCTCCGGAACCGGGCGCTTGCCCGGTCCGTCGCCGACGCCGGATGGCACGGCTTCGTCTCGAAGCTGGCCTACAAGGCCCAGGAATCCGGCCGGCATTTCGTAAAGATAGATCGGTTCAACCCGTCGACGAAGACGTGCTCGCTCTGCGGCTCGATCAATGACGATCTATCTCTCGCCGACAGATCGTGGACCTGTGGCAATTGCGGTGCGGAGCACGATCGGGACGGAAACGCGGCAGACAATATCCGCCGCGAGGGGCTTTTGAAGTTACAGGCGGCAGGACTGTCCGTCTCAGGCCTGTGGAGGCATGCGTAAGACCATTCTCCCCCGGGAGAGCGGCCGCCGCCAGCGAAGCAGGAAGCCCCGTCCTTCAGGGCGGGGAGCAGTCACCACTCCAGTTTTGCGTCCTCCGGTTTCGGCGGGCGCTGACGGACCGCCTCCTCAGATTCAGAACCCTGGAAGGCGAGAAAAGGCCCTGCTGTTCCCTAGCGGCAGGGCCTTTTCGTTGATAAATGCGTGGGAAGCCCCGTCGTTCAAGGTGGGGAGGAAAGCGCGTATCGAGATTTTCATTTGCGTGCCCGGTGTCCGTATCGATGGGACCGGACCTCGCCGTGAGAACCAAGCGGCGCGGAACCTAGCTCGGGCCGCCCCCCGGCGATTCGGTGCGCCGAGTGGCAAACCGGTCGCGGCGTATCGGTTCTCCTGGCAAGGCGAGGACAGGGTTTCAAAGACGTCGGCTCCGCTACGGGTATCGTTATTTGCGAACGATGTCGCACCATTTCCCATGCGTCGAGGGGGAATAGGGGATTGCAAGACCAATCGAAATCATGTCGTCGGCGATATCATGTCCATCGACGAAAACACGCGCGAGCGTGCGCTCGTACACGTCGTTCCCATTGCGCTCGATCGTGACAACGGCACCACCACGCAGTTTGCGGCGGAGATAGTCCCGGGCCTTGATCGCGGCCTCGCGCTCGGCGGCGCATTTCGCACGGGTCCCCAGTTCCGGCGCATCCACGCCGAGAATGCGGACCCGCTCGGCGCCCATACGGAACGTGTCGCCGTCGTAAATCGATGTGATCTCGGAGGCCGAGACAGGCGTCGCAGCGCCGGACGGGGCCCCGGAGGTACTGGTCTGTTGATAGAGAGCGATCGCGCCGATAATCAGCAGGCCGACGGCGAAGCCGGCATTGCGGCGGCGAAAGAGTCCTATGAAGCGGCGGCGGGGTCTGGAACGGAACTGAAATATGCGAGCCATCTTTGTGTCCATGTCGGGAGCGTCGAAAAGACTTTATCAAAAGCGAGAAAAAGTGCGCTTTTGGTAAATCGTTCAGGGGCAGGTTTCAGGGGCTGCGTGTTGGGAGATGGACCCAACCGTCGAGGACACCGGTGACGGAAGCGATTGTCGCGGAGGGTATCTGCTGGCAGCCGGCCCAGCTCGTATCGATCTCGCCGGTCACTTTGTCTCCCAACCGGGTTGGAACGTCTTCATGCGATGCGGTGCGGGCTGTTTTGCTGATCCGGCGAGGTCACACTCAGGGTGACAGGAGCCGTACGCGTCTAACCGAAGCTGTCTGGATCGCGTTCAGCCGCTCCGAAAAGGTCCGGGAAAAAGCGCTCTCTGTAATCGAGAGGGAAGGCAATGCGGACCGGTGTCTTTGGGCCGTCCGATTTGAGAAATCCGGCTGACACGAGTCTGGTCAGCGTTTTCCGCGCAGTACGCTGCGACGTCTGCAGGACCAGAGCGGCGTGGCCGCGGTCAAGTTCTCCTGAAAGGAATACCGCTTCCGCCAGTGTAGGTGCACGCGCGTCGTCGACGGTTTCGCGGATGATATCGGTGTAACGCTCGAGAAGGCGGTCCTGGTCGAACATGAAGAGGGAAAAGCGGATCTGATCGTGGGCTGCTTTCAGAAACCATTCCGTGAAAGAGCTGAGCGCGGCCAGAGACAGGTTCCCCCGACCGTCCAGGTCGCCGCGCCGCGGACCGTCGGCGGCATCCATCTGCCGTTTGTATTCGCCGCTGTCGACAAGGCCTCTTGCTAGGCCGCGGGAAATCGACCAGAGCCCGTGACTGCCGATCCCGGCGTGAAGCGCCATCGCATGAGATACGAGCCGGGATACCCGGCCGTTCCCGTCGGGGAAGGGATGAATGAAATTGAGGCGATGATGGGCTGCCGGGATTGCGAGCATGTAGCGGATCTTGTTTTGAGACGAGAGCTCGCCGTAGCGCCGGGCGAAGTGCTTCATGTATTCGGCGACGCGGACAGAACTCGGGGGCTGATGGCGTCCGACGGATACGTCTTCGTCATCGGTCTCGCGAAAGCGACCCGGAACGATCTCGATCTTCCGTCCATCGCCTGATGTCATCACCCGATATTCTGCGGGCATGTTTTCGTAGAAGCGGGCATGGACGTATCTGATGAATTCTATCGATGTGGCCACCGGCAAGCGGTCGGCAGCGAAGAGTTCGTCGATTTCCCGCTCAACGAGGACATGCGCCTTGGCCTCTTCTGCCAGAGGGCGGATTTTGTCATCGACTTCGGCGCCTGCCAGCGCGTATTCGATGTCGCGTGGGCGGACGTCGTGGCCTTCGATGAGACCGGAGTAGTAAGCATTCATTACACGGACGAGCTCAGCAAGCTCCTGCCTGGTCCCGGGAGAACGGAGCTCGTTGTCCAGCTTCCGGGCGTCTTCCAGGATGGTCCCGGCGAGGTTGGCCAGGTCTGCCGGCACGCCGGAATCCGCCCCCTCAAGAAGGCAGGGTTCGATGCGACCCGGGGTTTCAAGCGGCGCCATCCGATTGCCGATCTATGGAGCAGGAAAAGTCGTTCAAATATCGGTACTTAACAACAAAATCGCTACTATTTTGCCGATCTTTATTGCCGATGTTTGGCTTCGCTGAAAAGGCAATGGAATCATGTCTCTACGGGGGAGAGGCTTCTGTATGCCGATTCAGCTTGCCCCTCGGAAGGATGCGCGATCAAGCCGAGTTGCCGCCATTTTTGCGAGATGGGGGCAACTGGTAATTCGGCCAACAGGTTCGCGGGATCGCCTTGAAGCCGGTCTCTCCAGCCCGCAAACCGGGCGCGTTCCGCCAGATATCGTTCGGCGACATCGAGAACCTGTGGCTCACGGTCTGTCTCGGGGCTCAAAACCCGCGCGGCCGCTGTCGCCATCGCCATGACCGGTTCGGATATCGGGGCGGGGCGGTTTTCTTTCTTCGGAGCTCTCCCGTTTTCGGGTGTGTCGTTTGTCCCGGTCCCGGTCGGTGAACTCCGGCTACCTTGCCGAGCAGTGACTCCTTCTTCCGAAGGATTGGGATCTCCGACAAAAATGTCGGTAAGGGATCCAAAAAAACGATCGATCCAGGCGCGCAGTTTTTTCGAGAGCACGGAGTAGGTGTTGATCGCCCGGCGGTTGCGCTTTTCGGTCCAGGCGCGCTGGATCCGGATGAGGCCGAGGCTTTCCAGATGCAGGATCGCGCGCTCCACCGTTTTCTGGCTCGTGCCCGCATAGGCCGCGATCGCGTCGAAGGCGATGCGCACCTCGCGGCGGTCCTTGAGCTCCTTGGCGAGCGTGTAGAGCACGGCGCCCATCGCCGGCGTCAGGCCATAGGTGGAGTGCTTCAGCCAGAACGGGAGGCGGCCGGCCATGTCCTGCCAGCGGTCCTTGTTGCGATGTGGTCCGTATGCGGCCTTTTTCGGGCGGGCCGGCGTGATCTTGAGATCGAGCGCGGGGCCGTTTTTACCTTCAACGATGTCGAAGCGGCCCTGGTTCCTGAGCGCGCGGCGGTCGCTCGCCTTGGCTTTCTCGCGCTGGGCCGTGCTCGCCTCGATATCGGCCAGCATTTTCGCCATCAGCTCCGCGTCGGGGGCGCGGCGCATCAGTTCGGTGTTCATCAATCGGGTAGCAGGGTTCGGTCGGCGCCCGGGGTGATTCCGGTCCGTCATGTCTTCCTCCAGTTCTGAGGAAGCCGCCGCCCGGGCAAAGACCCAGGGTTCGCCGCAAGCGTGTTCTTGCGGCGTTAACCCGTCGGGCCTATCTTCTGACCGTGAACTAGATCAGAGGCCGCGACGTCGGCTTCGGGTTTCAAAGGGTCTCCGGGTGCAACCGGGGGCCCTTTTCTTTTGGTTTCAATGGGTTAGATCGTCGCTTCCCTCCTCGGTTCGAGTCCGTTGAACGCGCTGGGCGTTCGTCCTGCTTTCCGGGCAGCGCGGCTGATTCGCAGGCCGCAGCTCTCCCGTGCCGGCGCGCGATTTTTTGCTTGCCGGGGAAATTCGAGGTGGGTAATGTCGGGGTTATCAAACACGACCGACGAACCCACCTGGGGTTCTTTCCGAGCCCTCCGAAGCGCCAACTTCGGGGGGTTCGTCGCGTTTGGGGTCACGTTTTCAAGACGGGCTCCCTGTGGTCGGAACGGGTGTCACGGCCGAGCGCTGCCGAAATCAGGCGCTGCACGGCCTCGGAACGGTTCTCACCAGGCGCGGCGACCGCATCCACCGCGGCGATGATCTTCTCGTCCATATGCAGACAAACCGACTTCTTGCCCGCGCGCGGGCGCGCGGGCGAACCGCAGATGC
>NZ_NYVD01000025.1 GCF_002684405.1 Parvibaculum sp. | reverse complement strand
CGCCGTCGCCGGTGCGTTCCCATGTCTCGCCCTCGGTCGAGACGCGCACCGTCACGCGGCTCCGGAAAGCGGAGAAGCTGTCGAAACTCACCACGTCAACCGGTTCGTCGAACTGGATGGTGATCTCATGGGCCGTGCCGCCCGCCATTTCCCGCGCGGCGATGATCTCGCCCCGGAAAGGCTGCTTCAGGTAAGTGCCGGTCACGCGCATGCCGAGGTCGGGTTTGAACTCGGGCCGGTTCGACAGTCTTGCGCTTGCCGTGTTCCAGTCGCGGAACCCCAGCTCGCGCGCCGTCAGCTCCAGCGCCTGTCCATGGGTGATGCGCGTGCCTTGCGCGGCAAGCTCGAGGCGCAATTCTTTCGCGCGCCGTTTCGCCGCCTCTCTGGAGGCGGGCATATCATTTTGCTGATCGGTCTGCATCGCAGCGATCCTTCCGTCATGTCGGCGGTCTTCAAAAAAAGCGGGGGCTCACAATTGCCACGCGCGACCGCGGATGATCGGTTGGGCTCGCATGCATCGCACCGGGGATAAAATCGCCGGGGAGGTCTTCACCATCGGACCCCGGTTTCGGGGATAAGTCCGGTGAGCGGCGGGCGCCTCATGCCTTGGGAGGAAGGAATACGATGAGGCCGGCGTCGGATCAAGCAGGATGACGGCGGGCATGGAACGAACCATGCCCCAACCTCGCCCCTATCTCGCTTTTGGCTTGCTTTTGGCTCGCTCAATCTCGACGGGAAGCTCGGGTTAAACCTTCTCCGCGACGCGGATGGCGAGCTTGCAGCCGGTGCGGATCACGCCGGACAGGAGCGGGTAGCCGACCGCCTGTTCGGCGCCTTCGGCCAGCGCCTCTTCCTTGTGGCGGACCTCTTCCTGGCGGAATTTCTCGATGGTTTCCGCCAGTTCCGCTTCCTCGCCGCCGAGGTCTTTCAGCTTTTCGATCTGGCCGCGATAGTGATCGTCGATCACCTCTTCCACCGCCGCCGTGCAGGCATGCGCGGCCTTTTCGCCCATCAGCGCGGTCGCCGCGCCGAGCGCGAAGCCTGCGACATGCCAGAACGGCGTCAGCACCGTCGGGCGGACGCCGCGTTCGCGGATCAACTCGTTGAATTTGCTCAGATGTTCGACTTCCTCGTCGCGCATATGCAGGAGCGATGCGGTGATCTTGCGCTTATGCGGCAGGCGCTCGAAAACGGCGAGCTGGCCGGAATAAATCCGCACCGCGCCATATTCGCCCGCATGGTCGACGCGGACCATTTCCTCCACCGCCGATCCCCGCGTCACGCCGGGCTGTTCGCTCAGCCGCTGGTGGCCGCTCGGGCTCTTGCGGGGATTGCGTCTTACGCCCCCCTTGCGAACGCCTGGGCGCCGGAGCGCCATATCTGCGCGTTTTGCCATCAGGCTTTCTCCTTCCGGGTTTGAAGGTAGTGCGCGACAGGCGCCGCGGAAAGGGCCGAAAGCAGCAATGAAATCAGGAAGTTGAAGCCCGCCAGCGAAATGCCGAAGAGCGTCCATGCCGCCTCGTCGCAGCGCGGCGGGGGGTCGCCCGCCGACAGCCTTGCCTGCAATTCCTCCACCGAGCCGGGCAGCGCCACGCCGCCGCCGCAGCTTTCCGGCCCCGGCCAGAAGCCGTATTCCGCGCCTGCGTGATAAAAGGAAAGTCCGCCATTATAGAGAAACGCCGCCAGACAGACGGTCAGCGCGACGAGCACGAACTTTTTGCTCACCCCGCGTGCGCCCGCGATCCCGGCAATGAGCGCCAGCGGGATCGTCAGGTAATAGGGCTGGCGTTCCATCCAGCACAGCGCGCAGGGCACATAGCCGAACCCGTACTGGAATATCCAGGCACCGACCAGCGTCGCCGCGCCGATGGCCGAGACCGCGAAGGCCGCGCGTGTCGGATCGTAGGGAAAGGGTGCGTTCGTCGTCATGGGGTCATTCAAGCACGCTCTTGCGCGCCTTGTCCTGCGTCAGAATAGCCATTTGATTGCCACGAAACCGCCGATCAGCAGCACGAAAAAGGCGATGGAGAGCAGTCCGAAATAGCGCTCGATGAAGTCCTTGATCGGCGGACCGAAGGCCCAGAGCAGGCCGCAGACGATGAAGAAGCGCAGGCCCCGCGCCACAAGGCTTGCCGCCATGAAGACAGGGAAGTTGAGCGCCGTCACGCCGCTCGCAATGGTGATGACCTTGTAGGGAAAGGGCGTCAGCCCCGCGATCAGCACGATCCAGACGCCATATTCATTGTAGCGCGCGGCGAAGCTCTCGAACTGGTCCTGATAGCCGTAGAGCTGGAGGATATGCGCGCCGATGGAATCATAGAGGAAATAGCCGATCGCATAGCCGAAGGCGCCGCCCAGCACCGAGGCGACCGTCGCCCAGAGCGCATAGACCCAGGCCTTGTCGCGCTTGGCCAGCACCATGGGGATAAGCGCCACATCGGGCGGGATCGGGAAGACGGAGCTTTCGGCGAAGGCTACCGTGGCAAGGCCCCAGCGCGCATGGCGATGCGCGGCCAGATTCAGCGTCCAGTCGTAAATGCCGCGGAACATCGGAAAGCGCACCCCTTGCGAGAAACCGGAAAACTCAATTAGCAGGCGGGGAGGGGGGTGTCTATCTGCGGCCTCTTAAGGTTCAGGCCGCGAAACAGTTTGCCGCCGCGCCGCTGGTGATTATGATGCGGCCCTTCCGGCCGGCAGGATTGCCACGCCGTCGAAGCCCCTGTGGCGGAACTGGTAGACGCGACAGACTCAAAATCTGTTTCTGGCAACAGAGTGCCCGTTCGAGTCGGGCCAGGGGCACCATTTTCCCGCGCAGTCAGCGTTGCAGCATTTTCTGCATCAGCACCAGATCAAGCCGGCGGCCGAATTTCTGGCCGACTTCCGGCATGCGCCCGGTCTCGGTGAAGCCGCGGGCGGCGTGCAGCGCGATGGAAGCTGCATTTCCGGCCTCGATCCCGGCCACCATGACGTGGAGGCCTTGTGCCCGGGCGCGCTCGATCAGCGCGTCGAGCAGGGCGCCGCCGACCCCGCGGCCCTGCAGGTCCGGGGTGACGTAAACGGAATTCTCGACCGTGTCCCGGTACCCTTCATGCGGGCGGAAGGGGCCATAGGTGCCGTAGCCGGCAAATTGTCCGTCCACCTCTGCGACCAATACCGGAAAACCGGCGGCAAGGCGTTCGCCCATCCAGCGGCGGCGCTCTTGCGGATCTGAAAGCGTTTCGTTCCAGATGGCGGTGGTTTCGCGAACGGCGTGATTATAGAGCGTCGATATGGCGGGCAGGTCGCCGGTCACGGCGTCGCGGATCGATGCCGGGGCGCTCTTCGTCATCGCCTATTTTCCTTCATCGTCTCCGGCGGGGGCGTCGGTACGCTCCACATGCTGGCGCAGCAATTTTCCGAACCAGTTGCGGAAGCGTTTGACGCCGGCCTCGTCGAGGCCCGCCGCTTCGGCGAGATAGCGCCCGATAATGGCGTCGCCGAAGGCCGCGCTGGTGGTCAGCATGGCGAGGAAGAAGGTGTCTTCGCGGTCCGGCGCGAGCGTGCCTTTCTGCTTGGCGTTTTCCTCGCGATGGGCGTGAAGCCGGTCCGCGATTTCCGTCATCAGCACCTGCGGGCCCTTGCTGGTGTCGTTCACGCGGCCCGTCAGCAGCAGCCAGGCGAGGAGCCGTGCCGTGCCCCGGTCGGACAGCGCCTCGAACACGCTTTCGATCGGATCCTGGGCTGCGTCCCCGGAATTGCCCAGCGCGGTCAGGAGCTTTTCGCGAAGCTGGGTATTGGTGCGCGCGATGAGCGCCTTCACCAGCCCTTCGCGGCTTTCGAAATGGTGCAGGATGGCCGGGTGCGAAATCCCGACATCGCGGGCGATGTCCTGCAGGCGAATCCCTTCCGGGCCTTGCGTTGCCAGCCTTTTCTCCGCCGCGTCCAGAATGAGGCGGCGTGCTTCCTCCGCCGTCCGCCGGACGCGTTTTTGCGCAGGCTTGGCGGGATCCGGCGATGTGGCCGCTGTGTGTGAGCTGGCGGTACGGGACAAGGGGCCTCCTCGAACTTCATGTGTTGACAACAATGTCAGTATAACCTATCTGAGCTTGAGGCGCAGCATAGGGCGTTGGCCGGACTTTGCGTAGTGGCGCAACGTGTTCATTTGTCTGGCTGGCTGCTCGGGCCGGCTGCCAAGTCTCGATGTCCCTGATGGACGGCCCCTTGGGGGCCCCAGACCCGGAGCATAGAAGCCATGACCCTCGCACATCCCGCCGGTGAAAACAGCGATTCCGCGGTTAAAGCGGCTGAGAAGCCCCGGCGCAAGCGTATCCAGCCGCTGAAAGCGCTCGCGGCCATCCGCGCGCTCAAGGAAAACAAGGAAGATACGGGTCAGGTCTTCAAGGTGATCGAAGCCCTGTCGGGCGGCGCGGAGGAGCGCCTGTTCCATCGTTTCGAGGCCTCTCCTGGCGGCAAGCGCGTATTGGCGGAGAAGCTCGACCTTCTTGCTCTGCTTTGCGACCGGGAAAAGCTCGCCGCCATGCCGGAAGGCAGCCTTGGCGCGGCCTATTACCGGTTCATGACGTCGGAAAACCTCACGGCGGACGGGCTTGTGGAAGCCAGCAACGAAATGAAGCTGCGCGACAATATCCCCGAAGCGGGCAGGCTCTTCCGCGACCGGATCCGCGATCAACACGATCTCTGGCATGTTCTCACCGGATATGGCCGCGACGGGTTGGGCGAGCTGTCGCTGCTGGCCTTCTCCTATGCCCAGACGCGCAATCGCGGCGTCGGCGCCATCGTGCTGCTTCTCTCCCGTGTGGCGGATAAGGCCTATCCCGGCTGCGGCATCTGGCGGTCGATCCGTGAGGGCTATCGCCGGGGCAAGCAGGCGCATTGGCTGCCGGCGGAAATCTGGGAGGAGCTCTTGCCGCTGCCGCTGGAACAGGTGCGTGCGAAACTCGCCGTCACCGTGCCCGCGCCCGAATATCGCCGCGCCATGGCTGCCGCCGAGGCGCTCGATGCCGCGCGCGTCGAGCTTGGCGAGCCGACTGGCGACGTGAAACTGGCGGCGTGAATGGATTGCTAGATTGGCCCTTTTCAGGTAGGTCACACAACAACAAGAACGTTGTGTGGGTGAAATGGGCTTGCTTGAAAAGTTCCGGAACAGGAACAAGCGTTTTAGTAGCTTTCCATACGCGGCTCTCAATGACCTTGATCGGAAGCTGGAGCGCCTATGTCCCGAGCTTCTATGCGAGGACACGTATTTCATCGAAGCTGGTGCGAACGATGGGATCAAGCAATCCAATACCTACTTTCTGGAAAAAAAGTATGGGGCACGGGGATTGCTAATCGAACCCTGCCCCAACCTTTTCCTCGATCTTTTAAAGAACCGTTCTCATAGAAACGACTTCGCATGTTATGCGCTGGTTCCGTTCGGATTTGAAAATCGTTTCGTGGAAATGATTTATGCGGATCTTATGACCGTGGCTGTTCTGCCGGGCGGAGACTTGGGCGGATCTCATCTGGACCATGCCAAAGAAGGTCGCCGGTTCATGGACGAGAGAGAAGAAAATTTTCGCTTCGGTGCCGTTGCCTATCCGTTGCAGGACATTCTCGACGAAGTTGGCGCACCGTCCGAAATTGGCTTGCTATCGCTAGATGTGGAAGGGAACGAGCTCTCCGCCCTGGCAGGAGTGGATTATTCGAGAACTTCATTCCGTAATATTCTTCTTGAAAGTCGGGACGTGGCGCCCATTCGGGGCTTTCTCGGGGAACGGGGATACATCCTCAAGGAAAAACTTTCTTACCACGACTACCTTTTTTCGAAGGCCGACTAGCTGATCCTGCCGTTTGTCTACTCAAACAGCATAGGCAGGCCGAATTTCCTCAGCGCACGGTCGATTTCGCGCGGAATAGCCGGTTTGCGCCGGAAAAAACGGCGAAGCTGTTCGTCGATATCCGGGTCGGAAACGGCCTCCGCCATAAAGCGCGGCTCGGCCACAGCCTTGTCCAGGTCCTGCCTGTACTCTTCGGTTGGGCCGCAATGTTCGCCGGATCCGTCGAGGCCGATATTCTCGACATAGGAGTGAACGGGCGTGATGCAGAGCCTTTGCTTGAGGCAATGATCGTAGGACCAGGGGATGTCCCAGGAATTGAGTTTCCCGGCGAGCTGCTTGTCGATGAAACGGCGCAGATCGCGCCCGGCTATTTCGAGGGCCCGGTCGCTGATCTTGTCCCTCTTCTTCCAGGCGCTCGCCATGTCCCAATCGACATCGAGCCAGCGGTTGCGCCATGTGCCCCAGCCCCAGACACTGGCCCGGGCGCAAGCAAAGACGTCATAGGCATAATCTTCAGGCACATCCAAACGGTGCGGCGGGAAACCGTGCGCGGCCACGCTCTGCACGCGGGGATCGTTTTCGAAATGGTCGAGAGCGCGGTTCATATAGTGGAGGAAAGACGGGGCGGTGCGGATATCGTCCTCGACGATGATGGCGCGCCCGCATTTGTCCAGTACCTCTGTCACGCCGGTGATGATCGAGCGTGACAGGCCGAAGTTTTCCGCGCGTTCCGTCAGATGGATATTGCGGAAGCCATCAATGCTGCGCAGGTAGCTTCGGGTTTCTTCAATTTCAGCCCGGTCCGCCTCCGTACGTGCGCCGTCGGCGAATATCCACAAATCCGTGTCTTTCGCTTCCGGATTGCGCTGCAATGCCTCAACGGTGATTTTCGTATGAGGAAGACGCTTATAGGCGAAGAGTATGACGGGAGCCGGATCGCGCTGCATGTCGGGGTATCTACTCTCTAATGACGTCTAGGCCGAGCGCCTGTTCTGTACCAGTTTCTCCCGCACGGCATTGTCCTTCAGCATGTCCTCGAAATAGGCGATTGTTTTGACGAGGCCCTCTGCGAGCGGGGTAACCGGTTCCCAGTCGAGGGCCCTCTTCGCTTCCGAGATGTCCGGCCGCCTTTGCAAGGGGTCGTCCTGCGGCAAGGGCTTCCTCACGAGACTGGATTTTGTCCCCGTGATGTCTATGACCTGTTCGGCCAGTTCCAGGATGGAGAACTCCCCCGGATTGCCGATATTGACGGGTCCGGGGTAATCGTCGGCGACATTCATGAGCCGCATCAGCCCTTCCACCAGGTCGTCCACATAGCAGAAGGACCGCGTCTGACTGCCGTCGCCGAAAATTGTGATCGGTTCGCCCAGCAGGGCCTGCACGATGAAATTCGACACGACCCGCCCGTCATTCGGGTGCATGCGGGGGCCATAGGTGTTGAAGATGCGTGCGACGCGAATACGCAGATTATGCTGGCGGTAATAGTCGAAGAAGAGCGTTTCGGCGCAGCGCTTGCCTTCATCGTAGCAGGAACGCGGGCCGATCGGGTTCACATTGCCCCAATAGCTTTCGGTCTGCGGGTGTTCGAACGGGCTGCCATAGACCTCGCTGGTCGATGCCTGGAGGATGCGGGCCTTCACGCGCTTGGCAAGACCCAGCACGTTGATGGCGCCATGGACGCAGGTCTTGGTCGTTTGCACCGGGTCGCGCTGATAATGGATGGGCGAGGCCGGGCAGGCGAGATTGTAGATCTCGTCCACTTCCAGATAGAGGGGGAAGGTGATGTCATGCCGCATGAGCTCGAAGTTGGGCTCATCCAGCAGGCCTTCGATGTTATTCTTGTTCCCCGTGTAGAAATTATCCGCGCAGATGACGTCATGGCCCTCGCTCACGAGGCGTTCGCAAAGGAACGAGCCGATAAAACCGGCGCCGCCGGTGACGAGAATTCTGTTGGTAAGATGCATGTACTGGCCCCCTGGATCGGCAGGATACTATCCGATGCCGCCGGTCTGAAACAGGGGCTCCTTGGCGCCGGTGGAAGATGATACAAAAGCCGGCAGCGATAGAGGGGATAGTGGCATGATCAAGGTATATGGGCTGAAGAATTGCGACACTTGCCGCAAAGCGCTGAAATGGCTGGAAATGCGCGGGGTGGAGCATGCGTTCCATGATTTGCGCGCCGATGGCATAGCCAGGGCCGATATCGAGAAATTCGCCGCGTCGGTCGGCTGGGAAAAGCTGCTCAACAAGGCCAGCACGACCTGGCGGGCGCTGGACGATGCGGAGAAGGAAGGCGTGAACGAGAAAAAGGCCATTGCGCTCATGGCCGCCCATCCCGCGCTTATCAAGCGTCCGGTTTTCGACCTCGGTGGAAGCTATATCGTCGGCTTTCGCGATGAACAGAAGGCCGCTCTCGAAAAATCGGCCAAATAGGAATGGCCGTCATGTCGCTGAAAGGTGGCAGGAAAGGCCCTCCCTCTATCGCCCAGCCGCTGGAGACGCCGCGCCTTGTCCTGCGCGATTTCGCCATGAGCGATTTCGATGCGGTCCATGCGTGGTCCGCGCGCGAAGACGTGACCCGTTATCTCGTATGGGGACCCAACAGCAAGGCGCAGACGCGCGCGGCCTTGCGCGACTTCAAGGCCGATCAGCGCCGCCGGCCGCGCCGCTGCTGGGAACTGGCGGTCACGCTCAGGGAAAGCGCGGCGCTTATCGGCGGCGCGGGGCTCAGGCTTCATGAATGGGAGGAGCGGACGGGCGAGCTCGGCTATGTGCTGCATCCCGACTATTGGGGGCAGGGCTATGCCGGCGAAGCGGCCTGGACGATGCTGAACGAGGGGTTCGGGACGCTCGGCCTCCACCGCATCATCGCCACATGCGACCAGCGCAATACCGCGTCCGCCCGGCTGCTGGAGCGGCTCGGCATGCGCCGCGAAGGGGCCTTCCGCGCCTCGCGCTATATTCAGGGCGAATGGCGCGACGAATATCTCTATGCGCTGCTTGCATGGGAGTTCGCGGGCTGAGGGATTGGGCGGTCTGCTGTCCCTCCACGTCATGCCCCGCTTCATGCGGGGCATCCACGTTTTTTCATCCGCCTTGCCTTAGAGACGTAGATGGCCCGGACAAGCCGGGCCATGACGAATGAAATTACTTCTACAAATCCCGCACCGGCTTCGACAGGATATCCGCATCCGGCTCGCGCACATTCTCGCCCCGGCGGATCAGGAATTCGAGCCAGGTGCCGCGGTCGCGTATTTCCAGCAGGTCATGGCCCGCCTCGGCGCAGAAATGCGGCATATCGATCCGTGCCACGGGGTCGCTCGCAAAGACGCGCAACAGCCGGCCGGGATCGAGCCGCAGCAGGCGCTTTCTCGCGCGCAGCACGGGGAGCGGGCATTGCTGGCCCATCACGTCGAGTATGATTTCGCCCTGATCGTCCATAGCGGTGTCCCGGTTGGTCGGCAACCGGACATAGCATGACTGGCTTTTCGGCGGAAATGAGCGAAATCGGCACCGTTCATGTTGCGCCGCAGCATGAATATCGGTAAGAAGGCGCCTCACCCCGGACCCGGAATTTTGCCGGGTGGCTCTTCCGGCCGCCGATCCGCCGGATAACCCCATTGAAATGACAGGCGCGTGCAGCGGACCGCTTATCCGATCCGTCCCGCTATGCCTCAATCGGGAGACCCATGTTCAATTCAGTTGCGTATCGTCATGAGTGGTTCGGCAATATCCGGGCGGATCTGCTGGCCGGGCTCGTCGTGGCCCTGGCGCTTATTCCGGAAGCCATCGCCTTTTCCATCATCGCGG
Source organism: Parvibaculum sp. (assembly GCF_002684405.1). Taxonomy (GTDB): domain Bacteria; phylum Pseudomonadota; class Alphaproteobacteria; order Parvibaculales; family Parvibaculaceae; genus Parvibaculum. The sequence continues at coordinate 8,382 of NZ_NYVD01000025.1, read as the reverse complement.
GCGTGGACCCCAAGGTCGGCCTCTACGCGTCGTTCTCCATTGCCTGCATCCTCGCCTTCACGGGCGGGCGGCCCGGCATGATTTCGGCGGCCACCGCCGCCACCGCCGTTCTTATGGGGACGCTGGTCAAGGAGCACGGGCTGCAATATCTCCTCGCGGCCACGGTGCTGGCAGGCGTGCTGCAGGTGGCGGCGGGCTATCTGAAGCTCGGCAATTTCATGCGTTTCGTCTCGCGCTCGGTGATGACGGGCTTCGTCAACGCGCTCGCCATTCTCATCTTCATGGCGCAATTGCCGGAGCTGATGGGCGTGCCGCAGCTCACCTATGTCATGGTCGCGGCGGGTCTCGGCATCATCTATCTCTTTCCGCGCCTGACGAAGGCGGTGCCGTCGCCGCTCATCTGCATCATCGTGCTGACGGCGGTGACGCTCTATTTCGGCTTCGATCTCAGGACGGTCGGCGATATGGGCGAACTGCCGGACTCTTTGCCGGTCTTCCTGCTGCCGCAGATCCCGCTGACCCTCGACACGCTGCTCATCATCCTGCCCTATTCGGCGGGCGTGGCGGCGGTGGGGCTGCTGGAATCGCTGATGACGGCCTCCATCATCGACGATCTCACCGATACGCCGAGCGACAAGAACCGCGAATGCATCGGTCAGGGCATCGCCAATTTCTGCACCGGTTTCATCGGCGGCATGGCGGGCTGCGCCATGATCGGCCAGTCCATGATCAATGTGAAATCGGGCGGTCGCGGGCGGCTTTCCACCTTCAGCGCCGGCGTTTTCCTGCTGATCCTCATTGTGGGCCTGGGCGATTACGTCAGGCAGATCCCCATGGCGGCGCTCGTCGCCATCATGATCATGGTCTCGATCGGCACGTTCAGCTGGTCCTCGATCCGCAATCTGCGCGACCATCCGAGGTCGTCGTCGGTGGTGATGCTCGCGACTGTGGTGACCGTGGTCGGCACGCATAACCTTGCCATCGGCGTGCTGGTGGGCGTGCTCCTGTCCGGGCTTTTCTTTGCCTGGAAGATTGCGCAGATCTTCCGTGTCACCTCCACTCTTTCAGCGGATGGGCGCGAGCGGGTCTACACGGTCGAGGGGCAGATCTTCTTTGCCTCTTCCGACGCGTTCACCGGCTCCTTCGATTTCAAGGAGGTGCTGGAGCGTGTCGTGATCGATGTCAGCCATGCGCATATCTGGGATATTTCCAGCGTCGCGGCGCTCGACATGATCGTGCTCAAATTCCGCCGCGAAGGGGCCGAGGTCGAAATCATCGGTCTCAACGAGGCCAGCGAGACGATTGTCGACAAGCTCGCCGTTCACGACCAGCCGGGTGCGCTGGAAAGGCTGATGGGTCACTGACATAGTCGGCTTGTCGCGGGCCCGTTTGCCGGGCCGGCGACCCAATGAAACAGGGCATCCGCCGCTTGTCCGGCTATGCTCCACAAGATCGGATCTGGGGGTAAGCGTTTTGACAAAGTTCGTCGCTCTGGTTGACGGTTCCATCTATTCGCAAAGCGTGTGCGACCACGCCGCATGGGCGGCGACGCGGGCGGGCGCTTCGGTCGAGCTTCTGCATGTCCTCGGCCGGCGCGAGCCGTTCGGGACGCCCTCCGATCTCAGCGGGGCTGTGGGGCTGGGCGCGCGGACCTCGCTGCTGGAAGAGCTTGCCGAGCTCGACGTGGCGCGGTCCAAGCTCGCGCAGAAGCAGGGCCGGGCCATTCTGGACGATGCGACCGCCATCCTTGAAAAGGACGGCGTGACAGGCGTCACCACGCAGTTGCGTATCGGCGATCTCGTGGAAGAGGTTGCCGAGAGCGAGGCCGATGCCGACATGGTGATGGTCGGCAAGCGTGGCGAGGCCGCGGACTTCGCCAAGCCGCATCTCGGCTCCAATCTCGAACGGATCGTGCGCTCCAGCGTGAAGCCCGTCTTCGTGGCCTCGCGCGCCTTCAAGCCCATCGAGCGGTTCCTGATCGCTTATGATGGCGGCGCCAGCGCCATGAAGGCGGTGGATTATGTTGCGCGCAGCCCGATCTTCGCAGGGCTCGAATGCCATCTTCTCACCGTCGGGGCGGAAAACTCCGACGCCGCGAAGCGGCTGGACGATGCCCGCGCGGTGCTGCGCGGGGCGGGCTATGAGGTCCGGGCGAAGCTGGTTCAGGGCCAGGCGGAAGCTGTCATCGCCCGCGAGGTGGAGGAGGCCGGTATCGGGCTCGTCGTCATGGGCGCCTATGGCCATTCGCGTATCCGCACGCTGATCATCGGCTCCACCACCAGCGAGATGCTGCGCGCCTGCAAGGTGCCGGTCCTGCTGTTCCGCTAGGCGGGCGGGTCTTGGCGGTTGGCTTTCAGCCAGGCGATCTGGCGCATGCTGCGCCTCAACAAGGCGAGCGAGACCATCGCTGGTCGTCATGTCACCCATGATGAGCCCTACGCACTGGACCGCCTGGTGGCGCGTTGAGGAGGCGTTCTGCCCGGCTTCGCACTGGGCGGGTCTTCCGGTGTGTCCATATCCTAGGACTTGGGCAATGGTCCTGTGGTTGGGAGGTATCTGACAGACAAAATCTTGGTTACCTAGCAAATTTATTTGATTATTGGTGGATGCACTCTCGCTACTTTGATCAGCTTGAATCGTTGCATCATAGCTTGCTAATTTTTCTCCGTTTCGGCATCTGGTTTTGTGTAAATTTTAAATTCTGACGGAGCTTTATTGGATATGTCCGAGCCCTCCTCGTACGATTTCCTCGCCCATCCGGATATCGCTAGGGAGGTTGGCTTTCTGGTGATGTACACGTCGTCTCTCGACGCATGGTTGATTCCTGCACTGACTTCGATGCTCAGAGGCAAGGCCGACCTAGCCTATGGGATTTTAGCGCCTGTCGATAACTTGCGGGCACGTCTCGATATTGTGTTCAACGTTGCCCAAGCCAACTCGGGAAAGCCGCTTCCAGACGCAATGCTAGAGCAGAAGGATGCACTACTTGCTGCCGTCGCAATGAGAAATTCTGTGGCGCATGGGGGATTTGGTTTCACTTTGGACGGTACAGAAATGCTTCTCGCCGCTGGCATCACAACAGAGAAGAGGGGTAAGCCTAAAACAAGGCCAATCAAACCAGAAGATATCCGGTCTCAAGTGATGGCTATAAAAGACTTCATTAAATCGATTAGGGTGCATACCGGTAATAACCTTTTTGTCGGTATTCCGGCCAACCCTCAAGCTGCCGCGGCGCACGGTCGAATGATTCTATCCAGTCGTCATCCAAATGAACCCAACCAGGGTCGCGCAACTTTGAACTTCTGGAAGCCGAATCCCCCTTTGCGAAAGTAACCTCAATTTCAGTGCATGCTTCTATAGTTCTGATTCATGCGTTGATATTGCCCGCTCAAGCGCATCGCTGCCGCAATTTTAGGCGATGTTTCTAGAAAGTGGTTGTTTTAGATTTCCCCAGCGTTTCCCGGGCTTCCTTGACGTCCTTGTCAGCAGGCGGGCATAACATTCCTCAAACGCCAAGAAAGTGGTTCATCGGAGGGGGATGGCCGCAAATAGGGAACAGGGAATGGGTCTTTTCAATCGTATTCGCAATGAGATCATTTTCGTGCGCGCGGCGCTCCGGACGCTGAAGCGCATGGGCGATCTCGGCAAGGACAAGTCCACCACCTTCGCCGACATCGTGGAAAAGCTGGCAGAAGAAAAGCCGGACAATATCGCCATCTATTGCGGCGATCGGACTTTCACCTATCGCGACTACAATGGCGCGGCTAACCGCTATGCCCGCTGGGTGAAGGCGCAGGGGCTGGGGCAGGGCGATGTCGTGGCGCTGATGATGGAAAACCGGGCCGAATATCTCATGGCCTGGCTCGGCATCATCAAGGCCGGTGCGACGGCGGCACTCATCAACACCAATCTCACCTCCAATGCGCTCGCCCATTGCCTGAAGATTTCCGGCGCGAACCATCTCATTCTCGGCAATGAGCTTGCCGAAGGCTATTTCACCTGCACCGATTGCATGGAAACGCCGATGACCGTCTGGGCGACGGGCGGCAAGGTGCAGGGCAGCGAAGACCTCGACGCTGCGCTCGACAATTTCAACGACGGCCCGCTGCCGGACGATTTCCGCGCGGGGCTGACGACCGATGAGAACGCTCTCTTTATCTACACCTCGGGCACGACGGGGCTTCCCAAGGCCGCGCGTATTCCCCATCAGCGCCTCAATGGCATGATGGCCGCCTTCTCGGCGGGCGCAAATGCGACCGAAAAGGACCGCATGTATGTCGTGCTGCCGCTCTATCATTCGGCGGGCGGCGTCTGCGCGGTCGGCACCACGCTCACCGTGGGCGGTTCGGTGATCCTGAAGCGCAAATTCTCCGCGCATCATTTCTGGGACGATTGCGTTCAGTACAAGGCGACGCTCTTCCAGTATATCGGCGAGCTCTGCCGCTACCTTCTCAACACCGAGCCCAACAAGAACGAGCGCAAGCACAAGCTGCGTCTTGCGGTGGGCAACGGTCTGCGCCCGGAAATCTGGAAGGAGTTCCAGACCCGCTTCCGCATTCCCCGCGTTCTGGAATTCTACGGCGCGACGGAAGGCAATGTGGCGCTGATGAATTTCGACGGCACGGTGGGGGCGATCGGCCGCGTGCCGGGCTGGGCGAAGAGCAAGTTCAATGTCGAGATCGTGAAGTTCGACATCGAGAACGAAAAGCCCGTGCGCGGGGCGGACGGTTTCTGTGTCCGCGCCGAGCCGATGGAAGCGGGCGAGGCGCTCGGCCAGATCATCGACGATCCGGAGCGTCCCACGGGCCGTTTCGACGGCTATGCCAAGAAGGAAGAGACCGAGAAGAAGATCCTGCGCGACGTGTTCGAGAAGGGCGATGCCTGGTTCCGCACCGGCGATCTCCTGAAGCAGGACAAGCTCGGCTATTTCTACTTCGTGGACCGGATCGGCGACACCTTCCGCTGGAAGGGCGAGAATGTCGCGACGTCGGAAGTCGCGGAAGCCATGTCGGTTTATCCCGGCATTCAGGAAGCCAATGTCTATGGCGTCGCCGTACCTGGTGCGGACGGCAAGGCAGGCATGGCCTCGATCGTGTCGTCGGACGGCATCGACCTCGACAAGTTCCACGCGCATCTGGAAAAGCAGTTGCCGGATTATGCCCAGCCGCTCTTCATCCGCCTGCAGCAGGAAATGGAAGTCACCGGCACCTTCAAGCACCGCAAGGTGGATCTGGTGAAGCAGGGCTTTGACCCGGACGCCATCCCCGAGCCGGTCTATTTCAACGATCCCAAGGCGAACAAGTTCGTCCTGCTCGACAAGCCACTCTATGACCGCATCTGCGCGGGCGAAGTGCGGGTTTAAACCTTTAAACCGTCATGCCCCGCATGAAGCGGGGCATGACGAAGTAAGGAAAACAAAAAGGGCGGCTCCTCGGAGCCGCCCTTTCGTTTGTCCGGCGCCGGAATTACTCGGCTGCGTCCGTCTTGTTGATGCCCATGGCGGCGAGCACGTCGGGCGAGATGTCTTCCGTGCCGTGCTGTTCGATGTGCTTGGCGACGCGGCTGCCGACGGCCATCATCGCTTCGCCGATGAAGCCCTCGCGGTTCTTGCGGGCCCAGTCGAGCGACAAGCCGCGATTGACGTTCGTCTCCTGGAAATGCGGCATCACATAGCGCGCGATGAGTTCATAGGAGCGCTTGGTCTCGGCGAAATCGGCCCAGTTATGCGCCATCTGCAGGAAGGTGCCGAAGCCGCCGGACTGTTCCTGAAGGCGCTGGATCTGCGCGATGCAATCGTCCGGTGTGCCGATGACGGCCATGCCGCTTTCGATCAGCGCATCCACGGGATCGGAGCCGTCGGTGGGCGCGAGCGGCAGGGCGGCCACTTCGCGGAAATAGAAGAGCCATTTCTCAAGCCCGAAGCGCACATTCTCGCGCGCCTTCTCCCGCGTCTCGGCGACATGCACCGGGCCGACCAGTCGCCAGTCGTCGCGGCTCACCTGGTTGCCGTTCTCCTTGGCGATCTTTTCGGCAATGCCCCAGTTGGAGGCGAGCGCGTTGAAGCCGCCCTGCGAGGTCGCGCCGATGGAAAGGAGGCCCACGCCGTGGCGGCCCGCCGCCGTCGCGCCGGTGGGCGACACGGTGCTGGCAATGGCGATATCGACATTGGGGCGCGACCAGGGCGTCATCTGGAGGCGCGCATCGCGCAGCTCGAACCAGTCGGTCTTCATGTTGACCGTTTCGCCGCGCAGGAGCGGCACGATCGCTTCCAGCGCCTCGTCCATCATGTCGCGCTGCTTGGCGACTTCGATGCCCATCATGAAGGCGTCCGACGGCAGCGAGCCGGGCCCTGCGCCGAACATCACGCGGCCGCGCGTGATGTGGTCGAGCTGGTTGATGCGGTCGGCCAGCATCAGCGGGTGGTGATAGGGCAGCGAAGACACGCCCGTGCCGAGCTTGATGGTGCGGGTACGTTCCGCCGCGGTGGCGATGAAGAGTTCGGGGCTCGCGATCAGCTCGTAACCGGCGGAATGATGTTCGCCGATCCAGGCTTCGTCATAGCCGAGATTGTCCATGTGCTGCACGAGTTCCAGATCGCGTTCGAGTGCGAGCGTCGGGTTTTCGTCCAGCGGGTGAAACGGCGCGATGAAGGCGCCGAATTTCATCTTACGTCCGACCATTTTTTCCTCCCTGTTCGGATATTGGTCTGTTTTCGATAGCGGTGTTCGTCGTTTCTTGTTTGGTTTGCCTTGGTGTTCAGGCGGCCTTGAGGCCGTTCATAGCAATATCGAGAAAGGCTTTGCCGCTGCTCTCGGTTTCGATCTCGGGATTTTCGAGCCAGAAGGCGATGAGCGCGCTCCATGTCGCCACGATGGAGAGCGCGGCCAGCTCAGGCAAGAAGCCTTTCCGGAACTCGCCTTTCTCCTGTCCCTGCCGCACGATATTGGCGACGAGGGCGATCAGGCTTTCATTGGCTTGGCGGGCCATCCGGTAGCTGGCGGGTTGCTCCAGGAATTCGGTCAGGAGCCGGCGCATCACCTGTGCGTTGGAGTGATAGGCCTCGCCGAAGACATCGGCCATGAAGCGGAGCTGCTCCTCCGCCGTGCTGTCGTTATTTTCGCTCAGCTTGTCGGCCAGTGCGTTGGTGATCTCCTCGTTGAAGGCGAGGAGCAGCGCGGCCTTGTTCTTGAAATGCAGGAAGAAGGTCGCCTTGGCGATGCCGGCGCCCGCGCAGATATCCTCGATGGTCACGCCGTCATAGCCGCGCTCTGCGAAGGACTCCATCGCGATGCGATATATCTCGCGGCGCGTGCGCTCCTTCTTGCCCGGTCGGGGGGCTGTCGCCGCTTCGGCCATTGCTTGTCATTCCTTCAAACCGGCAGCGGTCATCGCCCCGCCTTGCCGGAACAAAACTAGACTACAGTCCAATTTGCTGCAAGCTTGTGGCCGTCGCTGCGTCACGTAGCGTATAAACGGTATCGAGGCATCCGGCCCCGCAAGAAGGCCGGAGCAAACAAGACGCGAATATTCAGGGTCGCGAAAATCAGGAGGAACGTATGGGACGGGTTCAAGGCAAGGTCGCGCTGGTCACGGGCGCGGCGGCGGGCATCGGTCGTGCCGCGGCGGTTGCGCTGGCGGCGGAAGGCGCCAAGGTCGTCGTCACGGATGTGGACGAGAAGGGCGGTGCGGAAACCGTCGACATCATCGGCAAGGCCGGTGGCGAGGCGAGCTTTCTGCCGCAGGACGTGGCCGATGAGGCGCGCTGGCAGGAAATCGTCGCAGCGGTGAAGGAAAAGCACGGCGCGCTGCACATCCTGGTCAACAACGCGGGCATCGGCGTCGGCGCGCGCATTTTCGACATGCCGGTGGAAGACTGGCGCCGCCAGATGGCCATCAATGTCGATGGCGTTTTCTTCGGCGTGAAGCACGGCATTCCGCTGATGGCGGAATCGGGCGGCGGCTCCGTCGTGAACATTTCCTCCGTTGCCGGTCTTCAGGGCGCGCCGGGTCTTGCCGGCTATTGCGCGACCAAGGGCGCGGTGCGTCTCTTCACCAAGGCCGTGGCGCTTGAATGCGCGCAGGAGAAGATGAATGTGCGTGTGAACTCCGTTCACCCCGGCATCATCGACACCGACATCTGGAACAAGATCCCGCAGGGCGGTGGCGTCAGTGCGATGCAGTCCGATCTCATTCCCGAAGGCGCCAACACGATCGACGCGGGCGCGCTCGGCGAACTCGCAGCCCCGCTCGGCTTTGCAGGCATTCCCGCCGACATCGCCAACGGCATCGTCTTCCTCGCCTCCGACGAGAGCCGTTACATGACGGGGTCGGAACTCGTCATCGACGGCGGCATGACGGCGCGGTAACGGGTCAATTGGAAGG
>NZ_NYVD01000024.1 GCF_002684405.1 Parvibaculum sp. | reverse complement strand
TACCGCCTCGCCACTGGTGGACACTAGCACAAGGCGATCGCCCGCCAGCACCGGGCCGGACCAGGAAATCGGCTCCGTCCGGTCTTCCGGGTCCTCGAAGCGCGGCAGGCTTGTAATCCAGCGGATACGGCCGTCGCGACGCGACAGCGCCGCCACCTGCTGTTCGCTCGTCACGATGAAGACCCAGTCGCCGGCGACCCAGGGGGTCTGCACGCTGGCAACATCCTTGGTCCAGACGCGCTCGCCGGTCCGCAGGTCGATCGAGACCATGCGGCCGGAATGGCTGGCGGCGAAAACGCGGTCACGGTCGATGACGGGGCGGCCTGCGATATCGTTCAGCGAGCTGAGCGAGGTCAGATTGCCGGTCCGGGTCAGCGAGTCGCTCCAGACGGGCGTGCCGTTCTGGACGCGGATCGCGAAGAGTTCGCCCGAGCTGTAGGGCACCACCACGATCGACCCGGCCACGGCGGGGCTCGTCGAGGAGACGATGCCCGCACTCTCGGCAATGCCGCGATGGCGCCAGAGCACGGTGCCGGTCTTCTCGTCCAGAGCGAGCAGCTGATTGTCGGAGGTGATGGCGAACACCCGGCCGCCGTTTACCGTCGGCGCGGCGCGGAAAGGCTCGCGCAGCTTTTTCGTCCAGACATTCTTGCCGGTTGCGGCGTCGAGTGCATGCACCTCGCCAAAGCCGGTGGTCACGAACACCTTGCCGTCATTGAAGGCGACGCCGCCGCCGCGGCCTTCATCGGCGTCCTCGTCCTCGGGCACGAGTTCGGTTTCCCACAACTCCTTGCCGCCCGAGACGGAAAAGGCGCGCACGGTGGCTTCGGTATCGAGCACGTAGATCCGGCCATCCGCGATGATGGGCGATGCCACAAGCTCGCCTTCGCTGCTGGAGCCGTCGCCCGCATCGACGGACCAGATCTCGTCCAGCTTGCCCGGCGCGGCCAGGTGATACATCGCATTGTCCGGCGCGCCGCCGGGCTGCGGCCAATCGGCATTCTCATAGGGCTTGGGCAGAATGACCTTCTCGTCCGCCGACAGCGGATCGACTTCCAGCCTGCCGCCGAGTTCCATCACCGAGAGCCGTTCGCCCTGCAGCTTCTGCCCGTTGTCGCTGCTGGAGAACACGTCGTTCACCGTGTCGCAGCCTGCAAGCCCGGCCAGCGCGATGCAAACGAGGCCGAGCCGAAGCGCGCGGGTCCCAAAATGGCCGTTCTTCTCCGGCTGCTGCGTTCCGGTCATGCGTAACTCCCCCGACATTGATGTCTCACTTCCCGTTTGCCGCATCCGACGCCTCCGCCCCGGCCGGGGCTGCTTCCCCGCCGGCCTTAGCTGCGGCTTCGTCCTTCTTGCCATCCTCATCGGCCGCCGCCGTTTCGAGATAAGGCGCGAGCACCGCCTGCATCACATGGGCGCGGTCGCGCATGCCCGGCGGGATGCTCTGGCTTTCCAGAATGGCCTGAAACTGTTCATTGGCGAACTGGTAGTCGCCGGCGCGATAGGCTGCAAGCCCCATCAGCTCATGTGCGTTGCTTGCCCAGGGAGACCGCGCCTCGACCAGCGGCATCATGCGCGCCTTCACATCGTCCAGGCTCGCCTCGTCCAGGTTCAGCAGCGTGGCCTTGATGGTGGCCATGCCGCGAATGATATCCGTCGCATCGGAATCATTGGCGACCGCCTCGAACGCCTTGACGGCCTCGTCGGTCTTGCCGTCTTCCATCAGGGCATTAGCCAGCTCCAGGCGCGCCAGCACGGCATAGCCGCCGGAATTCTCATCGGCGAACTGTTTCAGCGTCGCCACCGCTTCGGCGGGCTTTTCCTTCTGCGCCGCGGCCACGACCTCGTCATAGCGGTCGGAAGCGGCCTCATTGACGGATTTGCGCCATTCCTGCCAGCCGATGATCGCGGCGGCTCCCACCACGATCGCCACGGCAAGGCCGATGACGTAGATGCCGTATTTCTCCCAGAGTTTGGAAGCCCGTTCGCGGCGAAGGTCCTGTTCGACTTCGCGGAAAATATCGCTCAAATCTTTGCTCCGAGGAAAACCGGTTCGGCAGGCTCTCCCGCCATTTACAAATCGGACCGTTCTCCGATCCGGAAAACGGTCTGGCAGGCGGCGTAAAATAGCCCGCCCCGGAGACGATGGCAAACGGGGCGGGCCTCGGCGAAATGACGAATTGGTAACGGGGCTTACTTGGCCTTTTTCATGCCGTAGGTATGCTCCTGCGCCGGGAAGCTGCGATTGCGCACGGCGTCGGCATAGGCCTCCGCCGCCCCGGCGATCTGGGCGCCCAGAGAGGCGAATTCCCGGACGAATTTCGGCGGTTTGGGCGACAGGCCCAGCATATCCTCCAGCACCAGGATCTGGCCGTCGCAGACCGGCGACGCGCCGATGCCGATGGTCGGGATCTCGATCTGGCCAGTGATGCGGGCGGCCAGCGGCTCGGCCACGCCCTCCACCACCACGGCGAAGGCGCCGGCATCCGCCACCGCCTTGGCATCGGCCTCGATGGCGGCCCATTCCGATTCTTCGCGGCCCTGCGTCTTGAAGCCGCCCATCACGTTCGTGCTTTGCGGCGTCAGGCCGATATGGGCCATCACCGGAATGCCGCGCTCGGTGAGGTAATGGATGGTGTCGGCGATGCGCGCGCCGCCTTCCATCTTCACGGCGGCGCAGCCGGTTTCCTTGATGATGCGGACGGCGTTGCGGAAGGCCTCTGGCGGGCTTTCCTCATAGGAGCCGAAGGGCATGTCCACCACCACCAGCGCGCGTTCGGTCCCGCGCATCACGGCGGCGCCATGCGCGATCATCATATCGAGCGTAACGCCGAGCGTGGTTTCCATGCCGTACATGACCATGCCCAGCGAGTCGCCCACCAGCAGGAAGTCGACATAAGGATCGACATAGCGGGCGGTGTGCGCGTGATAGGACGTCAGCGACACGATGGGGTCGCCGCCCTTGCGGGCGCGGATTTCGGGAACGGTGATACGGCGCGTCTTGGAATGGACGGACATGAAGCTCGCCTCCTCCTATGCGGCCTTGCGGCCTATCGGGAATGTCAGGGCGGCCGATGTCTCGAAGCGCGTTCGGGGACATCCGCCGGTCTATGGCGTTTCGATTGGATTACCGGCCGGATGCCGGTTCATCTGGGCGCCGACCTTTCGGCGTCCTGGCCATTCCCGCACCCGTTACATACGGGCATCTGAGTGGGAGCCATCGCTTTTCGAGCGTTTCTTCCAAGGCGAAAACTAGCCGAATGTCACGAAAAGTGCAAACGCCGCCCCGCGCCCGGACCGAAAACTGACAATAGTGTCAGGCAGTTACCTCCGGCGAGCGCGTGTCTTCCGGCAGCCCCACGATCTCGCGATAGGAAACGGAGAGCATGGTGACCTGCAGCATGACGGCATAAAAATAGATCGCCGTGCCGACCAGCGAAGTCAGTATCCACGTCACGCCCAGCCCATCTACAGTCAGTCCTGTGGCAAGCCGAAACAGGCTTCCTCCGCTTGCGATGAGTGCCACGACTATCAGCAGCATAAACGGCAGGTACAACAACACCACCAGCCCCAGCAGGCGCAGGCCGTTTCCCGAACTCCGTCCGAAAACATCTCCCAGTCTGCTGCCCTCGCCTAGGGCCGCATGAGGCAGAACGAGCGCCCCTCTCAATATCAGAGCCACCCCCCCGCAAAGGCCCGCCAAAACGGCCAATGAAAATAATGTCGAGAGAAGGCCACTGTTTTTTAAATGCTCCGAAAGTCCCGTTTGGCTGCCGTAGAAAGCAAAAAGAATGACTCCGAAAATTGTCCACAGAGCCACGACCAGCCCCAGCTTGATCATCGCCCAAACATAGGCGCCGTCCTCGCGCCTCACCCTGCGGAGGGACGGCTGTCCTGAGAAACCTTTTTCTCCCAAAAGAACGAAACGATGCCAGCGAACAGCGGCGACCGCGCCAGCGACGAATGTCACGATTGACGAACCCCAGCTCAGTATCCGCGCCGGGATGGCTCCAGTCATCCGTTGCAGGTTTTTGAAATCTTCCGGATTCGGATTCTTCAGAAAAGCGCGGGCGGCATCATTGTAACCGCTCCATTCCTGATATCCATACACGGCGAAGCTCATGGCAACCATGAGTGCGACGGCAGGCCAGGCGGCACCCAGCAATTGAATATAGTGGCGCGTCACGCCCGCATACACTTCGCGAAAGGCTGCAAAGACCGGAAGCTTGTTCATGAGAACTCTCCCTAGACGGCGGCCGGCGATTCCCCACTGCCCGGAAGCCCGATGATCTCGCGATAGGAGACGGAGAGCATTGTGATCTGCATCATCAGGAAGAAGAGATAGGCACCGGCATAAAGGATGACGCCGATCACGGCCCCAACTATGCCGACACTTGCCAGCAGACCAAGCGCGAAGCCGACAACGCCCAACACGACCGCGCCCAAAAGGAACAGGAGCATGAAGGCCCCGAGCAGGCGCCAGCTATTGCCGTGGGTCCGCCGGAATATCTCGATCACGCGACCGCCCCGTCCCATAGCGGCGTCGGGCAAGGCGACCATCAGGCGGAACATAATCATCAAGGCGAAGACATAGCCGATCACCGCAGCCAGCGCGGCAAAGGCTTCCACACCCGCATTGCCCCCGCCGGCGACGGCGCGGCCAAGCATCACGACCAGCGCGACGAGAATGAAAAAAGCCGCGATGAAGAGCATGTAGACAAGGATGAGCTTGATCGAGGTCCAGATGTAGGAGCCATCCTCAGCGCGCAGCACGCGAATATTCTCCATCCGGCCATCGGCCCCTTCGCCCAGCAGGACGAAACGATGCCAGCGAACCGCCGCAACCGCGCTCGCCAGCCCTGCCAGCAGAGCGATCAAAATGAAGCCGATGCTGGTTCCGCCCGCTTCCATCTGTTCCAGCGCCGCCTTGACCTCTTCGGGGTTCTGGCCGCCGACCGCATCGAGGATGCCGGTGCTGAGATACATCCACACCAACGCCCCGAAGGACACAAGGAGCAGCAGGATGGCCGGCCAGGCCACCAGGATGAGCTGGAAATAATGGCGAAAGACCCCCGAGAGCACTTCGCTCACCGACGAGATTACGCGCAGCTTGTTCATGTGAACTCCCCCCAGGCTTGCGGCGCCCCCGCGCCACATCATGAAATCAATATTCTATGGAGGCAGCGACCATCGTCCAGCGCTGATTGCGCACTCCTGCCGGATTGGTGACTAAAGAGTTGCGTCGATTTCCGGTTCCGGCGCGTGGGTGCCCGCCGGGCCTGCCAGTTCGCGATAGGCGATGGACAGCACGGCGACATTCACGATGGCGTAGAACAGCATCACGATGGCCGTTCCGATAGCCTTGAGCGCCAGCGGCAAGGCGTCGAACAGCACGAGAGCGGCGAAGAAGGGCAGCGCCGACAGGGCCGCAACACCGAAAAGCCGCCAGAAATTGCCTTTCGTGCGTTCCAGCATGCGCCCGGCATTGACCGCCTCATCCACCGCCACCGCGGGCAGAAGCAGGGACAGGCGAACCATGAAAAAGACGCCCGCCATCAGCAAGGCGATGCCGACAATTGCGATCATCGCAGCCAGCTGAGAGCCCTGCCCGTCCTGCGCCAGAGCGCCGACCAGCATGAAGCTGAGGAAGCCCGGCACCATGAACAGCGACAGCATGATGGTCACGAGCAGAAACCGCGCCTCGCGCCGTCCGAAGGAGAAATGAATACGGCCCGCCGGTTCGTCGCCCAGCAGAATGAAGCGATGCCAGGTAACGGCGACGATCGGCCAGAGAAAGAGCGAGGCGAGTTCCAGCAGCAGGAAGAAAACCGTGTCCGTCTTCGGATCGAGAAAAACCGTCCCGACAGAGAGAAGGATATAAAGCGCACCCGCCAGCCAGATGAGGCGGAACATGTCGCTGAAATGGGTCCAGGCGCCGCGATAGGCTTCCGCGACCGTGGCCATGACGTCCAGCTTATGGGCACTCATTTGCCGGCCACCTTCGCCTGATAGGTCTTGTTGTCCGGCGCAAGCGCCAGCGCCTGGATGTAATCCTTGCGCGCGCCGGGCTCGCCCTTCGCGTCCTTGATCTCGCCGCTGACATACCAGGCGGCGGCGGATTTGGGATCGATGTCGAGGGACTTCTTGATGTCGTCCTCGGCCGCGTCGAGATCGCCCTTCTCCAGATAGGCATTGGCCCGGTTGCTCAGGACCAGCGCATCCTGCGGCACGAGCTTCAGCGCCTGTGTGTAGTCGCCGATGGCGGCATCGAGCTTGCCTTCGGCCTTGTAGGCCACACCGCGATTTATCAATGCGCTGACGAGGTCCGCGTCCTGCAGGTCGCCGGAGGCAATCGCCTTGCTGCAGGCCTCGATCGCCTTGTCGTTCTGGCCGCCGCTCGTATAGACGTAGCAGAAATTCGCCTGATCGACGGCGTCCGCACGCGCGGGCACGGCGCCCGCCATAGCGGCGCCGGCAAGAACCGACAGCGCACAAAACCCAGAAACAGCAAATCCCGCTTTACCGAACATCTCGTCATCTCGCTCTTTTTCAGAGCCGGGAGACTACCTTGTTCGGCCGTCAGGCGAAAGCCGCGACGGCGACCGCGGTGTTCATGAAGTCGCGAAAGCGCAGCCATTTGCCGTCCTTCAGCGTGATGACATGCACGAAGTCGGAATCGATGCTGCGTCCGGTCGCTTTCGCTGTCAGGTTGAGATGGCCCGTCACGACCACCTTGTCCCGCTCGGCGATGAATTCTTCCGCGTCGAACTGGTGAATATCGACGGAGGAAAGCACGGTCTCGAAAAAGCCCCGGCATTCTTCCAGGCCGCTATAGGTGCCGGCATAGGGAATGACTTGCGGGCCGTAGAATTCGATCCCGATGTCGGGGTGAAGGAATTCCATTATGCCGGGAATGTCCTGCGCACCGAAGGCCGCGAAGAGCGCCTGCGTCGCCTCAATGTTCTTTTGCGTCTCGCTCATGCCGCTTCTCCCTGCCGATGGGATGTAAAACGAAGGCTCAGCCGGTCGAAGCCGTGATTGAGCAGGCTGGCGCGCTGCGGCACCGGGGCCTCGCTGCCGAGCGAAATGTCATCCATGCGGTCGAGCATCGCCTCGATGAGCGCCTTGCCCTCCATGCGCGCCAGCGCCGAGCCGAGGCAATGATGAATGCCAACGCCGAAGGTAAGCTGCTTGTTGAGGTTCGGCCGGGTTATGTCGAAAACCTCCGGAGCGGGAAACATGGCCGGGTCGTGATTGGCCGCGGCGAAGAAGAGCGCCACCCAGTCTCCCTCTTTGATACGCCGCCCGCCGATCTCCACATCCTGCGTGGCGATACGGAACAGCCGCTGCGGCGGCCCGCCATGGCGCAGGCTTTCGTCGATAAAGGCCCCGACAAGCGAACGGTCGGCGGCGAGCTGCGCGCGGACATCCGGCATGGCGGCCAGATTGTGCAGCAGATTGCCGAGCAGGAAGGTTGTCGTCTCCGCGCCCGCCACGACAAGCGTGATACAGAAGCGGATCACCTCGTCGAGGGTCAGCTTCTCGCCTTCCATCTCCGCTTTCAGCAGCGCGGTGATGAGCGAGTCCGGCACCTCTTCACCTGCCTTCAACCTGCGGTCGAGATCGCCCACCGTCTCGATGAAATAGCCGACCAGTTCGGCATTACTTGCTTCCCGGTCGGCGGGGCTCAGATCGGCGGAGAGCATGAAGGCGGTCGCCCAGTGGCGGAAGCGGTCGACAATGCTTTCGGGCAGGCCGAGCAAACCCACCATGATGCGGGCCGGAATACGCGCCGACAGCGCTTCCATCACCTCCACCTCGCCCCGAAGCGGCGTCACCATATCGGCGACGATCCCCGCCACCCAGGGCTCCAGTTCCTCGATGCGGCGCCGGGAAAAGGCGAGATTGACGATGCCGCGCAGCCGGTCATGTTCGGGATTGTCGTGATTGACCAGCATCAGCGTCGGCGCGGAAGACTGCTCCTGAAGCGGATCGCGCGAGGAAAACGTCCGATGGTCGCGGGCCGCCGCCGAGACATGCTCATAATCGAGCAGCACCCAGGCGGTCACGGGGTCGTCCGCCTCCGGCACCGTGCCCGGCGGATAGTCGCGATAGCCATAGACCGGACCGAAAGGCCTGAGCCGGTCATAAAGTTCATAAGGCGCGGCGATGGTGTCGCCTCTGGGCAGCGCCGCCACCAGAGCGGCGGCCTCTTTATCCCGGCCGTTCGGCCCTTGATCCGGCATGTCGTCCTCCCTTTTTCGACCCGGCGCACCTCCCATGCGCATAATGTTTCTTTCATAAACTGTTTCTTTTGTAAACTGTTTGGATCGTGATGAGACCGGATGCCCGGCCTACAATTCCCGCGCGGATTCGCGGGCAGCGCGAACGGTTCCAGGAGGCGAGTTTGGCGGTGAAGACAACAGGCGGCAGCAAAGGCAAGGCGGCAAAGGCCATCCCGGACGCGGCGCTGCGCTTTCTCGAATACTACTATCCGATCCATTACAAGGCCGGGATCGGCGTCGAGGATGCGCTGCGCGGCGGGATGCTCAGCCGCCATCAGGTGGCCATGCTCTGGCTTATCCATTCGGAAGGCCGCGAGGGCCGGGAGATGAACCGCAAGGCCATCGAGCGCTCGCTGGAAGCCTGGTTCGAAATCTCGGGCGGGGCCGTTACCAAGGCCTTGCGCGGCATGGCCCAGCCGCCGCTGGACCTGGTGCGGCTTGTGGAAGACCCCCGCTCCGGCCGGGAGAAGATCGTCAAGCTCACGCCTAAGGGCGAGACCCATATGAAACGCATGATCGCCGGGGGCGAGGCCTTCGTTCAGCGGATCGTCGATCACATGAGCGACGAGGAAATCGAGCAGGGCCTTCACTTCTTCAAGCGCATCACCGAGATCGTGGACGGCTTCCGCCAGGACTGAGCCTCGCCTTGCCTAGGGGGCGGAGGCGCTGATATACGCTCGCCATCAATCCGGCAGGCGCGCCCCAGACCGTTCTCCAAAGGCGCCCCCTTGAGCGAAAGAACAGATATGAGCGCGATTTCCAATCCCGTCATCGCCATTGCGGGCGCCACCGGCGCCGTCGGCGTGGAGATGCTGAAATGTCTCGAAGAGCGGAACTTCCCGGTCTCGAAACTGAAACTGCTGGCCTCCGCGCGCTCTGCCGGCAAAACCATGACATTCCGGGGCGAGGAGATCTCGGTCGAGGAACTGACCGAAGAGAGCTTTCAGGGCGTCGATATCGCCTTCTTCTCGGCGGGCGGCAGCATTTCGCGCAAATTCGCCGAGGCGGTGAAGCGCGCGGGCGCGGTGATGATCGACAATTCCTCGGCCTTCCGCATGGACCCCGACGTGCCGCTCGTGGTGCCGGAGATCAATCCGGAAGCGGCGGCGGGCCATAAGGGCATCATCGCCAATCCCAACTGCTCGACCATCATCGCGATCACGCCGCTCTGGCCGATCCATCGGAAGAACCGCATCACGCGCATCATCGCCGCGACCTATCAGGCCGCATCGGGCGCGGGTCAGGCGGCGATGGACGAGCTGGAAGAGGCGACCCGCGCGCATCTTTCCGGTGAGCCCTTTGAGCAGAAGATCATTCCGCACCCCTACCCCTTCAACGTCTTCAGCCACAATTCCGATATCGATCCGGAAAACGGCTACAACGAAGAAGAGCTGAAGATGGTGAAGGAGACGAAGAAGATCTTCGCCGACGCCGACATCCGCGTCACCGCGACCTGCGTGCGCGTGCCGGTGCTGCGCGCCCATTGCGAAGCCATCGACTTCGAATGCGAAAAGCCGATCTCGGTTGCCGAGGTGAAGGACATCCTCTCCACCGCGCCGGGCGTGAAACTCGTGGACGACCGGGAGAAGAACTACTTCCCCATGCCGAAGGATGCTTCCGGCGAGGACGACATTCTGGTCGGCCGCATCCGCCAGGACATTTCCGACCCGAGCGGCAAATCGATCTCGCTCTTCGTGGCCGGCGACCAGCTTCTCAAGGGCGCCGCCCTCAATGCGGTCCAGATCGGCGAATTGCTGGTGAAGTAAGCGCCGGAAAACGACATGCGAAAGGCCCCGGTTGCACGCCGGGGCCTTTTTCGTTTCGGATGGCGTCTTCCGAGGGGTCATAAATATCCAAAGCCGGAACCGTCCCGATCCGTCAAATTATGCATAATGGGTGATTGCGACAAACGATCTTCGACAACAAGAAACGTGAAAGCCCGATTGCGACATGACGATCCGCCAGCTTCTCCTCTCCGCTTTCCTGCTCACATGCGTCATGGGCGCCATGCCCTCCACCGCTTCCGCGGCGAGTTTCGACTGCGCCCGCGCAGCGGCGCCGGACGAAACGACCGTCTGCCGGACGCCGGATCTTTCCGCGCTCGACAGCGAGATGGGCGCGCTCTGGTTTGCCTATAAACAGATGCCGCTCGGCACGATGGGCGTGCTGAATGCGCGCCGCGAGGATGCGCAAGCCTTTCTGCAAACCCGCAAGACCTGCGGCAGCAATGTGGACTGCCTGCGCGGCGCCTATCGCGCGCGGATCGCCGTGCTGAAAGACAATATCCGTCAGGCCTCGGACTATTACCGTTACCTGCAGGCAGACCGGATGTTCACGCTGCCCGTCGCGGTGAGCGCGCTCGTCGCCGAAACCCGGACCGAATGCCGCAAGCTCGGCGGCAGGCTCGATAGCGGGGCGGACGCGCCCGCCTCCGTCCGCACGCAGGATTTCGACGGCGACGGCAAGCCCGACTATCTGATCGACAAGCGCCGGCTCGCCTGCAAAGGCGCGGCGACGGCCTTCTGTCACAATAATGGCTGTGACATGGAGATCGCGCTGTCGGGCAAGGGCTACCGTCACCCGATCCGTGAGACGGGTGCGCTGCGCGCCATCGAAGACGGGCCGGACGGCGCGGTCATCCGCATCGAGGTGAACAAGTCGCGCTGCGGCGCCGGCCTCGCCCCGGGAAAGAAATGCCTTCTCGTGCTGGCCTGGCATGACGGCGACATGGAGCCCGTCTATCAGGAAGACCCACCCGGAAACTGAAGGGAGAACGCATCATGTCGTTCATCGTCTTTGCTGCCCTGCTGCTCGCGGCCATCGGCTGCGCGATCGTTGGCGGGATCTATTTCGCCTTCTCGACCTTCATCATGCAGGCCTTTGCGGAAGTCCCGCGCGAGCATGGCATGAGCGCCATGCAGTCCATCAACCGGGTGATCGTCCGCTCGCTTTTCCTGCCCGCCTTTTTCGGCAGCGCGATATTGAGCCTCTTCCTCATCGCCGCCTGGTGGTTCGGCTGGGGCGACCTGCGCTCGGGCTACGCCCTCATCGGCGCATTGCTCTATTTCGTGACCTCTTTCGTCAGCACCATCGTCTTCAACGTGCCGCTCAACAATGAGCTGGAGCGCACCGATGCCGCCTCGCCGGAGGCCGACGGCGTGTGGTCCCGCTATCTCTCGCGCTGGACGAAGTGGAACCATCTGCGCACGGTGACGACGCTGCTGGCGGCCATCGCCTTTTCGATCGCGGCTGCGGAGCAGGAATTCGGCTGATACCCCGGTCGTGAGCATGGTTTTTCTTTGCCTGTCCACGGCGCGCGCGCCGCGCTTTTGCGCCGCTAAACTGTTGACCGCAGTGATATTTTATCTCTAATGCCCTTCATCCGGGCCGCTCGCATGGCCATGTCTATGGCAGGCATTCGACGCAGGCGGCTGCAAGGACTATTCTCCCGCCGCGTCGGGAACAGCCCCGACGGCGACAGAAGTAGCACGAGGACCAGATCATCATGGGCAGCTATCGTTCACGCACCACGACCCATGGCCGCAACATGGCCGGCGCCCGCGGCTTGTGGCGCGCCACCGGTATGAAAGAAGGCGATTTCGGCAAGCCGATCATCGCCGTGGTGAATTCCTTCACCCAGTTCGTGCCCGGCCATGTACATCTGAAGGATCTCGGCCAGCTCGTCGCCCGCGAAATCGAAAAGGCCGGCGGCGTCGCCAAGGAATTCAACACCATCGCGGTCGATGACGGCATCGCGATGGGCCATGACGGCATGCTCTATTCGCTGCCCTCGCGCGAGATCATCGCCGACAGCGTGGAATATATGGTCAACGCCCATTGCGCCGACGCCATGGTCTGCATCTCCAATTGCGACAAGATCACGCCCGGCATGCTGAACGCGGCCATGCGGCTCAACATCCCGGCGGTCTTCGTTTCCGGCGGCCCGATGGAAGCGGGCAAGGTGGAACTGCGCGACAAGACCAAAGCGCTCGACCTCGTGGACGCCATGGTCGCCGCGGCCGATGAAGGCTATAGCGACGAGGAAGTCCAGACCATCGAGCGCTCGGCCTGCCCCACCTGCGGCTCCTGCTCGGGCATGTTCACCGCGAACTCGATGAACTGCCTCACCGAGGCGCTGGGGCTCAGCCTGCCGGGCAATGGCTCGACGCTGGCCACCAATGCCGCGCGCGAGGCGCTCTTCCTCGAGGCGGGCCGCCGCATCGTGGATCTTGCCAGGCGCTGCTACGAGCAGGATGACACCTCCGTGCTGCCGCGCTCCATCGCCACCAGGGAAGCCTTCGAGAACGCCATGTCGCTCGACATCGCCATGGGCGGCTCCACCAATACGGTGCTGCATATTCTCGCCGCCGCCTCCGAAGGCGGGATCGACTTCACCATGGCCGATATCGACCGGCTGTCGCGCCGCGTGCCGGTGCTCTGCAAGGTCGCGCCGTCCAAGGACGATGTGCATATGGAAGACGTGCATCGCGCGGGCGGCATCATGTCGATCCTCGGCGAACTCGACCGCGGCGGGTTGCTGCACAATCGGTTGCCGACCGTCCATGCCGCGACGATGGCCGAAGCGCTCGACACATGGGACATCGC
Organism: Parvibaculum sp.; assembly: GCF_002684405.1. Classification (GTDB taxonomy): domain Bacteria; phylum Pseudomonadota; class Alphaproteobacteria; order Parvibaculales; family Parvibaculaceae; genus Parvibaculum. The sequence goes on along the minus strand of NZ_NYVD01000024.1, from coordinate 4,635 downwards.
CCGCAACACGGCGAGCCCCGCTGCCAAGGAGCTCTTCCTTGCCGCGCCCGGCGGCGTGCCGACGCAGACGGCGTTCAGCCAGGACAGCAAATGGGAAAGCCTCGACCTCGACCGCGAGGGCGGCGTCATCCGCAATGTCGAGCACGCCTTTTCCAAGGATGGCGGGCTGGCCGTTCTCTACGGCAATATCGCGCTCAATGGTTGCGTGGTGAAGACGGCGGGTGTCGATGACAGCATCCTGAAATTCACCGGCACGGCCCGGATCTTCGAAAGCCAGGACGATGCGGTGAGCGCCATCCTGACAGGCAAGATCAAGGAAGGCGACGTGGTCGTCATCCGCTATGAAGGCCCGCGCGGCGGCCCCGGCATGCAGGAAATGCTCTACCCGACCTCTTATCTGAAGTCGAAGGGTCTGGGCGCCAAATGCGCGCTCTTCACCGACGGACGTTTCTCCGGCGGCACCTCGGGCCTGTCCATCGGCCATGCCTCGCCGGAAGCGGCGGAAGGCGGCGCCATCGGCCTCGTGCAGGACGGCGACCTCATCGACATCGACGTGCCGGGCCGCACCATCGCGGCGCGGGTGAGCGACGAGGAACTCGCGGAGCGTCGGGCCGAACAGGATAAAAAGGGCTGGCGGCCGGTGAAGCCGCGCAAGCGCGCCATCTCCACCGCGCTCAAGACCTATGCCGCTTTCGCCACCAGCGCCGACAAGGGCGCCGTGCGCGACAAGGACGCCATCGACAAGGCGGCAGGCATCCACTGACGCCGCTCACCTTCGGCAAAACGCAAACGAACGGCAGGGTCATCCCCTGCCGTTTTTGTTTTGCGTGCTCTCCCCTATGATGAGCGCAAACAACATGGCCGAGGCGATACGGCGGATAGCGGGGGAACAATGCGACTTGTCATCAGAAATGCGCGACGGCTCGATGTGGAGAACATGGCCTTCGTCGAGGACGGCCCTGTCGTTTCAGAGGACGGCAAGATCGTCGGCATCGGCGAGGATGCGGCCGCGGATGTCGAGATCGACGCCAAGGGCAGCTTCCTGCTGCCCGGCTTCATCGACGCGCATGTGCATTTCCGTCTCGCGACGCTCGATTTCGCGCGGCTTCAGCGCTGGTCCGAGGTCGAATTCGGCATCGTCATGGCGCGCCTCGCCAGGGAAACGCTCCTGCGCGGCTTCACCACGGTGCGCGATCTGGGCGGCGATGTCGAAGGGCTGATGCGCGCCATCAGGGCCGGCATGGCCGAGGGCCCGCGCATTATCCGCGCCGGGCGGATGCTTACCCAGACGGGCGGACATGGCGATGCGGAATCGGGCCCCCGCCCCGTGCCGACCTGCGCCTGCGAGATGCGCCACACCGCCTTCGGCATCGTCGCCGACGGGCCGGACGCGGTGCGCAAGGCCGCGCGGCACAATCTGCGCGACGGCTCGGACTTCATCAAGATCCATGTCTCGGGCGGCGTCGCCTCGCCCGCCGACCCGCTGGAATCCGTTCAGTACACGGCAGCCGAAATCATGGCCGCCTGCGAGGAGGCGCGTCACCGGCAGACCTATGTGGCCGCGCACGCCTATTCGCCGGAATCGATCGCCATGGCGGTGGAGAACGGCGTCCACACCATCGAGCATGGCAACATGATCGACGCGGGCGCCGCCGCCGCCGTCGCGCGGCATGGCGCGGTGATGGTGCCCACCCTTTCCACCTATGAGGCGATGGACCTTATCGGACGCCAGATGGGGTTCCCGGCGGCGAACCTGGCCAAGAACAGCAAGGTGCTGGACGCAGGGCTCCGCTCGCTCGAAATCGCCCGTGATGCCGGCGTCACGCTTGGTTGGGGCACGGATCTCATCGGCGAAAGCCAGTCGCGCCAGCGCCGCGAATTCGCAATCCGCGCCGAGGTCGAAACGCCGGCGGACATCCTGCGGTCCATGTATGTCGTCAATCCGCGTCTCTGCGGCCTGGACGGAAAGATCGGCACGCTCACCCCCGGCGCGGCGGCGGATATGATCCTGACGACAATCGATCCGCTCGAAAACATCGCCGCCCTCGGCGAGGACGACGCCATCGAGCACGTCATCCACCGCGGCGCGGTTGTCGGGGGCGGCGCATGACCCTGAAGCTTGTGGCGGGCCTTGCTCTCGGCGGGCAGCACTCTGCCCGAAAAAGTCATACCAACACAAAATGGCAAATGCCCTTCCAGGCAAGCCATTAGGAAAATTGACGAATCATCCGCTGCCATGCTCGCATGCCTGCATGCAGACTTATTCGGCAGATAGCGGACATAATATGTTGAAGGATCCTCTGAAAAAATCGGCACCCAAAAAAGAACCTCTTCAGGTTAGAATCCCAGCCAAGGTCAAACGCAATTTCAAAGCTCATGCGGCATTGTGTGGCTTGGAGCCCAACGAATTGTTCATCGAAGTTTGGAGCTTCTACGAGCAGACGAAATTAAGAAAGAATGTGAGTACGCAGTGAAACAAAAAGGCAAGAATACCTGTCTGGAGGATGACTTTCGAAGCGGCCTGAGTGGCCGAAGGTTCAAGACGATATTGGCTGACCCTCCCTGGCAGTTCACAAACCGGACAGGGAAAGTTGCGCCAGAACACAGGCGGCTAAACCGGTATGCCACAATGACGAAAGCAGACATTTGCTCGTTGCCAGTGTCCGAACACGCTACAGACACAGCTCATCTATATCTTTGGGTTCCGAATGCACTGCTCCCAGATGGGTTAGAAGTAATGAAAGCGTGGGGGTTTGAATATAAGTCCAATATTGTGTGGCATAAACTCCGCAAAGATGGCGGGAGCGACGGCAGAGGTGTAGGATTTTATTTTCGCAACGTAACTGAGATATTGCTTTTTGGCATTCGCGGAAAAAATGCTCGAACCCTTCAGCCGGGACGTTCTCAGGTAAATTATATCGGCGCGAGAAAAAGAGAACATAGTCGCAAGCCAGATGAACAGTACGACCTTATCGAGAGTTGCAGCCAAGGCCCTTATTTAGAACTTTTTGCGCGTGGTGTTAGGGAGGGGTGGACTTCATGGGGGCTTCAAGCGGATGGCTCTTATACACCTACGTGGAAAACTTATCCGTACAACTCATCCGTCAAGGACGAAGAAGAGATCACGGCTTAAGATATTGACATCGCAGTATAGTCGTTAGAGACAGGCTAATCACTTCATAAGAAGGAAATCCACCGCATTCGGGGACCATTGAAATGAGCGATACTTCCGAAAGTTGGCGTCCCGGAAGCTTCACCAAGAACTTCAGCTGGGGAAAGAAAGAGAATGGCCTTTTAAAACTACATCAGGCTATTCGTGTGGGATTTGATGGTGTTACAGAAGACGTGGAAAGGGAAACATTTCGCAACCGCGTAAAAAAAGAAGGCTTGCTTGATTACATTCCAGTGAACTTCTTTTTATTCAATTCATCAAAAGGTGGCGCTAACTTTATTATTGCCGATGAACTCGTTTTTCAGGCCATTAACTGGAATCACTCAGATTCATTCGACAAGCTTGCGATATTTGCGTTCAATTTCAGCCGTGTTGGAAAATGGCGTGGGGCAGGCCCCGAGCAGCGCTATCCTGCTCTTTGGGCACGTCATTACATAAAGGACCGAGTCGCAAATCAATTTGGATGGGACACTAAAAAAATAAGCGCAAACGACATCGAAGCGTTTGTGAAAAATGATCCCAGGTACAAAGCGAAGACGGCAAGAAAGTTATCTACCAACCTGTATTACCTATACAGCGTTAGCCATCTATCTGATTTCTCTACAAATAGGGTTGAGAGGTGGTGGGTAGACTGTCTCTTTCTGGCGCTAGACCGATTAATCGAGGATCAAAAATTAGATGGTATTGATATAGACGGTGCACGCTATGCCTCTATTTTAGCAAACTCGAACTTTGGCGATCTAAGTGGCCAGAGGAGTGTTGAAAAGGACTTGGCGGAGAAGCACTTGATAGCACTCTATGATGCTTGTGGTTCGCGAGAACGCTTTTCTGAAGAACATGTACGCGAACGAACTGCCGTTAAGATAGAAGATGTCGAATGGGTGCTGGCAAATGATGTTCGCCCGCAAGGAGCTGTCCACCCGACAAACCCTAGAGTGCTAAAATCTATTCCTAGAGCTTGTGCAATGTTGGCAAAATACGCTGGCTTTGAAATAATTGAAGCCGATGAACTTGAGCAGTTTGACCCAGATAAATTTGCGGTCGAGAGAACACGACGAATTCTTGCTGAGTTACGAGAGCAAAATATCGTTCCCAATATGAGCGCAGAAGAACTCCTTAAGCTGACCCGCGAAAAATGACCACATTATTGGACACTAATATTTTAATTTATGCTCTTGGCGAAAATGAGCAACACCACCACTGGGCCCAAGAAGAACTTGAGAAGCGCAAGTCCAGCGGTCCGCTGGTAATACCCGAGATCGTGTACTGCGAGTTCTCAATCGGCATGCCTTCCCAAGAAGCCGTGGACGTTGCGGTTGGTGCGTTAGGCTTAGAGAGATACGCAAGTCCAAACGAAGCCCTCTTTAGAGCCTGAATCATAAAGGCGGCAATGATTTCATGGCCTTGCGAGACGTCGTGTGACGATGCGGATGTGGGCGATGAAGAGCCATGCGATGGCGCTT
>NZ_NYVD01000023.1 GCF_002684405.1 Parvibaculum sp. | reverse complement strand
TGGCGGAACTGATGCGCCTCAAATCTTGTGTCGCCATCGGCGGAACGCATAGCAAGACGACGACCACCTCGCTGGTCGCCTCCATCCTCGATGCAGCGGACCTCGATCCGACGGTCATCAATGGCGGCATCATCAATGCCTATGGCACCAATGCGCGTCTGGGCGATGGCGAGTGGATGGTTGTGGAGGCCGATGAATCCGACGGCACCTTCATCAAGCTGCCGTCCACCATCGCGGTCGTTACCAATATCGATCCGGAACATCTGGACTATTACGGCACCTTCGAGGCCGCCAAAGATGCCTTCCTCGCCTTTGTCGAGAATGTGCCCTTCTATGGCGCGGCGGTGATGTGTATCGATCACCCGGAAGTGCAGGCCTTGATCGGTCGTGTGCGCGACCGGCGTATCGTGACCTATGGCACCAGCATCCAGGCAGATATTCGCGCGACCAATGCGCGCGTCGAAGGCGGTTTCAATGTGTTCGACGTGACGATCACGAACCGCAAGACGGGCGACAAGCGCGAGCTGCCGGGCGTGAAGCTTGCCATGCATGGCAAGCACAACATGCTGAACAGTCTCGCCGCTATCGGCGTGGCGCTGCAGCTTGGCATTTCGGACGACCGTATCCGCACGGCGCTTGAAGGTTTCGGCGGCGTGAAGCGGCGCTTCACCTATGTGGGCGATTGGAATGGCGTCCACATCTATGACGATTACGGTCATCACCCGGTGGAAATCGCCGCCGTCTTGCAGGCCGCCCACAGCGCGGGCGAGGGGCGCACCATCGCCGTGGTGCAGCCGCATCGCTATACGCGGCTCCACAATCTGTTCGATGATTTCTGCGCCTGCTTCAACGATGCGGACGCGGTGATCGTCGCCAATGTCTATGAGGCGGGCGAGAAGCCGATCGAAGGCGCGGATCGCGACGCGTTGGTCGCGGGGCTTCGTGATCGCGGCCACCGCAATGTCGTGCCGCTCGACAAGCCGGAAGACCTTCCCGGGATCGTTGCCGACATGGCGAAGCCCGGCGACATTGTCGTTTGTCTCGGAGCCGGCAATATCACGCAATGGGCGAATGCGCTGCCCGCCGACCTGGAAAAGAAATTCGGCAAGGGAGGGGACGCATGAACGCGGCTGTCTTCCATACCGATCTGATCGAGCGTCTGCCTGAAGTACGGGGCGAACTGACGGCCAATGCGCCGCTTGCGCCGCTCACATGGTTCCGTGTCGGCGGCCCGGCGGAAGTGCTGTTCCGACCGGCGGATGCCGAAGACCTTGCCGCCTTCCTTGCGGGCTGCCCCGAGGATGTGCCGGTAACGGTGGTCGGCGTCGGGTCGAACCTTCTCGTGCGCGACGGCGGGGTGAAGGGCGTGGTCATTCGTTTGGGTAAGCCCTTCATGAGCATAGAAGCGGAAGGCGATTTTGTGCGGGCCGGCACGGCCGCGCTCGATGTAGCGGTCGCCCGCGCAGCGCAGCAGGCAGGCATTGCCGGCCTTGAGTTTTATCGCGGCATTCCCGGTTCCATCGGCGGCGCCCTGCGCATGAATGGCGGTGCTTACGGCTCGGAAACGAAGGATGTGCTGGTCGAGGTGAAGGCGGTTTCGCGCAAAGGCGAGATCGTGACGCTTTCCAACGTCGATATGCATTACAGCTACCGCCATTGCGGTGCGCCGGACGACTTGATTTTCGTCGAGGCGCTCTATCGCGGGCATGCGGGAGACAAGGCAGCGATTGCTGCGCGGATGGAAGAGATCACCTCTTCGCGCGAGGCGAGCCAGCCGATCCGCAGCCGCACCGGCGGCAGCACGTTCAAGAACCCGGAAGGGCGGAAGAGCTGGCAGCTCATCGACGCCGCAGGCTGTCGCGGACTTGTCCGCGGCGGTGCGCAGGTGAGCGAGCAGCATTGCAACTTCCTCATCAATACGGGCGATGCAACCGCCGCCGACCTTGAAGGGCTTGGCGAGGATGTGCGCGCCCGCGTGAAGGAAACCAGCGGCGTAACGCTTGAATGGGAAATCCGGCGCATCGGTATCCCCCTGAAGGAGGCTGCATGACGGACGGAAAGCATGTCGCCGTTCTGAAGGGCGGCTGGAGCGCGGAGCGGGATGTGAGCCTTGTCTCGGGCAAGGGATGCGCCGATGCGTTGCGCAAGGGCGGCTATCGCGTGAGCGAGATCGACGCCGGCCGCGATCTTGCCGATCAGATTTTGCGCGTAAAGCCGGATGTCTGCTTCAACGCATTGCACGGCCAATGGGGTGAGGACGGTTGTGTGCAGGGCCTTCTTGAAGTGCTTGGTGTGCCCTACACGCATTCCGGCGTGCTGCCCTCCGCGCTCGCCATGCACAAGGAGCGCGCCAAGGCCGTTTTCCGCGAAGCGGGCCTGCCGGTTGCCGATAGTCTTGTCGTGCCGCGCGAGCAGGCGGCGCTTGGTCATGTGATGTCTCCTCCTTATGTAGTGAAGCCGCTCAATCAGGGGTCGTCCGTCGGTGTCTTCATCGTGAAGGAAGGGGATAATCGCCCGCCTGCGGAGCTGACCTCACCGGAATGGGATCTCGGGCATGAGGTGATGATCGAACGCTTCGTTGCCGGCCGCGAGCTGACCTGTGCCGTCATGGGCGAGGAAGTTTTCGAGGTGACCGAGATCATCGCCAACACCGCTTTCTACGATTATGAGGCGAAGTATCAGGAAGGCGGCTCGCGCCACATTCTGCCTGCGCCGATCGACGAAGAGCTGAAGCAGGAAGTCCAGCGCATCACCCTGGCGGCCCACAAGGCGCTGGGATGCAGGGGCGTGACGCGCTCCGACTTCCGTTATGACGACACGAAGGGTGGCAAGGGCGAACTCATTCTTCTGGAAGTGAATACGCAGCCCGGCATGACGCCGACGTCGCTCGTGCCCGAACTCGCGAACCTGGCCGGATATTCATATGTGGAACTGGTGAGCTGGATGGTGGAGGACGCTTCATGCGGGAGGTGAAGTCGAAATCCCGGACGTCGCGCACGGGCGTGACGCGCCGAAAGAACGGCAAGAGCGCCGTGGCGCCGGGCAAGCGCCGCAACACGGCGCAGACGCGCATCTTCGGCAAGCGCAAGACGCCGCCGAAGGGGCCGGTCGCGGCGCGCCTCTATGCGCTGACGCAGGGCGAGGTGCCGATGCGGCCTTTCACCGTCGGCGCCGGTGTGCTGATTGTGGGCGTCGTTCTCTACGGTCTTTTTGTCGGCGGCCATGTCGCCGCGGCGGGCCGCGCGGTAACCGCGCAGGCAGACAAGCTGATGGCGCTGGCAGGTTTTTCCATTCAGGAGGTGACCGTGACGGGCCGTCATCATACGCGGCCCGACCGCCTCCTTGCCTCGCTCGGCATCAGCCGCGGCGATCCCATCCTGTCTTTCGATACCGAAGAGGCACGCGAACGGGTGGAGCGTCTCGACTGGGTGAAAAGCGCCACGGTCACCCGGCTTCTGCCCGATGCGATCCGGCTCGACATCGTGGAGCGCAAGACCTTCGCCATCTGGCAGCGCGGCGGATTTCTTTCCGTTGTGGACCGGGAAGGTACGCCGATCACGGATGAGAACATCAAGAATTACGCATCGCTGCCGTTCATCGTCGGGTTCGGCGCGCCGCGCGCCGCGCCGGAGCTGATCGCGATGATGGCGAAGAAATATCCGGCGCTGCTGACGCGGGTGCGGGCCTTTGTGCGTGTGTCGGAGCGCCGCTGGAATCTGCGCCTTGAAAACGGCGTCGATGTGAAGCTGCCGGAAAAGGATGTGTCCGGCGCGCTGGCGCGTCTGGTTGCGTATGACGCGGAACATAAGGTCCTTTCCCGCGACATCGTTTCGGTCGATCTGCGTCTGAAGGATCGGGTGGCGGTGGAGTTGACGAAAGAAGCGGCCGACGCCCTGAAGGACGGTTCGGCGGTAGGTGTCAGTTTGCATGATGGTGATGTGCGGTCGAAAGCGACCGGCACGGGGGACAGAACATGAATATGGTGTCGCTCGGTTCCAAGGGGTTTCAGGGGCGTCCGGTCGCACCGGGCCGTTCCGGCGTGGTGGCTGCGCTGGATGTCGGATCCAGCAAGGTCTCCTGCTTTATCGCGAAGGTCGAACCCGGTCGCATGGCGAACGGTCATGTGCCCATGCGGGTGGTCGGCATAGGTCATCAGGTGTCCCGGGGTATCCGCGCCGGCACCGTTGTCGATATGGATGCCGCCGAGGAGGCGATCCGGATTGCCGTCGACACGGCCGAGCGCATGGCGGGCATCACCATTCGGGAGGTTCTCGTCACGGTGTCGGGCGGCGAACCCAAGAGCCAGACGGTCGGCGTCAAATCCAAGCTTCAGGGCTCGGAAGTGACGGATGACGATCTGGCGCGGCTGATCGGTCATGCCCAGGAGAATTTCCAGCCCGAGGGGCGGGAAGTGCTTCACGCCATCCCGACCAATTACAGCATCGACGACAGCCGGGGCGTGCGCGATCCGCGCGGCATGTTCTGCGACAAGGTGGGCGTGGAAGTCCACATGGTCAGCACACAGAGAGGGGCGCTGCGCAATCTCGAAATCTGCGTCGAGCGGTGCCATCTCGCCGTCTCCGGCATTGCGGTTTCACCCTATGCGAGCGGTCTGGCCTGTCTGGTCGAAGATGAAATGGACCTTGGCGTTGCCGTTCTCGACATGGGCGGCGGCACAACTTCACTTGCGGTCTTCTTTGAAGGGGCGATGGTCTATTGCGATTCCGTGTCAATCGGCGGGAATCACATTACAAATGACATCGCGCGAGGACTCTCTACACCGCTGGCCCATGCAGAACGCATGAAGACGCTTTACGGCAGCGCGCTGGCGAGTCCATCCGATGAAAGAGAGATGATCGACGTGCCGCAAGTGGGCGAAACAGATTCGGACTCGGCGAATCATATTCCCAGGTCGATGTTGACCGGAATCATTCAGCCGCGTCTCGAAGAGACGTTCGAACTGGTACGCGACAGGCTGGAAGCGAGCGGCTATGGCCGGCTCGCCGGACGGCGTGTTGTGTTGACCGGTGGCGCGAGCCAGTTGAACGGCGCTCGCGAACTTGCTGCGCGCATGCTCGACAAGCAGGTGCGCGTAGGCCAGCCAATCCGCATTGCGGGGCTGGCAGATGCGACCGGTGGCCCTGCTTTTTCGGCATGTGCCGGTCTTCTTTCCTATTCGCAGATGTCTCCGCTCGAGGCGGCGGCCCATGACCCGGACGGGGAGGCCGCTCCGCGCGGCCATATCCGCAGGCTTGGCCGATGGCTGAAGGAGAATTTCTGATGGCGCGCAACGATGATTTTCCGGCCCGCAAGCGCGGCGGGCACCTATGCGGGGCAAGCGACCGGCGGCGGCAGGGCCGGTCGGCTGGCGTTCCGGATGTTTCCGGACAGGGCCTCGTTTTTCAAATTGCTCTCAGGAGGCTGACATGAGCATCAAACTTTCGGTTCCGCAGGAGAAGGAACTCAAGCCGCGCATTACCGTCTTCGGTGTAGGCGGTGCGGGCGGCAATGCGGTCAACAACATGATCGAAGCCGGGCTGGAAGGTTGCGACTTCGTGGTGGCGAATACGGACGCCCAGGCGCTTTCGGCGTCTCTGGCGGAACGGCGGATCCAGCTTGGCGCCGACATCACGGAAGGTCTCGGCGCAGGCTCGCGGCCTGAAGTCGGCTGCGCGGCGGCCGAAGAGGCCATCGAAGAAATCGGCGAACAGCTCACCGGTGCCCATATGGTGTTCATCACCGCGGGCATGGGTGGCGGCACCGGCACCGGCGCCGCACCCGTGGTGGCGCGCACGGCTCGGGAGCAGGGCATTCTCACCGTCGGTGTGGTGACCAAGCCTTTCCAGTTCGAAGGCTCGCGGCGCATGCGTATTGCGGAGGAAGGCATTTCCGACCTTCAGCAATATGTCGATACGCTCATCATCATTCCGAACCAGAATCTGTTCCGTATCGCGAATGAGAACACGACCTTTGCCGATGCGTTCGGCATGGCGGACCAGGTTCTTCATTCCGGCGTGGCTGGCATCACCGACCTGATGATGAAGCCCGGCCTGATCAATCTCGACTTTGCCGATGTGCGCACCGTCATGAACGAGATGGGCAAGGCGATGATGGGAACCGGCGAAGCGGAAGGCGAAAGCCGTGCCGTTGCCGCTGCGGAAGCCGCGATTTCCAACCCGCTGCTCGATGAAGTGTCGATGAAGGGCGCCCGGGGCGTGCTCATCAACATCACGGGCGGCATGGACCTCACGCTTTATGAAGTGGACGAGGCGGCCAACCGCATTCGCTCCGAAGTCGATCCGGACGCGAACATCATCGTCGGTTCGACCTTCGACAGCTCGATGGATGGCCGGATGCGCGTTTCGGTCGTGGCCACCGGTATTGAG
>NZ_NYVD01000022.1 GCF_002684405.1 Parvibaculum sp. | reverse complement strand
CCCGCCGCTTCCGGCCTGCCCTTCGACGACATCCGCAATCTGCTCGGCAATCCGCCCCCCATGGAGGCCGAGGCCGTCGATCTCGCGCGCCGGCGCCTGGCGGCGCTGGCGCTGGGCGAGGGCGGGCTGGGCCGCCTCGGCGACCTCGCAGTCTGGCTCGCCGGCTGGCAGGCGGCGGAGGAGCCGCAGCTTCGCCGTCCGCTGATCGCGATCTTCGCGGGCTCTCATGGCGTGGCGGCCAGGGGAGCGAGCGACTTCGCGCCCGGTGCGACCCAGGCCCTGATGGAAGTCGTCGCGGGCGGCGGCGCGGCGGTGAACCAGATCGCCCTGCAATATGACGCGGGCCTCAAAGTGTTCGATCTCGCGCTCGACCTGCCGACCCCCGACATCACGCAAGCCGATGCGCTGGAAGAAGACGCCTGCGCCGCCACCATGGCGTTCGGCATGGAAGCGATCGCGGGCGGAACGGATCTTCTCTGCGTCGGCGCGCTGGGCGTGGGCGGGAGCGTCCCTGCCGCCGCCATCGCTGCGAAGCTTGCAGGCGGCAACGGACGCGATTGGATCGACGGGGAAGGGGCGCTTGCTGCCCGCCAGATCGCACTGGTCGATGCCGTGCTGGCGCATCACGCCGCCATTCCGTCCGATCCGCTGGAGGTGTTGCGGCGCATGGGCGGGCGCGAACTCGCCGCCATCGCGGGCGCGATCATCGCCTCGCGTTATCAGCGCATCCCCGTCTTGCTGGACGGTTTCGTCTCCGGCGTGGCGGCGCTGGTGCTGGAACGCCTTGCGCCGGGAATGACCGATCACTGCCTCGCCGCCTCCGCGAGCGCCACGCCCGCCCATGACCGTCTCCTCGCGGAGCTCGGCAAGGAGCCGCTTTCCCGCACCGGCATCACGCTGGACGACGGCACGGCAGCGGCTTCGGGCATAGGGCTACTGCGCTCGGCGGCGGCGATCCTCAACGGCATGGCCGAGGCCGAGCAGGCCGGTATCGCGGCGACCTGATTTGAGAGCGGTTCGCATTTTCCCTTGACCCTCGATCCTGCGTCTAATAATCACTCGCAATAAGAGCGGTGACGATAGCCGCATATGGGTAGTAGGCAAAAGGGAAGGGCCGTTTTCATGTCCACCAGCATCAAAAGCCGTCGCGGCGTTATCGCTCTCTCGCTCCTGCTGGCGGGCGGCACAATCGCCCTCCCGGCCCAGTCGGCGCTTGCGTCCGGCGCGGGGGCTATCCCGGCGCAGTTTGCGATGGATGGCGGCAGTTCCTACGGCGCGACCCTTGAAATTCTCGGCTATGCCCGCCTCGTCGAAGCCTCGTATCAGCGCTCCTACGAAGACGCGAAGAAGATGCGCGGCGTCATCAACGAGTTCCTCGACAAGCCGACGGAAGAAAACCTCGCCCGCGCCCGCAAGGCCTGGATCGATGCCCGTCCCGCCTATCTCGTGACCGAGGCCTTCCGCTTCTATGAGGGCCCCATCGACTTCGCGGACGAGGAAACGGGCGAAGAGGGCCCGGAGGCGCATATCAATGCCTGGCCGCTCAACGAGGCGTATATCGACTATGTGAAGGGCGATGCGGATGCGGGCATCATCCACGACACCTCGATCCCGATTAACGACAAGACGATCCTCGGCCACGACCAGACCGAGGACGAGGCCGATGTGACCACAGGCTGGCATGCCATCGAGTTCCTGCTTTGGGGGCAGGATTTCAACGATGACGGTCCCGGCGCGCGGCCGGCGAGCGATTACACGCCCGGCGACAAGTTCAATGACCGCCGCCGTCTCTATCTCAAGACCGTGACGCAGATGCTGGTGAAGGATCTCTCATGGCTCGCCATGAGCTGGAACATGGACAACCCCAACGCCTATGCGACGGACTTCCTGAAGCTGCCGCAAAAGGAAGCGCTGGGCCGCATCCTCACCGGCATGGCGACGCTTTCCGGTTTCGAAATGGCGTCGGAGCGCATGGCTGTGGCGCTCGATTCCGGCGATCAGGAAGACGAGCATTCCTGCTTCTCCGACAACACAAACAACGACTTCATCTACGACCAGAAGGGCATCGCCAATATCTGGTTCGGCGAAATGGGCGATAAGGAATTCGCGGGCATTCAGGACTTGGTGGCCCGTGTCGACCCCGATCTCGAAAAGAAGGTGACGGCGCAGATCGAGAAGACGACCAAGGCGATTGCCGCCATGCCGCATCCGATCGATCAGGTGCTCGCAAGCCCCAAGGGCAGCGATGGCCGGGTAAAGATGGAGCAGGCCGTCACCGATCTGGTGGAGCAGGGCAAAATGCTCGTTGAAGTCGGCAAGGCTCTTGGCGTGAAGATCGTCGTCGCAACCGAATAGTCGAAGGCCGCCATCGTCAAGGTGGCAAAACGGGAAAGCATGTTGTGAAAGCGACGTTGGAGCGAAGAGTTGCACTGATCGGCGGTGTTGCGGCCGCCAGCCTGATCCTCGTCGGTGCGGTTCTCGCTGTGTCCGTCTCGGGTCATGGGCTCGAGACGGCCGCCGCGGCGGAGCCGGCTGTAAAGCACGTCGAAATGCCGTCGCCCGATGCGCTGCCGGGGGCCGCCTTGTCCACGCGGCTGACCAACAGCAATGCGTTCGCTCAAAGTGCGCCGGGCCTTACCTTTCAGCAGCGCCGGGATTTCTTTTTCGGCAACCGTCTCTTCAACACCAACTGGGCCGTCGCGCCGGGGTCGGTGACGAAGTTCGACGGGCTGGGCCCGACGTTCAACCGCGTTTCCTGTTCCGGCTGCCACACGCGGGACGGGCGGGGGCGTCCGCCGCTCAATGACGAGAAACAGCTCGATTCCATGCTGATCCGTATTTCGGACGGGCAGGGCAATCCGCTGCCCCAGTATGGCGATCAGTTCAACGACCGCGCCAATCACGGCATTCCGGCGGAAGGCCGCGTCGCGTTTCACTGGGAAACGCAAAAGGGCGAATATGCCGACGGCACGCCCTACAGTTTGACGAAACCCGTCTTCGAACTGACCGACCTGAATTTCGGTCCGCTGGGCGACGACGTCCGCATCTCGCCGCGCGTTGCCTCCGAAGTCTATGGCGTGGGCCTTCTCGAGGCCGTGCCCGAAAAGGAAATTCTCGCCTGGGCCGATCCGGACGATAGCGACGGCGACGGCATATCCGGCCGGGCGAATTATCAGCCCGACCCCGAAACCGGGGAAATGCTGATCGGCCGTTTCGGCTGGAAGGCGAACCAGCCTACGCTGCGCGCGCAGAATTCCGGCGCGGCGGCGGGCGATATCGGCATCACCAGCCCCGTGCATCCCGACGAGAATTGTCCCCCCGCGCAGACCGCCTGCGCCGACGCGCCGACAGGCGACCATCCGGACCTCTCGGAAGAATTCCTCCGGAAGCTGACGCATTACACGCGCGTCCTTGCCGTGCCGGTGCGGCGCAAGCCGAAGGCGCCCGAGGTGATGAAGGGCAGCAGGATTTTCGCAGACATCGGCTGCGCGGCCTGCCATCGCCCCTCCATGACCACCGGCAAGAATACGGCGCTGGACGTTCTCAATGACCAGACCTTCCACGCCTATACCGACCTGCTGCTGCACGATATGGGTCCGGAACTGGCCGACAACCGGCCCGATGTGAAGGCGACGGGAACCGAATGGCGGACGCCGCCGCTCTGGGGCCTCGGTCTCGTGCCGGTGGTGAACGGACATCTCAGGCTGCTCCATGACGGCCGGGCCGACGGATTTGCCGAGGCGATCCTCTGGCATGGCGGTGAAGCCGAGGCATCGAAAGAACGGTTCCGCAGCCTGTCGGAGGCGGATCGCGAGGCGCTGATCGCCTTCCTGAAATCGATCTAGCGCGGCCCCGGCGACGGCCCGGACTGTCCATCCCTGTTCGAGGCTTGTTCATCTATGGGCGGCGGCGCGTCATTCCCCGCTCTTGCAACGGGAGGCGTTGGCTCTATTATCCTCGCCAAAAACGAGAGGCTTTCGCCGACCCGCGACTAGGGGGTGGCAGCCGTTCTCAAAGATGGCATCAAGGGCTCCGGCTCTGCCGAAAGGTGGAGAGCCGCGGGCCTTGCGGAGGTTAGTCCTATGGATATGAGTTTCAGCCCCGACGAACTCGCATTTCGCGACGAAGTGCGCGAATTCATCGCCAACAACTACCCGGCGGAGCTTCGGAAGAAGACGCGGGGCGAGATGACCAAGGATGAGATCCTCACCTGGCACCGCATTCTCCACAAAAAGGGCTGGGTTGCGCCGCACTGGCCGGTGGAATATGGCGGCGCGGGGTGGGACATCACCCAGCGCTATATCTGGAACGAGGAAAATGCACGCGCCGAGACGCAGGCCCTGCTTCCCTTCGGCCTCTCCATGGTCGGCCCGGTGATCTACAACTTCGGCAATGAAGAGCAGAAGAAGCGCTTCCTGCCGCGCATCCTGTCGGCCGAGGATTGGTGGTGCCAGGGCTATTCCGAGCCCGGCTCCGGCTCCGACCTCGCCAGCCTGCGCACCCGCGCCGTGCGCGAGGGCGACCACTACATCGTCAACGGCTCCAAGACCTGGACGACGCTCGCCCAGTTTGCCGACTGGATGTTCTGCCTGGTTCGTACCGACCCGGATGCGAAGAAGCAGGAAGGTATTTCGTTCCTGCTGATCGACATGAAGACGCCCGGCATCACCGTGCGCCCGATCATCACCATGGACGGCGCCCATGAGGTGAACGAAGTCTTCCTCGAAGACGTCAAGGTGCCCGCCGAAAACCTGATCGGCGAAGAGAACAAGGGCTGGACCTACGCCAAGTTCCTGCTGGGTAACGAGCGCTCCGGTATCGCCGGTGTCGCACGCTCCAAGAAGGCCATCGAGCGCCTGCGCGAGATCGCCCGCTCGGAACTGGTGGATGGCCGTCCGCTTCTGGACACTGAGGATTTCCGCAGCAAGATTTCCGAACTGGAGATCGACCTGTCGGCCCTTGAAGTGACGGAACTGCGCACGCTGGCTGCCGAGAGCAAGGGGCAGGGCCCCGGGCCGGAAGCCTCGATCCTCAAGATCAAGGGCACGGAAGTGCAGCAGCGCATCACCGAACTCACCATGGAAGCGGTGGGCAATTATGCGATGGTCTATGCGCCGCGGCGCGAGGCGACCGGCAACGAATATGTGCCGGGCCCCGACTATGCGGCCGGCCGTTCGCAGGAATATTTCAACATGCGCAAGACCTCCATCTATGGTGGGTCGAACGAAATCCAGCATGAAATCATTGCCAAGGCGGTGCTCGGGCTCTAGAGCGCTGGCAGCGGAACAATCAACAAAGAGAAAAAGCAGGGGAAGAGAGACCGATGGACTTTTCTTTTAGCGAGGAACAGACGCTGCTGCGCAACTCGGTGCAGGGCTTCCTTCAGGACAAATACGACTTTGACACCCGCCGCAAGATCGTGGCTACGCCGGAAGGCTGGCGTCGGGAGAACTGGCAGCAGTTCGCCGAACTCGGCCTGCTGGCGGCACCCTTCCCGGAAGAGCTGGGCGGCTTCGGTGGCGCCATCGAAGCGATGATCGTCATGGAAGAGTTCGGTCGCCACCTCGTGGTCGAGCCCTATGTCGAAACGGTCGTGCTGGCCGGCGGTTTCCTGCGTGAAGGAGGCTCCGCCGCGCAGAAGGAAGAGCACATTCCGGGGCTGATCGGCGGTGAAACCGTCTGGACCTTCGCCTATGCCGAGCCGCAGGGCCGCTACAACCTCGCCGACCTCAAGACGACGGCGAAGAAGGACGGCGACGGGTACACGATCAACGGCTACAAGTGCGTGGTCGTGGCCGCTCCCTGGGCCGACAAGCTGATTGTCTCCGCCCGCACCTCCGGCGAGCAGCGCGACGCCGACGGCGTGTCGCTCTTCATCGTGGACAAGTCCGCTGCGGGTGTTTCCACCCGGGACTATCCGACGGTCGACGGCCGCCGCGCCTCCGAGATCACCTTCGAGAACGTGAAGGTCGGCGCAGATGCGCTGATCGGCGAAGAAGGCAAGGCCCTGCCGCTGATCGAAAAGATCACCGACGAGGCGATCGCCGCGCTCTCCGCCGAAGCCATCGGCTGCATGAAAGAGCTGAACACCGCGACCGTCGACTACTGCAAGCAGCGCAAGCAGTTCGGCGTGCCGATCGGCAAGTTCCAGGTGCTCCAGCACCGCATGGTGGACATGTTCATGGCGCATGAGCAGTCCGTCTCCATGACCTATATGGTGAACCTGAAGCTGGCCGAAGGCGATGCGGAGCGGACCAAGGCCGCCGCCGGCGCCAAGGTGCAGATCGGCAAGGCGGGTCGCTTTGTCGGCCAGGAAGCCGTGCAGCTTCATGGCGGCATGGGCATGACCGACGAACTCAGCGTCGGCCACTACTTCAAGCGCCTGACCATGATTGACACTCAGTTCGGCAATGTCGACTATCAGCTGAAGCGCTATTCGCAGGCTGCGTAAGCACCTCGAAAATCACTTGATGGAAAGGCCGTAACTCCCGTTACGGCCTTTCTTTTTGCCTCCGAATCTCAGCTCGGGGATAAGCAGGCGCGGTGAGACGGATAGCCGTTATCCGCAATCTTCGGCGGGCGGCGCCTGTGTCGGCGGACTAGGCGGGTGTCTCAGGCGTTTCGGCGGTGATGGTCCCTGGGGTTGATCGCGTCGAGGCGCCATGCGGGTAGCACGCAGTTTGCCCGCGTCCCCTCACCGGGCCGGCTGATGAGGTCGAACCGTCCGCCATGGGCTTCCATCAAGCCACGGACGATGGCAAGGCCGAGGCCCGAGCCCGTGCCGGGCTGGGCGATGCCGGAAGCGCCCTGCGTGAAGGCCTCCAGGACCTTGTCGATCTCGCCTTCGGGAATGCCCGGCCCCTCGTCCTGCACACCGAAATGAAGATCGCCCGCCTCGTCGATATGGGCGTAGAGATGCACCGTGGAGTGGGCGGGCGAGAACTTGATCGCATTGGTCAGAATGTTGATCCAGATCTGGCGCAATGTGCGTCCGTCCGCCAGGACGGGCGGAAGGTGCGGGGGAATATCTTCCGTGATCTCGATCTTCTGCGCCTGGGCGCGAATGTCCAGAATGCGGCGGCTGTCGTCGGCCAGCCCCTGGATGGTTACGGCCTCCTCGGAAATCTCGAAGCGGCCCGCCTCGATACGCGACAGGTCCAGCACATCGTTGATCAGGCCGAGCAGGTGCTGGCCGGACCGATGGATGTCCTCGGCGTAGTCGCGGTAGTTCGTCACGACATGCTTGCCGAGCAATTCGGTGCTCATCATCTCCGAAAAGCCGATGATGGCATTGAGCGGCGTCCGCAGCTCATGGCTCATATTGGCGAGGAATTGCGACTTGGCCCGGTTGGCGTCTTCGGCCTTGGCGCGCGCACGGTCGGATTCGCGTTTGGCCTGGTAGAGCTCGTCGATCAGCGCGTCCTTGTCTCCCTTCAGCCGGATCGCCTCGATCACCGAGCTGTTGGTCTTGGTCGCGATCCGGACGACCAGCACGGAAAACATCACCAGCATGAAGGCGAAGATCGAATGCGCGACGTCGCCATAGAGGAGAAGCCGGGCGGTCAGGGCCAGCACCATGGGCGGCATGCAGACCAGAATCAACGGCCGGTAGGAAGAGTTGATAAGCACGATCGGGACGAGCGCGAGCGCCATCACGCAGAGCAGGTAGGTCTGAAGGATCGGATCGTCCGGCACCCAAAAGAACCAGGCGAAGCTTGCAACGGCGGAGGAATAGCAGAATCCGATGAAAAGGAATTTGCGCCGCCAGTAGCCGATGTCGGAAGGGCCCGGTGTGGCCGCGAGAAACGCCCGGATCGTTCGCAGGCTGTACCAGTTGCACACAAAAGTGAGGAGGACGGGTGCGACGAGCCAGGGCCAGGCAAGCGTCCCCATGAGGCTGGCGGCATATATGGCCGCGAGAACGGGAAACGCATAGGGGAGCGGCATGTCCTGCGCTTCGGCGACGATGCGCATCTGGGCGAACTCGGTCTCGGAGTCCGGTCGGGGGGCGTCGAGCTTGTGAGCGCGATAGAAGCTGGACAGGCGCGCCAACAGGCCGAAAGACGGCATTGTTGCCGAACCGGGCATATGCGCCTGGTCCGGGCGCTGTCCCGAAATCTCCGACATGCCCACCTCGTTGCCCGGCCGCGTCCCATTGCCCGGACGAGGCCTCCTTTTGTTGAATCGCATTGAGAGTGACGGAAATCTGTTAACAAGGCTTTCTGCGAGTTGGTTAATGGCGCTATTTGCGGCACAGTCTCCGCACCGAAATGGACCGTAAGAAACGGAAACGAAAACTTTGAGGAAGAAAGGCCCGTTATGAGCGAAGCGCTGCTGTTCGAAAAGGAAGGCCCGGTTGTCACACTCACCATCAACCGGCCCGAAGCCCGCAACCCGCTGGGCGCGCCGGAGGATGCCGGAAACTTCACCGAAGCCGTGGCGGCGATCAACGCCGACAGGGATGTGCGCTGCGTGATCCTGACAGGCGCGGGCAAGGCCTTTTCGGCGGGCGGCAATGTGAAGGCGATGCGCGAGGGCGGTGATGGCTTCGGCGGTCCGGGCGTCCATATTCGCGAACGCTACCGCAACGGTATCCACCGCATCGTCAAATCCGTCTGGGGGATCGAAGTGCCGGTCATCGCGGCGGTGAACGGCCCGGCCATCGGCCTCGGCAATGACGTGGCCTGCCTCTGCGACACGCGGATCGCGTCGGACAAGGCGATTTTCGGCGCGACCTTCCTGAAGATCGGCCTTATCCCCGGCGATGGCGGGGCCTGGCTCCTGCCGCGTATCGTCGGCATGGCGCGAGCCTCCGAGCTGCTCTACACCGGCGATACCATCGACGCGGCGACCGCGAAGGACTGGGGGCTCGTTTCCGAGGTCGTGCCCGGCGACCAATTGATGGACCGCGCGCGGGAGGTGGCGGCCAAAATGGCCCGGCAGGCGCCCGATGTGCTGCGCATGACCAAGCAGCTTCTGCGTCAGGGCATGATGGTGAGCTTCGACAACATCATGGAGTTGTCCGCCTCCATGCAGGCGCTCGCCCACCACACGTCGGACCACAAGGAGGCGCTGGACGCCTTTTTCGAGAAGCGCGACCCCAGCTACCGGGGCGAATGAGGCCGACGCGGGGCGGATCGGGGAGCTTGTTCACGGATGAGCCCCGAAATGTCCGTCTTTGGGCAGGTCAATCGATTGAAGCGGGACGGCGGAGAGCCTAAAGTTCCCGCAACAACAAACAGATAAACAGGATGGGAGCGAAAAATGAGTGTGATCGGCATTCTGGCCACGATGAAGGTTCAGCCCGGCAAGGAAAGCGAATTCGAGAGCGTGTTCAGCGACCTTGCCAAGAAGGTGAAGGCCAATGAGAAGGGCTGCCTGCAGTACGATCTGTTCAGGTCCAAATCCGAGCCCACGACATTCTACATCTATGAGCAGTACGCCTCTCAGGCCGACCTGGAAGCGCATGGCAAGTCGGAATATTTCCAGGCCGCTTTCCCCGCGCTGGGTGCGACGCTCGCAGGCAAGCCCGACCTCCAGTTCCTGGACAAGGTCTAGTAAGGCCCTATTTGAGCTAACAGCTTTGCAAGGGGTGCAGCCCGTACGGGTGCGGCGCCCCTTCGATATCCGAAGGGAGTAACTCATGGATCTGGCATTCAGCGAAAAGGACGAGGCGTTCCGGCAGGAAGTCCGCCAGTTCATTGAAGAGCATTACACGCAGGAGATGCGCGAACTGCATGCGCGCTCCAAGCATGGCTACATCACCAAGGAAGCCCATGTGCAGTGGCAGAAGTCGCTCGCCAAGAAGGGCTGGCTGGCGCCGAACTGGCCGCAGGAATATGGCGGGCCGGGCTTCACCCAGTCGCAGAAATACATCTTCAATGTGGAGATGGGCAGCGCCGGCGTGCCGCACACCATTCCCTTCGGTCCGACCATGGTGGCGCCCGTCATCATGAAGTTCGGCACGGAAGAGCAGAAGAAGCGTTTCCTCCCCGACATCCTGGAAACGAACGTCCTCTGGTGCCAGGGCTATTCCGAGCCGGGCTCGGGCTCCGACCTGGCCTCGCTCAAGACCAAGGCCGAGGACAAGGGCGATCATTTCCTCGTCAACGGGTCCAAGATCTGGACCTCGGTCGCGCAATGGGCCGACTGGATTTTCTGCCTCGTGCGCACCTCCAATGAGGGCAAGCCGCAGCAGGGCATTTCCTTCCTGCTCATCGACATGAAGACGCCGGGCATCACGGTCGATCCCATCGTCTGCCTCGACGGCACGCCCGCGCCGAACCAGGAAGTGAACCAGGTCTTCTTCGAGGACGTGAAGGTGCCGAAGGAAAACCTGATCGGCGAAGTGAACAAGGGCTGGACCTACGCCAAATACCTGCTCGAATTCGAGCGCGGCAATCCCTATTCGCCGGGCCTTTACAGCGCGCTGGAAGAAGTGCGCGAGATGGCGAAGGACATCGAGGTGGACGGCAAGCCGCTCGCCGAGGATGAAACCTTCCGTGCCAAATGCGCCGACATCGAAAGCCAGATCACGGCGATGGAATATACGGAGCTGCGTATCTTCTCGGCTCTCTCCATCGGCGGCAATGTCGGCCCGGAAAGCTCGCTCCTGAAATGCCGCGGCACCGAGCTGCAGCAGGCCATTTCGCACCTCATGGTGGAAGTGCTGGGCGACTATGCGGCGCCGACCGTTGCAAATGGCATGATCGAGACGAACGAGCCGGAAGTGGGCCCCAAGGGCGCCTTCACCGCAGCGCCTTACTATTTCTCGCTGCGCAAGGCCTCGATCTATGCCGGGTCCAACGAAGTTCAGCGCAACATTATGGCGAAGGCCGTGCTGGGCCTCTGAGTTGGACGGCACATTCGGCATCGAACGGGCGAGCGCCGGAGACATTCCGGCGCTCGCTTTCGTTTGGCGTCAGAGCTGGTACGAGAGCCATGCCGCGTTGAGTTTCGGCAAAGAGCCGGATCAGGCCTATTTCGAAGCACGCGCCGCCAAACTGCTGCCGGACTGCCTGATCGCCCGCAAGGAGGGTGAGCTGGTGGGCCTCGTATCGTGGCAGGAAAACGAGCTCTATCAGCTATTTGTCTTACCGGGTGTCTATGGGGGAGGGCTTGCCGCCGAGCTTATCGAGCGCGCCGAAACGGCCATGCGCGAGGCGGGGCACAAACAGCTCTTTCTGCTTTGCCGTGTCGGCAATGACCGCGCGCGGGCGTTCTACGAGAAACAGGGCTGGCAGGTCGCGCAGCTTGCCGACTCGCCGGAAGGCTCCGTCATCGGTTATCTTGAAGATGCCATGTGGCGGATGGAGAAGTATCTCGCATGATCCGCGCAACAACGCTTCCCGCTATGTCCGCCGAAGTGGCGGCAGTATTCGACGATTATCCCGCGTTTGTTCGCGAGCGGCTTCTCCAGGTGCGCCGTCTGATTTTCAGGACGGCGGCCGAGACGGATGGTGTCGGCCCGCTAACGGAGACCCTCAAGTGGGGCGAGCCGGCCTATTTGACGGAGGCAAGCGGCAGCGGCACCACCATCAGGCTCGGCGTACCGCGCGCGATGGAAGGGCGATGCGCCGTCTTCGTGAATTGCCGGACGACATTGGTCGATACCTTCAGGAGCCAATTTCCTGAAGCATTTGAGTATCAGGGAAATCGCGCCATTCTATTGAATGTGTCGGGCCCGCTGCCGAAAGAGCCGCTTGCGATATGCCTGTCGATGGCGCTGACCTATCACCGGCGTCCCGCTAGCGCGGCGCCGCGTCCTGCTGTCCGCCGTAAGCCTGCGTAATGCGGTCGAAGACGATGGCGAGCGCCACGATGGCGACGCCAGCGATGAGGCCCCGTCCGATATCGAGCCGCTGAATACCCAGCAACACCTCCTCGCCGAGCCCGCGCGCGCCGATCATGGAAGCGATCACAACCATGGAAAGCGCCATCATGGTGGTCTGGTTGATGCCCGCCATGATGTTGGGCAGCGCCAGTGGCAGCTTGATGTCGAGAAGACGCCGTTTGTTGTCAGCGCCAAGATCGGCCGCGGCCTCGACAAGACGTTCGTCCACGCCGCGCAAGCCCAGATCGACAAGCCGGATCAGCGGCGGCATGGCATAGATGACGGTGGCAAAGACGGCGGGCACCTTGCCGAGCCCGAAGAGCATCAGCGCCGGGATGAGATAGACGAAACTCGGCATGGTCTGCATCGCATCGAGCACGGGCCGTACGATACGCCGTGCCATGTCGTTCTGCGCGAGCCCTATGCCGATCGGTACGCCGATCAGCACGGAAATGCCGACCGAAATGACGATGAGGGCGAGTGTCTGGATGGCCAGATCCCAAAGCCCCAGAAACCCGATCAGCAGGAGCGTGCCGGACAGCACAACGGGCAATACGACCCCGCGCGAGGCATGCCATGCGGCGCCTGCGACCAGCAGAATGAAAAGCCACCAGGGCAGCAGGCTGAACAATTGTTCGACTGTCAGGATCAGGGCCAGCATGACGGAACTTGCCGCCTGGAATGCATCGCCATATTTGGCGACGAACTGCTTCATCGCCTTGTTCACCCAGTCTTCAATCGGGCGCTGAAAGGTGAGGGGAAAGCTTTTCGCCTTCGCTTTGCGTTCGCCGGAAATGCGCGCGGCGATTTCGGGCGGCACCCATTTGCGCCATACGTCACCGCGTGTCGCGATGAAATGTTCCGCCGCCCCTGTCGCGCCTGCATCCTTGTGCGTCTGCATATAGGCAAGCGCTTGGCTCACCATCTGGTTGTTTGTCTGATAGTTGCGCAGAAACGCGACGATCTCGGGTGCTTCCTCTGCGAATTTCGCATTGGCACCGATGATCACTTCGACTTTCGGATAGGCGACGGGCGGGTTATGCGCAGGGTCGTTGTTGAAGGCTTCCCATGCGGCCTTGCTGTAGGGCGGTTCCTTCAGCTTGACGAGATCGTATTTGCCGAGGATCCAGGTCGGACCCCAGTAATAGGTAAGGATGGGCTTGCCGCGTTGATAGGCGGACGAGATGGCGGCGGCCAGCGCCGCGCCGGTGCCCGGTCTGAAATTCGTATAGTAGCGGTCGAGCCCATAGCCTTTGAGCTTCTTGGTGTTCACCACCTCGCAGGTCCAGCCCAGAATACAATTGTAGAAGCGGCCCTTGCCCGGCTCCTCCGGATCGCGGAAGAGCTTGGTATATCGCTTGAGGTCTTCGACGGAGTGGAGGTTGGGCGCCATGGGCTCTATGCCGCGTGCCGGATCCCCCTCAATCACATAGCGCGGCACATACCAGCCTTGTATGGCGTCGGGGAAATTCGTGCCGAGCGAGACGACTTTGTCGGCGTTGAGCGCGTCATTCCACGGCTTGGTGACGTTGTCTCGCCAGACTTCCATCAGCACGTCGATATCGCCATTGGAAAGCCCGGTCAGAAGCGGCAGTGCCGACCCCGGCAGCACATCCGTCTTGCAGCCATATCCGCGCTCCAGAATGATGCGCGCGACCGCGGTATGGAAGGCATTGGAATCCCAGTCGAGCCCGCCAAACATCACAGGCCGTTTGAGTTCGCAGGCCGCAGCGTGCGAGGAGCCGGCGAAAAGAGCGGCAGTAGCGATCAGCAGAACTGCGAAGAAACGAATATGTCGAAAAGGCATGGTTGAACTATAGGGAGAGGGGGGCCAATGGCAAACCGGGGCTTGCCACAAGACTTATTGCGGCATTAAGCTGTGCCGTCCTTTCGGGAGTATGACCGATGCGTAATGCATCCAACATTCGGATAGTTCGTCCAGCCGCTCGCTAAGAGCGCTCCGGTCACGATTCAGTTCGTGTTTCGGGGTGTCGCGGTCCGCCTTTCCGGTGGATGTTGCTCCCTCCGCATAAAGCGGAAAAAGTGATTCTCATAAAATGACTGCTCAATCTCGTCCGGCGCCGGTCATCGGTGTCCTGTTTCCCCTGTCGGTCGTGTTCTTCGAGTTTGCGACCTTCATCTCGAACGACATGATCATGCCTGGCATGCCCGCCGTGGCACATGACCTCGGTGCGCAATCCGTCGGCGTGATTTCGCTCGCCTTGTCTGCGGCGTTGATGGGCAATATCGGCACTCAATGGCTGCTTGGCCCGCTTTCGGATGCGCTCGGGCGGCGGCCGGTCTTTCTCGCGGGTGTCGTAATCTTCACACTGTCCTGCTTTGCAGGCATGGCCGTTCAGAGCATGTGGCAGTTCATTCTGTTGCGCGCGGTGCAGGGCGCGGGCGGCGCTTTCACCATGGCGGTCGGTTATCCGGCCATTCAGGAAGCGTTCGAGGAAAAGCGCGCGGTCCGCACCATCTCGCTCATGGCGAATGTGTCGCTGCTCGCCCCCATCGTCGGCCCGGTGGCGGGTGCGCTCGTCGTAACGGTCTTCTCCTGGCGGGTGATCTTCCTTCTCATCGCCCTTGTATCGCTTGTCGCCTTCGCCGGGCTTTGGAAGAGCATGCCGAAATCGCGTCAGCGCACATTGAGCTTCCGCTTCCATATCGTCCGAACGCTTCGGGGCTATCGGCGATGCCTGATGAACCGGGAGCTGCTGTCCGGTTCATTCGCGCTCGGCTTCATCTTCGGCATGCTGATGATCTGGATTGCATTGAGCCCCATCGGCCTGATCGAGAGGCAGGGGCTGACGCCGCTATCCTATGCGCTGTGGCAATTGCCCGTTTTTGCAGGCCTGGTCGGCGGCAATCTGCTGCTCTCCCAGATCGTCTATCGCGTCGAAATCGAACGGCTGATCGCCATCTCCATTTCCTGCATCGCGGCCGGCGCGATGCTGGCCGTGGCGCTGACCTGGGGGAACCAGGATTTCCGCTGGCTCATACCCGGCGTCACGATCAGTTCCTTCGGTATGGGAATAGGCTTCGGCGGTCTCATGCGCCGCACGCTTTTCGCCGTGCCGGGATCGAGCAAGGGCGCGGTCGCCGCTTTCATCAACACGGTCTTCATGTTCGTGGGGATCGCGCTGGTGGAGGGCTGCAAGCACTTCTATCTCGTCTATGGCATGGAGGCGATTGCGGCCACGCTGGGATTTTGCGCGGCGGGCGCAATGGTGTCGCTTGCCGTGAGGCGGCACGCGCGGAGCGGTCTTGCCGTTAGCGCGGGCTGAAACGAAAAACCCCCGGCCGTGAGGCCGGGGGTCCGTCTTGCGACCGAATAGAGAAATCAGCCTTCGGTGGCGAGCTTCAGCACCTTGCCTGTCTGCTCGCCGCCCATGAAGTACGGCTGGGCGCCCTTCATGTCGGTGATCTTTTCCCAGTTTTCGAGAACCTTCTCGGCGGTGAGGCCTTCGCGGCCCAGGAACACGCCTTCCGATTCCATGATCTGCGCGGCGGAGAAGACGCCGGCGCCCGCGAGCAGGATCGTGCCCGTCGGCGCATCTTCCGACACCAGCACCATCACGCCCGGCGACACGCTTTCCGGCGTGAACATCTGCTCGGCTTCCGGCGGGAACAGGTCGGAGGTCATGCGCGTGAAGGCAACCGGCGCCAGCGCGTTGCAGCGGATGTTGTCCTTCTGGCCTTCCAGCTTCAGCGTGTTGATGAAGCCGACAACGCCGAGCTTGGCCGCGCCGTAATTGGTCTGGCCGAAATTGCCGTAAAGGCCAGAGGTGGAGGTCGTGACCATGATGCGGCCATACCCCTGTTCCTTCATGATCGGCCAGACAGCCTTGGTCGGCTTGACCGTGCCCATCAGGTGCACATCGACCACGAGCTGGAAGTCGCCGATTTCCATCTTGGTGAAGCTCTTGTCGCGCAGGATGCCGGCATTGTTGACCAGGATATCGATGCGGCCGAAAGCGTCGACGGTCTGCTTGACCATGTTGGCCACGCCTTCGTCGTCGGTCACGGAGGAGCCGTTGGCGATGGCTTCGCCGCCGGCCGCCTTGATTTCCTCGACGACCTTGTTGGCCGCGTCCGACGAGCCGCCGGCGCCCGTGCGGTCGCCGCCAAGATCGTTCACGACAACCTTGGCCCCGCGACGGGCAAGTTCCAGCGCGTGAGAACGGCCCAGGCCGCCGCCGGCGCCGGTGACAATGGCTACCTTGCCATCAAAACGAATGCTCATCGGTTGAGTCTCCCTGTGAAAGTCCTGTGAAGGTCATTGAAGCCCTCGGCGCGGCTTTTTGGGCTGGCCGCTCCCGAATTTGACCGCTTTTGTGCACAATGCGGCATAGACGGTCAAGCGAGGGTCGTTGCCGGAGCGCGGGGCGGGGGGCGATCCCGCGCATTTGTGTGAAAGAGGGGCAGAATGTCGCTGGGGATTTTGCAGAGCGTCCTGGGGCTGGGCGCGATCGTGGGGCTTGCCTGGGTGATGAGCGAGAACAGGCGGTCCTTCCCGCTGGGAACCGTGCTGATCGGCATTGCGATCCAGCTCGGGCTGGCGCTGCTGCTCCTCAAGGTGCCGCTGGCCCGACAGGGCATATTGGCGCTGAACGGCGTGGTGACGGCCCTGACCGACGCCACGCAGGCCGGCACCAGCTTCGTGTTCGGCTATGTGGGCGGCGGAAAAACGCCCTTCGAGGTCACCGACCCGGCCAACGCCTATTCGCTGGCCTTCCAGGCGCTGCCGCTGGTGCTGGTCATTTCCGCGCTTTCCGCGCTGCTCTGGTACTGGCGGGTGCTGGACTGGGTGACGAAGGGCTTTTCGGCCCTCCTGCAGAAATCCATGCAGCTTGGCGGGGCGGTGGGGCTCGCCACGGCCGCCAACGCCCTGCTGGGCATGGTGGAGGCGCCGCTCCTCATCCGGCCCTATCTGCAGAAGCTTTCCCGGTCGGAACTCTTCATGGTGATGACGGTCGGGCTCGCCACCGTGGCGGGCACCGTTCTCGTGCTCTATGCGAGTTTCCTGCAGAACACGGTGCCCGGCGCGCTGGGCCACATTCTGGTCGCATCGCTCATCTCGTTGCCCGCCGCCATCCTGATTGCCCGGGTCATGCTGCCCGAGGAGCATGGCGAGGTGCCGACGGGCGTCGGCGACGACGTGCCCTATCTGGAATATGAGAGCAGCATGGATGCGGTGACGCAGGGCACGATGGAGGGGCTGAAGCTGCTGCTCAACATCATGGCCATGCTGGTCGTCATGGTGGCGCTGGTGGCGCTGGCCAATATCCTCCTGGGACTACTGCCGGAAGTAGCGGGCGCGCCGCTCACCGCGCAGCGCATCATGGGCTGGGTGTTCTCGCCGCTCGTCTGGCTGATGGGCGTGCCTGCAAGCGAGATGCAGACGGCCGGGCAGCTCATGGGCGAAAAGACGATCCTGAACGAATTCATCGCCTATGTGGATCTGGGCCATCTGGCCCCGGGAACCTTGTCGCCGCGCTCCACCCTCATCATGGTCTACGCCATGTGCGGCTTCGCCAATTTCGGGTCGGTGGGAATCATGATCGGCGGCATGACGGCCATGGTGCCGGAAAGGCGTGCGGAAATCGTGTCCTTGGCCTTGCGCTCGCTCGTCTCGGGCACGCTCGCGACATCCATGACAGGCGCCATTATCGGCATCGTGACTTGAGGGGCAGGAGGAGGCCGCGCCAGACGATCAACAGGGAGAACTGTCTTGAAGCTCTATAATTCCGCCATGCCGGCGCCCAATCCGCGCCGCGTGCGCATTTTTGCCGCCGAAAAGGGCATCGACCTGCCGCTGGAAGAGGTCTCGATTCCAAAACGCGAGCATAAGTCCGACGCCTTTTTGCAGAAGAACTCGTTGGGCCAGACGCCGGTTCTCGAACTGGATGACGGGACGACCATCTGCGAGAGCATCTCCATCTGCCGGTATCTGGAAGAACTCAATCCGGAAAATCCGCTCTTCGGCCGAAACGCACTGGAAAAGGCCATGATCGATATGTGGCTCCGGCGCGTGGAATTCATCGTGATGGGACCGGTAGGAAATTTCTGGCGCCACGCGCATCCGTTTACCGCCAGGGTGGTGAAGCAGTTCAATGATTTCGGCGAGTCGAACAGGGAAGCCGCCGCGAAGGCCTTCAACTGGCTGGGCGGCGAAATCGGCTCCCGGGAATTCATTTGCGGCGACAGCTACAGCATGGCCGATGTCGCTGCGCTCTGCGCAGTCGATTTCGCAGGGTTTACTGGGCTGGAAATGCCGGAAGAGGCCGAAAACCTGCGCGGCTGGCACAAGCGGGTTTCGGCGCGTCCGAGCGCGGCCGCATAAGGCCGCCGGGAGGGGGACAGGTGCACAAAGGACGGCGTCCACGGGGTACGGAATGGACGCCGCCCTGAGTGCTCCTGCCGGTAGCGAGCGCTTCCCGGCGGGAACCCTGACCCTGGGTCACTGGCTGGGGGGCTGTGACCCGTTGGATGTAGGCACCTTAGGATCCGTCACCTGAACGCAAGCTGAACCGGATGGAGAGCCGTCGTTCAGTTTCCGCTGCTTGCAGTAGGCCGTTAAATTAGTAATAGTTACTTACTAAACCGCTTGGGAGAGCGGTACGAAGAGGGAGGAGATATGACGCCGGAAGAAGAAACCGGGCCGAGCAGGGGCCGGCTGATCGCCTATGGGCAGATCGTCGTTCCTCTGGCTGTGATCGGCTTGCCGGTCGCCATTTATATTCCGCCTTTCTATTCGCAGACATTGGGGATCGATCTCGCCCTGGTCGGGTTCATCCTCATGCTGGCGCGGCTGAGCGATGTGGTGACGGACCCGTTGATCGGCCGCCTTTCCGATAGAACGCGCACGCGCTGGGGCCGCCGCCGTCCATGGATCCTTGCCGGGGTGCCGGTGATGATGGTCTCCGCGGTCATGCTGTTCGCTCCCATGGGTGCCGTCTCGTCGGGCTATCTCCTCTTGTGGATCTGCGCGATCTATTTTGGCTTCACCCTCATCACGATTCCCTATGGCGCATGGGGCGCAGAACTCGCGACGGAGTACCACGCGCGCAACCGCATCACCGGCAGCCGGGAAATCTTTCTGCTGGCGGGACTCCTGATCGCGATCACGCTGCCGATCATCGGCGCTTTCATGGCGGGCGAGCAGGACGGCGCGGCGTCGAAAGCCGCCATGGCTCCGCTCGCATGGTTCACCGTGCTGCTGCTTCCGGTCTGCACCTTCGTGCTTTTCCGTTTCGTGCCGGAACCGACGCCGCATGAATACAAACACGTGCCCTTCGCGAGCGGCGTGCGCAAGGCGCTCAAGAACGGCCCCTTCCGCCTGATCCTGGTGACCTCGAGCCTCGGCGCGCTGGCCGGTTCCATCAATGCCGGTGTCGCGATCCTGTTCTATGAACATCTGGCCGGGATCGGTAAAGCCGGAACCATCCTCATTTTTGCGCTCTTCGCCGCGGGCGTCGTGGGGTCCCCCTTCTGGGTGACGCTGGGCGGTCGCATCGGCAAGCACATGGCCATCGTTGTGGCAGGGGGCATCTCCATGGCCGCCTTCGCCTGTGTGCCCGTCGTCATCTACTGGGTGAAGCCGCAAGCGCCGGAGCTTGTTTTCTGGTGCCTGCTCGGTATCACGCTGCTGCAAGGGATCACGATCGGCGCAGCGCCGATCATGGGCGCATCGATCATGGCCGATGTCGTCGATCTCGACACGCTGCGCAATGGCGAGCAGCGCACGGCCTTTCTCTTTTCCTTCATGTCGATGGTACGGAAAATCTTCGAAGCCGTGGGCGTGGGGATCGCATTGCCGGTCATTTCATGGGCGGGGTTCAATCCGCAATCCGATCACAATTCATCGACGGCGCTCTTCGCGCTGCTAGCCATGTATTGCCTGGTGCCGCTTGTGCTTTGGCTTGCCTCGATCCTGGTAATCTCACGCTATCCGATTACCAAGGAACGGCAGATCCGGTTGAGGACTGCGCTGGAAAAGAAGCTCGCAAGACAGGCTGCGAAGGGGTAGGGCGCAGGAGGTCAGCCCGCGTCCTGAAGGGCAAATGCCTCCGACAGAAGCTCGTATG
Organism: Parvibaculum sp.; assembly: GCF_002684405.1. Classification (GTDB taxonomy): domain Bacteria; phylum Pseudomonadota; class Alphaproteobacteria; order Parvibaculales; family Parvibaculaceae; genus Parvibaculum. Next base: position 6,735 of record NZ_NYVD01000022.1, on the reverse strand, counting down.
AGCGCAAACGATCCTTCTGGTCATAGGTGATGGTGAGGATCACGAAATCGTCCACGCCATATTCCTCGCCCATCTGCAGCAGCTTTGCGCGGACCTGTTCCGGCGATCCGGTGATGCCGCGCTGCTTGATGCCTTCCAGCATCAGCTTGTCATCTTCCGTATACGGATAGGAAAGAGCTTCCTCGACGGAGGGAAAGGCGCCCGCCCGGTTCTGCAGCAGATGCATCACCCAGAGATTGCGCGAAGAGGCGATGCGCTGGGCTTCCTCTTCCGTATCGGCCACCGTGATGGAGACGCCGATAGAGGCATGCGGGGAAGAAAGGTGACGCGACGGACGAAACGCCTTCCGGTACAGGTCGATCGGTCCCGGACCTGCATCCTGATTGATGAAATGGGCGAAACTATAGGCCATGCCGAACTGCGCCGCGATGGCCGCGCCGTCGCCGCCCGAGCCGAGCATCCAGAGTTCGGGCATGCCGGGGCCGCGCGGAGAGGCATGAATGCCGAGATAGGGGTGCTCGGAGGGAAAACCGCCATTCTCGCCCGCCAGCCCGTTGGAATCCTCCAGGAACTGGATCAGCAGTTCCACCTGCTGCGGAAAGACGCTGATGTCATAGGCCTGCGGACCCGGCTGCAAGGCGCGTGTGGTGCGCATGTCCCCGCCCGGTGCGCGGCCCATGCCAAGGTCGATGCGCCCGGGATAGAGCGTTTCCAGAAGGCGGAAGCACTCGGCGACTTTCAGTGGGCTGTAATGCGGCAGCATCACGCCCGCGGACCCGACACGGATGCGGGACGTTTCCGCCGCGATACGCGCGATCAGCACTTCCGGCGCGGAGCCGGCGAAGGATTTCGTGTTGTGGTGTTCGGCCATCCAGTAGCGCGCATAGCCGAGCTTGTCGGCATGTTTCGCCAGTTCGATCGTATTGGCGAGAGCTTCCGCAGCGTTGCCGCCTTTGCGGATCGGGGATTGATCGAGAACGCTCAGGCTGACCATGTTTCCTCCACCGGGTCGTAGCGACCCTTCATATAGGTTTCTTTCTGAGCTTTTTCACGATCCCGCTGAAATTAAGCAGGGGCAGTTCCCGCAAATCGCCGTCGATTTCCTTGCGCGTGAAAACCTGTCCCCGCAGGAACACCATGCTGCCGGTATTCTGCACGATGTCGCCGCGCGCCTCGATGAAGTCGCCGGCCGTGGCGGCGGCGGTGAATTCCGCATTGAAGGAGACGGTAACGGCGGGACCGTTCAGTGCCGCTTCGCCGATCGCGAAAAGCGAGAAATCGGCGAAAGTCATCAGCAGACCGCCATGCAGGAAGCCGCCGCCATTGCAGTGCTTTTCCGTCGCCTCGAAAGCGCAAGCGACCTCGCCGTCTTCGGTCTTGCGGAAATAGAAGGGCCCTGCATGATCCTCGAACGGATCATGGCCGTCCCAGGTCTGGTATCCGGCGAGCCGGTTTGGATTTACATTCATGAGATGAACAATTGTCCGGAGTTTGTGATATCGATGGAGGGGCTTTTATCAGGAAGTATAGCCTTCCAGAAGTCCTCGAGGCGGAAGAGCGGTATCCGGGTAATTTGAGTATGGCTGACTACGATCCTGACAAATTCACGAAAGAAGCGGGACAGGACGGCGCGAGGCTAATCGGTCTCAAGTCGTTGAAGGATCCTGTCGTGCTGTCGGTCTTCGACTATTGGAAAGAGAAGCGGGGAGACCGGTCGATGCCGAGCCCCGACGATCTGCGACCGTCCGAGTTCGCGCGTTTCCTGTCTCACCTCCAGATCGTTGAAGTTCATTGGGAGCCGGAATTCGATCTCACCTATCGCATCCTGGGCGAGGATATCGCCGAGGTGCATGGCGGTCCCTTTCGAGGGCTGAAGGTACGCGCGCTGAACGAGACGAATCCGGGCCTGGGGTCGATGATGTTCGAGCTTTTTCGTGCCGTGGCGGAACACAAACGCCCCTATGCGGCGGGCGGTGTGCTGAACAGCCGGTCGGGCGCAAAGGTCCCTTTTGAGGGGCTCTACATGCCGCTGTCCTATGACGATACAAGGACGGACCGCATATTCTGCTGCTCATCCTATGCCCTGACCGAACGGAGTATCTTTTCCGGCTACTGAAGCCGCATTCCGCACTTGGCTCTCAACACTTTCTTAGCGCATTTGGGGAAGAATTTCCCTGCGGCATCCGGTCGAAATGCACCGAGGTCTGGCGGGCTAAAATGGCGGCGGCAACTGAACAGCGCGAAATCGGACAAAGCGAACTCGAACGGGTTCACGGCGTCTCGTTCATTCGGCTCCGCGAGCTGAACGAGCCGGTCTGTCTCAAGATGCTCTCCTATTGGAAAGCCAAACGCGGCGACCGTCTCATGCCGAGCCCCGACGATCTGAGGCCGGCCGAGTTTGCCCCTCTCATGCCCTACCTGCTGGTTCTGCAGGTCGATCACGATCCCTTCGATCTCACTTACCGTCTTTTCGGCGAAAACGTAGCCATCAGTTTCGGCGTGAACAGCGGTGGCAGGCGTGTGCTGGAGGCTTATCCAGACAATCCGAATCTCAATCAGGAACTGTTCCGCTTCTACAGCTATATCGCTGCGGAGCGCCGTCCGTTTGCCGCGGCGGGCACCATGCAGGTGGCCGGCGACAAGGTGGTCAGGACGGAAGGCGTCTATATGCCGCTGTCCTATGACGGCTATCGGACGAACCGCATCCTGGGCTGCTCGATGAAATACGACGTGGACAGGTGCGACTTCCTGGACGACGACCCCCTCTCTTTCTGAGCCGGAGGCGGCTGGCCCCGGCACCCTTCGCGACCCTTGCTTTGACCCTGCTGAGGCCTTGACCTAAATTCCTGCCCAACCCGCCAGACAACAGATTTCAGGGAAGCAGGAACGCCATGGCCCTCGACGCCGAAACCCGCGAACAGCTCATCTCATCCGTCCGCCGCTTCGTTGAGGAGCGCCTGCGCCCGATCGAGGCCCAGGTGTCCGAAAACGACGAAGTGCCGGCGGAAATCGTCGCAGAGATGGCGGAACTGGGCCTTTTCGGCATTTCCGTGCCGACCGAATATGGCGGCCTCGGCCTCACCATGGAGGAAGAGTGCCTGCTCATGTTCGAGCTGGGCCGGACCTCTCCCGCCTTCCGCTCGGTCATCGGCACCAATGTCGGCATCGGTAGCCAGGGCATCGTGATGCATGGCCGTCAGGAGCAGAAGGAATACTGGCTCCCGAAGATCGCCAGCGGCGAGGTGATCGCTTCCTTCGCGCTGACCGAGCCCGAGGCGGGCTCCGACGCCGCCTCGCTCAAGACCACGGCGATCCGCGACGGCGACCACTACATCGTCAACGGCACCAAGCGCTACATCACCAATGCGAACAAGGCGGGCCTCTTCACCCTGATGGCGCGCACCGATCCCTCCACGCCGGGCGCCAAGGGCGTTTCCGCCTTCATCGTGCCGGCCGACTGCCCCGGCATCCATATCGGCAAGCCGGAAAAGAAGATGGGCCAGCAGGGCGCGCATATTTGCGACGTGGTGTTCGATGACGCGCGCATCCCGGCCGAGTGCCTGCTGGGCGATGAAGAAGGCAAGGGCTTCGTCACCGCCATGCAGGTGTTGGAGCGCGGCCGCCTGCACATTTCTGCCGTCTGCGTCGGCGTCTCCGACCGGCTGGTCGAGGAATCGGTCGCTTATGCCGCTGAGCGCAAGCAGTTCGGCGCACCCATCGGCAATCTCCAGCTCGTGCAGGCACTGCTCGCCGACAGCAAGACCGAATCCTATGCGGGCCGTTGCATGGTGATGGATGCCGCGCGCCGCCGCGATGCGGGCGAGGATGTCGGCACGCTGGCGTCCTGCTGCAAGCTCTTCTGTTCGGAGATGGTGGGACGCGTGGCCGACCGTGCCGTGCAGGTGTTTGGCGGAGCGGGCTATGTCGCCGATTACGGCATCGAGCGCTTCTACCGCGACGTGCGCATCTTCCGCATCTATGAGGGCACCAGCCAGGTGCAGCAGGTCATCATCGGCCGCAACCTCATCAAGGATGCGAGCTGACCTCCATGCCCGGTGCGCTGGACAGGCTGACGGACGAAATCAGGGCCTGCCGCGTCTGCGTTGAAAATCCACGCAAAGTCCCGCTGCCGCATGAGCCGCGTCCGGTGCTGCGCGTCTCAGCCACGGCGCGCATCTGCATTGCCGGACAGGCGCCGGGTACGCGGGTTCACGCGTCCGGCGTACCGTTCACCGATCCCAGCGGCGACCGGCTCAGGGACTGGATGGGCGTCAGCGAGGAGGAGTTCTACGACACCTCCCGCATCGCCATTGTGCCCATGGGGTTCTGCTTCCCGGGACAGGACGCAAAAGGCGGCGACCTGCCGCCCCGGCCGGAATGCGCGGAGCAGTGGCGGGCACGGCTTTTCGACCATCTGCCGCAGATCGACCTCTTCCTGCTGGTCGGTCAATATGCGCAAAGCTGGCATCTGGGATCGGCAAAGCGCAAAAGCCTGACGGAAACCGTCATGAACTGGCGCGAATACGGGCCCGGAGCCATCCCGCTGCCGCATCCCTCCTGGCGGAACAATGCCTGGATTCGGAAAAACCCGTGGTTTGAGTCGGAATTGCTGCCGGTGCTCAAATCCGAGGTCCGCGCTCGGCTTTGAGCCCATCTTTGAAGCAGGTGCGACGACGCGCCACCGGCGACCGCTTTGACAAACTCCCTGCCATTCCCTAGTAGACAATCCGATGGGGGACGGCATGCGTTTATCCGCTGGCAGAAAAACTGTGCGCGCAAGAGGGAAGGGAAGTCACGGCTTCTCCGCCCAGCGTATTCTGCTCGCCCTCCTTCTCGTCACCTTCATTCTACCGAGCTTTGCCGCGATCCACGCCTCCGGCGACGACGCGGAAATCCTCGCCCCCGGCTTCTACAAGGACCGGATCGTGCTGTGCACGGGCGCGGGCCTCAAGATTATCAAGCTTGACCCGGCCACGGGAAAGCCGCTCGACGATCAGACGGACAATGCGGACCATCTGTCGCCGGTCTGCGCGCCGATGGTCACGGCCTCGCTTTTCCTGTCGCCGTCTCTGCCTGTGGCGGACGCGATTTTCGGCGGGGGAGAACCGCTCGACCTCCGCAACGACATTGCCATCCTGCATGAGCAGACAGCCTCGCCTCCGCTGCCGCCCAGGGGGCCTCCTGCTGCCTGAAGCTGTTTCCCCTATCGCTTCAGTCACATCAGGAAAAAGATCATGTCTCTCGCACATTTCAGTGCAGGGCGCCGCGCCGCGTTGCGCGCCGCCGCTGCGCCCGCGGCGCTGGCCATCGCCTTTGCCGTTCCCGCCACCCATGCCCGGGCCGAGGAGCCGGCAAGCAGGCCCATCGTCATCGAGGGCGATCAAGCGCTTCCCGGTCCGCTCGAAAGGATGACGCCCGCCGACACCAACGGCCCGGCGCCGCGCGATGCCGGTGAGTTTCTCTCCCGCCTTGAAGGCGTCACGTCGGGCCGTCTCGGCGGTCACGGCAATGAAATTTCCATGCGCGGCCTGACGCAGGACAATATCGCCGTCATTTCCGACGGGGCCTATGTGTTCGGCGGCTGCCCCAACCGCATGGATCCGCCCTCGTCGCTTTCCGCATTGCTGCCCGACGATGTCGTCACGGTGGCCCGCGGCTATCAGAGCGTGACGGACGGCCCGCCTGCGCCGGGCGGCACGGTGACCATCGACCGGGCAGACCCCTATGACATCGCGGACGGCCTGAGCGGCGGTATCGAGGGCGGCATCGAGAGCAATGGTGAGACCCGCTATGTCTCGGCGCAGGCACGCGCCGGTCTCGGCGGCGCCTATGTTCGCGGCTTTGCAAATGCCAAAAAGGCCGGGAACTACGAAGATGGCGACGGGCGCGATGTTCGTTCCGCCTTCAAGCAGTATGGCGGCGGGCTGGAAGCCGGCTGGCGCTATGGCAACCACTCCGTCGTCTCGTTGTCGAGCGATGTGGACATCGTGGAAGATGCGCTCTTCGCGGGCGCCGGCATGGATAGCCCCTGGACGGCGGCGCGGACCGTGAAGGCATCGCTCGATCACAATTTCGACGAAGGCAGTCTTGTCACGACGCTGGAAGTCTCCGCCTATGGCAGCTTCGTCGAACATCTGATGGACAACTATTCGCTGCGCACGCCGGGCATGATGCGTATGCGGACCGATGCCAATTCCGACACCTATGGCGGCCGTCTTGCCGCCGGGCTTGATGTCATCGGCGGTGTGCTGACATTGGGAGTGGACCACCGCACCAATAACCGCAACGCCGAAAGCCGATCCAACATGATGGGCGGCGCGCCGGTGACCATCACCAATTACACATGGCCGGATATGTTCATCCGCGATACCGGTCTGTTTGGCGAATACGAGGCGCCGGTGGACGCAGGCACCTCGCTGAAGCTGGGCCTTCGCGCCGATTTCGTTTCGGTGGAGGCGAAGCGGGCGGACTGGCTGCCCGGCGGCATGGGCGCGATAACGGCGCGGCAGCTCTACGCCACCTATTACGGCGTCACCGACACGGACCGGGAAGAAACCAATGTGAGCGCGCTGGCCCGTGTCACACATGACTTCAACGACAGCATCTCCGGCTGGATCGGGGCGGCCCGTGCCGTCCGCACGGCGGATGCGACCGAACGCGGTATCGTCCGCAACGGCAACCAGCATTCCAGTTGATGACGCTTCTATGTTAAGGGCCGGAGACTACATTATAATG
>NZ_NYVD01000021.1 GCF_002684405.1 Parvibaculum sp. | reverse complement strand
GCGACACCGCTCCGCTGCTCCAGCCGCTTCTTCTCACAGCGCTTGGCGCGGGCGGGAGCGGCGACAGCCCGCTCTCTGCGCTGCCTCTGGATGCGCTGCCGCTCGATCAGCTTCAGCCGGTCCTCGTTCCGGCGGTCTCGCTCGTGAATCAGCTGACAAATACGCCCCTTCCGGGGGGTCAGACGGCAGGCGACATTGTGTTCCCCGTCGTATTGGGTTCCGGCTTGGGCGTGGTCGGCAACACTCTGCCGCTCGAGGACATCAGCAAATCCCTTGCGGTCCTGCCCTGAGCAGCATGGCTCCTGAGCGAAACTCCAGAATTACAGGAATTTTGGTAATGAAGTACATGTGGAAAATCAGCCTGCTGCCGATGTTGCTGGCGATGGCCTTACCGAACGCGGCCCAGGCACTGCAATACAAGTTTGGAGAGTTCAATGTGAACCTCTCCACGACCTTGTCCGCTAGTGCCAGCATACGTACGAGCAAGCAGAATTGTGCCTATATCTCCGTCTTCAATGGTGGCTGCTACGGTTCGGGTAATACCGACTATGACGTGAATTCCGACGACGGCAATGTGAACGTCGAGCAGTGGGACTTCATTTCGGCGCCGGTCAAAGGCATTTCCGAGATGGAGGTGACATGGCGGAATTTCGGTGCCTTCGTGCGCGGCAAGGCTGCTTACGATTATGTCGGCGACAACGTCCTTGGAAATGGCGGCGGTAAATACGGTCCGGTTAAGTCGCCTAACCAGCGTCGTCCGCTCGAAGATGAGTTCCGGGGCGACGATGCGCGTAATCTCCAGGCCACGGACTTCAAATTGCTCGATGCGTTCGTCTATTCGAATTTCGATTTGTTCGACATGCCGGCCACGGTTCGCATAGGTCGTCAGGCGACAAACTGGGGCGAAAGTCTGCTGATCCCGGGTGGCGTGTCGTCCTACCTGCCGCTGGATGTTTCGGCGTATGTGAAGCCGGGTGTGGAGCTGAAGGAAATTTTCCTGCCTCAGGCGACGGCTTTCACCAGCATCGGGTTGCCGGCCGGCTTCACCTTCGAAGGCTGGTACGCCTTCCAGTGGAACAAGAGCAAGCTTCCCGCTTGCGGCAGTTTTTTCTCGCCGAGCGATGCTCTGGCGGATGGCTGTGCCTATGCATTGAGTGGCGGCGAGGTCTACAACAATGGTGATGGCACGTCCTATTCGCCGACTGCGACCATCGAAAGGATTGCCTCGCAGGAAGCCCGCCAGCAGGGCCAGTACGGTCTCGCGCTGCGCTACTATGCTGACTGGCTGAACTACGGCACGGAACTCGCCGGCTACTTCGTCAATTTCCATTCGAAGCTGCCGATCGGCACCTTCACGGCGTCGACCCCGACCACCGCGACGACAGTCTTTCAGGTGGCATGTCCGCCGGGCGCCGGGACGTTGAACGGTCCTGGCTGCACGGCGAACGGTCCTGTGCAGGATGATGCGAACCGTCCGGTGTCGGTGTCGCAGGCCATGTTCGCCGAGGCCGCCGGTGCCAACAAGAAGCTGCTTGCGCAGTACCCGGAAGACATCAAGATGTTCGGGGCGAGTTTCAACACCACCATGAACATTCTGAACGGTACGGCTCTTTCGGGTGATATCGCCTTTTACCCCAACATGCCGTTCCAGCTGGACACGACAGAGTTGATGGGTGTTGACGCCGAGAATTTCGGCTACACGGCAGGTCCCGGCCAGCCCGATTACTATACCGGGCCGCCCGTCGCTCCCGGTGACGTGATCCAGGGGTATCGCCGGACCAAGGCGCTTCATGCTCAGCTCTATACGCTCAGCACGTTGACGCCGTCCAATCCGGTTGTGAAGTTCACCAACGCCGATCTCCTCATTCTTGTCGCGAATGCGGGGGTGCAGTGGCTGCCCGATGCGGAAGGGAACCGCTTCGCGATTCCCCGCTCCAGCGAATCCCATCCTGCCGCAGGCATAGCGAAAACCTTCGGCGATGATTGCAACCGCCAGGGCACCTGTTCCCTTTCGCCGCAATATGCCAGCCAGTTCTCCTGGGGCTATCGGCTGTTGGCACGGCTGGACTACAACTCCGCCTTCGGGAGCGCCTGGACGCTCTCTCCCCAGATCGTCTGGAGCCATGATGTGCAGGGCTATTCCGCGGGCCCCATCGGTCCGGGCTTCGTGCAGGGCAAGATGGCGGTCACGGCGGGTGTCACGGCCAACTATCAGGACACCTACAAGCTTGGCATGGATTACACCGCCAATTTCGGCGCCGACTATCGCAATGCCTCCTATGACAAGGATTTTGTGAGCATGTCTGCGTCCTATTCCTTCTGACGATCGCGTAAAGCGTCAGGTTCTCACAAGTGAAGCCCCGGCCGGGAAACGGCCGGGGCTTTTCTGTTGCCCTATCCGCATTCATAAATTAATGTAATGCATTAATTTGGCGGAAACGCCGGCTGGAGGAGGAGCAGGGATGAGCAAGCGTGTCGCTATCTGGACCGGCGCGACGATCGCCATATTGATCGTCGGCTGGGTCGTGGCCTCAAAATACTGGATCTATGTGCCGGGCCTCTTGGCTGAATGGCGCGACCCCATCGGGCCGACGCAGACGGTGGCCTGGGAAGAGGGGCCGGAGACCGCGAGCGTACCGGCACAAAAGCGCGCGCCGAACATCGTCGTAATCCTCGCGGACGATCTCGGATATAACGACATCACCTTCAATGGCGGTGGGGTCGCGGGCGGGGCGGTGCCCACGCCAAATATCGATTCCATCGGACGTGACGGCGTGGATTTCACGCAAGGTTATGCGGGTAACGCCACCTGTGCGCCCTCTCGCGCGGCGATCATGACGGGGCGTTACGCCACCCGTTTCGGCTTCGAGTTCACGCCCGCGCCGGTGGCGTTCGAGCGTCTTGTCGGCACCTTCTCCAACGATCAGCAGATCAGGAAACCGGTCTTTCACGAAGAACGCGTGGCGGAGTGGCCGGACGATCCCAACAAGCTTGGTGTTCCGGCCGAAGAAGTCACAATTGCCGAGCTTCTCAAGACGAGAGGCTACCGCACGCTTTTACTCGGCAAATGGCATCTGGGCGGAACGCCGACATCGCGGCCGCAATCGCAAGGCTTCGACGAGTTTCTGGGCTTCCTCCCCGGCGCCTCGATGTTTCTGGATCCGGACGACCCCCGCGTCGTCAATTCGCGTCAGGATTTCGACCCCATCGATCGGTTCCTCTGGGCAAACCTGCCTTTCGCGGTCCGCAAGGATACCGGGCCCCGCTTCAAGCCGGCGCAATACATGACCGACTATCTGGCCGACGAAGCCGCGAAAGCGATCCATGCGAACCGGAACCGGCCCTTTTTCATGTATCTCTCGTTTAACGCGGCGCATACGCCGCTTCAGGCCCTGAAGTCGGACTATGATGCCTTGTCGGGGATCGAGAACCATCGCCTGCGTGTCTATGCGGCAATGATCCGCGCGCTCGACCGTGGTGTCGGCAAAGTGCTTGAGCAGTTGAAGAAGGACGGGCTGGACGAAAACACGCTGGTGATTTTCACCAGCGACAATGGCGGCGCCCACTACATCGGCCTCGATGATATCAACAAACCCTATCGCGGCTGGAAGGCGACTTTCTTTCAGGGCGGCATCCGCGTTCCCTTCTTCATGCGCTGGCCGGCGCAGCTCTCCGCCGGTACCCACTATGACGAACCGGTGGCGCATGTGGATATTTTCGGAACCGCCGCAGCTGCCGCCGGGGCCGCCGAGCCGGAGGACCGCGTCATGGATGGCCGCAACCTGCTGCAATATGTCGACGGAGAAAGTGCGGATAATCCGCATAAATCGCTTTTCTGGCGCTCCGGCGACTACAAGGTTCTGCTGTCCGGCGACTGGAAACTCCAGGTTTCGGAGAAACCGAAAAAGGACTGGCTTTTCAACCTGCGAAACGATCCGACGGAGCAGGTCAACATGGCCGGGAGCGAGCCGGAAAAGCTCGCCGAAATGAAGGCGATGCTGGCGGAGGTCGACAGCAATCAGGCAAAGCCGCTCTGGCCGTCGCTGCTGGAGGGACCGATCCCCATCGATCACCCTCTGGGAGAACCGGACAAGCCGACGGATGAGTATATCTACTGGTCGAACTGAAATTTCCGGAGCGAAGATGACAAGGACGGCGATGCTTGGCTGGCTGGCGGGAGGAGCGGCTCTCGTGTCGCTTCTCCTGGCCGCGCTCTGGTTCGGGAGCGCATGGAGCACGGCGCAGATGGCGGCGCGCGCTCCCTTGTCCTGCCCGCATGAAAATGGCGCCGACAGCTCTCATCCCGGGATGGCATATGTGCCCGCAGGCGAGTATCGCATGGGCGGAATGGCTTACCCGGAAGAAGGGCCGCCGACATCCGTCGTCGTTTCCGGCTTCTGGATGGACCGTACCGAAGTGACAAACGACGAGTTTGCCGAATTCGTCGCCGCGACGAGGTATGTCACAAGGGCGGAGCGGGGCGCGGACCCCCGTATGCATCCCGACCTGCCGCCGAAGATGCGCATGCCTGGCGCCGTCGTCTTCATCATGCCCAACGATGTGAATGGCCTGGGGGATATCTCCCAATGGTGGCAATTCGTGCCGGGTGCGAACTGGCGCCATCCGGGCGGCCCCGATACCGATATTAAGGGGCGGGGTTCCTTTCCGGTCATGAATCTCGCTTATGAGGATGCTCTGGCCTATGCCGATTGGAAGGGGAGGAGCCTTCCCACCGAAGAACAATGGGAATGGGCTGCGCGTGCCGCGGATCCCGAAAGCCATCCCGACCAGCACCCCTCCCGCCAGCCCGTCGAGGCGAATACATGGCAGGGCATTTTCCCGGTCATCAACAAGGCCGATGATGGCTTCATCGGGCTGGCGCCTGTGGGCTGCTACAAGCCCAATGCATTGGGGCTGTACGACATGATCGGCAATGCTTGGGAATGGACGTCGAGCCGCTATGCCTCGCGCCACGACTATACGCCTGCCGACGATTTCAACGGCGGCGGGGCACGGGGTGACGCTGCGCCGGTCGCGCGTTACGTCATCAAGGGCGGCTCCTATCTTTGCGCGCCGAACTATTGCATGCGTTACCGCGCCGCAGCACGTCAGCCTCAGGAAGTGGATCTGCCCACGAGCCATCTCGGCTTTCGTACCGTGATGAATGCACCGGGGCCGGCTGGTGGCGGGTCCTAGAAGTAAAGCGCGACGTTGAGATTGAGGCGGCTCGACCAGCCGCTGTCCCGATTACCCGCGGCCAGGGCATTGGTGAAATCGGGACCGATATAGGCGTTGTTCTGACCGAGCGCGATGTCGGTTGTGACATAGAGCGGGCCATCGAAGTCGAACCCGGCGCCGAACACCTGTTGTTGGCTGTCCGAATAGCCGCTTTCGGTCTTCAAAAAATAGCTGTAGTCGCTATAGACGGTGATGCTGTCGAGCAGACTTCCCGGGATATCCCAGCTATGGCTGAGGCTGGCGACATATATCTGGCCGCTTGCCGCGACGTGATAAGGGAAGTCGTAGGCGCCCATCACAACATATCTGTCATCCTGGTATGCCGGATTTTCTACGTCATAGCGGTAGCGGATGGCCTCCGCTTTAAGGTTCCAGTTTCCATAGCGAAGATTGGTGTGAACGGCTTCCGCGTCCTGATGCCCGTTCCGCCCGGTAATACCATTCGGCAACAGGCCGTATTGCAATGACAGACCGGCTTCGCCATGGATGCCATTGTCGAATGCGAACTCTCGGGCGAGCCGCAGATTGATCTGATGTCGTTCGCGGTTCTCTCGGACACCATCGGAGACGATATCGTAGGAATAGCGCGCACTGTCGTTGCTGTTGCCGCCCCAGCTTCCTTCGTCGGCCGGAAAATAGGAGGCGTCGAAAACCCATCCGGCTTGTCGTCGTCGGTAGCTGATACCTGCGTCGTAGTCGTCTTCAAGGCCTGCGTAGAAGGCGAGGGAGAAAAAGAAGTTGTTGGAGGCGAAGGGAAGCAGGCCGAAAGGCACTTTCTGGATACCCGCCTGAATTTTCTGTCGGTCGTCCAGCCGGTATCCCACCCATGCATGATGAGGGAAATGGGTCGTCCTGCCGGTATCGCTATAGTAATAGACGCGATATTGCGCTGAGCCGTCCCATCGCCCCGACTGGAAGTCGAGGTCGAGCATGACCGCGTCCAGCCGCACATTCCTGGAGAGTTTCCGGCGCTTCTGCGCACTCTCCCAGCTCTTGCGAAAGGCATTCACCCTGATGGCGCCGCCAAGGTGAAATGAGGTGCCCGGTTCCGTGCTGTCTGGCTGAGACATAGCAGGCGCTCGCGCTTCCGGTGAAATGCCCGGATTGTCGCCTTCGCCGGAGGGCTGGATGGAACTGGCATGGACCGCCCCGGCAATGGCGCATGTCACAATGCCGGCCGCGGCTGCCAGGACGGTCTTGCAAGTCAAAAGGGCTTCTCTGTCCTTATTTCGGCGCCCACCCGCTCCGATATGATCCTAAAAGCGAGAAAAGGCGGGTCAAGACCCGACTTTTCGTGTGTGTTGGCCTGACTTCCCTAATCCGCCGGCTGATGGGACCCGCCTGCAGGCCGGATGCGCGCCATCAGCCTGTGGATGAGCTCCTTCATCTTCCGCCAGAGCCAAATCGGGTGCTGACGCCAGTGATCGGGCGCCACCAGAAGGATCGGAATCAGCACAAGTGTGAGGAGCGTGGAAAAACCGAGGCCGAAAATAACGGCAGTCGAAAGCTGCACCCACCAGGCTGCCACCGGGCCGCCAAGTTCGATTTCCGGCAACCCATGGGCCCCGAAGAAGTTGATGTTGATCTGCAATGCCATGGGCAGCAGGCCGAACATCGTCGTGATCGTCGTCAGCATGATCGGCCGAAGGCGCTGTCCTGCCGTGCGCAGTGTCGCTTCAACGGGCTCCATGCCGTCATGCAGCAAGCGCTGGTAGGTATCGATCAGCACGATGGAATTGTTCACCACGATACCGGCCAGCGCCAGAATGCCCGTGCCCGTCATGATGACGGAGAAGGGCTGCCCGGTGACAAGCATGCCGAGCAGCACGCCCACGGTCGACAGGACAACCGTCGAGAGCGTCAGGAATGAGTGGTAGAAGCTGTTGAACTGCGTCAGCAGGATGATGAACATCAGGAACAGCGCACCGATCATAGCCTTCCCAAGGAACGCCGCCGACTTCTGCTGCTCTTCGTTCGCGCCGCGGAAAACCACACGTACGCTGGGCGGCAAATCGACCCCTTCCAGCTTCTGGCTGATTTCCAGAACCTTGGCGTTGACGTTAACCTTCTCGCCCGTTTCAGGGTTCGTGGCGGTGTTCGCCTTCACCATGATGCGGCGCATAGCGTCCACGCGTTCGATCGTCGTCACCTGCGGTTCCGCCTCGCGATTCACGAAGTTGGAGAGCGGTACCTGACCTTGCGGTGTTTGCACGCGAAGCTGGTCGAGCTGGTCGATCACCCGGTATTGCTCCGGGAAGCGTGCGCGGATGTCGACTTCATCCTGCGCATCGTCCGGGCGGTATTTCCCGACGAGGATGCCGTTGGTGACAAGCTGAATGACAGAACCGACCGAAGTTACATCCGTGCCGAAGCGGCCAGCCATCTCGCGGTCCACCGACATAACCCATTCGATACCGGGCAGTGGACGGCTGTCTTCGAAGTCGATCAGCCCTTCGACATCGTTTTCGAGCAGCTTGCGTACCTTTCCCGCAGCCTCGACAAGGTCGGCATAATTCGACCCGGTCAGCTGGACCTGAACGTCCTTGCCGGTCGGCGGGCCGTTTTCCTGCTTGCGGACTTCGACCTTGATGCCGGCAAGCTTCGCGGTCTTGTCGCGGATTTCCTGCAGAATGATCGCGCCCTTGCGCCTTTGCTCATAGGGCTTCAACTCGACGAACAACTGGGCAATGAGGTCTTTCGGCGTTTCGCCGCCACCGCCGCTTCCCGGACGTCGTCCACCCGCGCCAAGCCCCGGGCCTGCGGTCGTGAATACCGTGTCCACACCGTCCGTATCACGAACGATCTTTTCTACCCCCTGCGACAATCGTAGCGTTTCCTTCGCTGAGAGGTTGCCGCGGGCGCTCACCATCACAGTTGCCTGTTCGGGCTCGGTGTCGACGAAGAACTCGACGCCGTGATTGAAGATGCTGTAGAGCACGATTGTCCCCACCAGCACGCACATCGTGGCAAGCAGGACCTTGCCGGGATGCGGCAGCAGCCGGTCCAGAAGCCGGACATATTTACCGGTAAGGCCGGGCAGGCCTCGGATATCGCCGGTCTCCGCCCCCGCCAACATCTTCAGCGTATCGCTGTCCGCATCATCGGCTTTGCCGAAAATCGACCCGACGACGGGCAGGAAGATGAGGGCCGTTAGAAGAGAGGCCGACAACACGACGATCAGCGTAATCGGCAAGTAGGACATGAATTTGCCGCTGACGCCCGGCCAGAGCAGAAGCGGCAGAAAAGCCGCGAGCGTTGTCGCCGTGGAAGAAGCAATCGGCCAGAACATGCGTTTTGCCGCCAGGCCATAGGCCTCCTGCCGGTGCATACCCTCGGCCATTTTACGGTCGGCATATTCAACGACCACGATGGCGCCGTCGACCAGCATGCCCACCGCCAGCAGCAGCCCGAACATCACCATCATGTTGACGGTGTAACCGGCTGTTTGCAGGAAAAAGAAACCGATCATGAAAGAGGTCGGGATGGCAAAGCCGACCAGCAGGCCGGAACGCAAGCCGAGCGCGGCCACCACCACGATCATCACCAGCACGATGGCAAGCAGGATCGAGGCCTGCAGCGAACTGATGGACCGATTGATCCAGTCCGACGCATCGAGCGAGAAATTCACCTTGATGGCGCCGGGCCAGTTCTTCGTGAACTTGGCGACAACGTCCCGGACCTGCTGGTTGTTGTCGATGATGTTGGTGCCGATGCGCTTGGTAATCTGTAGAGCGATGGCCTGCTTGCCGTTGAACCGGGCATAACTGTCCGGATCCTTGAAGGTCCGCCTGATATCGGCCACGTCAGACAGCGTTACCACACCTTCGCCCGACACCTTGATCGGCAGGTTCAGCACGTCTTTACGTGTTTCGAAGAGGCCGGGCACCTTCACAGAGAAACGGCCCTGACCGGTATCGATGTTACCGGCCGCGACGAGTCGGTTGTTGAGAGTCACCGCATTGATGAGCTCTTGCTGCGAGATGTTGTAGGACTCGAGTTTTGCGGGATCGATAACGACCTCGAGTAATTCCTCGCGGTTGCCCACCAGGTCGGCGGAGAGCACGGTCGGCACGCCTTCGATCTCATCTTTCAGGCTGCGCGCAGCATTGTAGAGCGTGCGTTCGGGCACATCGCCCGACAGGGTGACGATCAGAACCGGAAACAACGATGTGTTGAATTCGTTGATGACGGGCTCTTCCGTGTCGTCGGGAAGCTTTGCCTTGGCGAGGTCGACCTTGTCGCGCACATCCTGCAACGCGGCTTCCTTGTCGAAGTCCACGTCGAACTTGAGCAGGATTCCGCCATACCCCTGGGCGGACGTCGACACCATTTCATCCAGTCCCTCCAGCGAGCGTAGCTCGGTCTCCATGGGGCGGACGAGCAGGCGTTCGGAATCCTCCGGTGAAATGCCTTGGTGGATGATGGAAACGAAGAACACCGGAATGGGAATATCCGGGTCTGCTTCCTTGGGGATCGTTACATAGGCAAGCGTGCCTGCGAGGATCAGCAGAACAAGCGTCGTGATGACGGTGCGCGAGCGATTGAGCGCCGCGTCGATGAACTGGTTCACGATGAAGCTCCGCTCTTGCTATCGAGTTCCACCCGGACCTTCTGTCCCTTGGTGACATAGTCCTGCCCGACGGTGATGAGCCGCACCGTTTCCGGCAGGCCGGAAACCCACAGACCTTCCGGTGTGTCGTCCACCAGCTGGGCCTCGTAGAACTGCACGCGATCATTGTCGTCTACCGTGCGCACGCCGATGACGCCCTGATCGTTCAACGAAATCACCGAACTGGGGACAAGGTGGGCCATGACGGGCTGGCTCGGAACCACGATCTCCGCCGTTACGCCGGAGCGCATCTTGCGGTCGGGGTTGGGCACTTCCATTTCGACGCGGAAGGTACGCGTGGCCGCGTCCGCCGTCTTGGCGACGAAGATGATCTTACCTTCCACCTTCTCACCGGTGACAAGCCGCGCCATGCCCGTCGTTCCGACCTGGAGATTGCTCACCTTGTCTTCCGCGACCTGTCCGGTCACTTTCAGGGGATCGAGCTGGACCATAAGGCCGCAGGGCTGGCCGATGGCGAGAAAGTCGCCGATTTCCACGTCCCGGTCGTCGAAAATGCCGTCGAAGGGCGCGACGATATCGGTATTGCCGAGTTCGACTTCCATCTGTTTGAGCTGTGCCTTGGAGGCGTCATAGGCAGCCTTTGTACCTGCGGCCTGAGTCTCCGAGCGATAGCCCTTGGCAGCGAGCTTGCGGGCGGCGTCATATTCGAGGCGGCGCTGCTGTACGAGCGCCCTGGCTTCATCGAGCCGGGCCTGACGGGCGTTCACGCTGATTTTGCAGAGCGTGTCGCCTTTCTTCACGAACTGACCTTTTTCAACGGGCAGATCGGCAATGTTGCCTGCCGTTTCCGCGCGCACCTTCACGGCGCGTTTTGCTTCCGTCCGGCCGCGAATGACGATCGAGGTGCGTTTGGGTTGCGCCGTCAGTTTGATAACGCGTACACCGACCAGTTCTTCCTGTGCGCCCGCGGAGCCATCTTTTTGCGCAGTCTGCGAGTCGTCATTGCCGAAAATCAGGCCGAGACCGATCCAGACGATGAAGACGGCGCCGATGATGAGGGCGATAAGGTATGAGCGTTTCATGTAACCAACCGATTTCTGAATGTCTTATCCGGTTCAGGCCGGAATGCCCGCACCGTCCGGCGCTGTTTCGGGGGAGGCGGCTGCCTCGATGTCTTGTCGATGTTTTTCGAGATATTCGATGGATGCCTTCATCACGACTTGTCCGTAGCCGAGGACGAAGCGCTTGGATGAACAATCGATATCGGACGCGAGGGCGTCTTCGATACGGGCAAGGTCTTCACGGCAATTGGCAAGCTGCGCATCGACCAGTTCCGCGACGCGTTGGCCGGGAAGCATCGCGGCAAAGATGGAGGCAAAGATGAACTCGGAGCGGTGCTTGTCGGGGGACACCGGGGACATCAGCGCCTCGCGAAGTGCCTTCTTCCCGCGGGCGGTGAGCGAATAGACCTTTTTGTCGGGTCTGCCGTCCTGGGCTTCGGCGGTGCAGGTGAGCATGCCTTGCTCGGTCAGGCGCGTAAGGGCCGGATAGATGGAGCCATAGCTTGCATCCAGGAAATGGCTGAACAAGCCGTCCTCGAACAGCTTGTTGATCTCATATCCGGTGGAGTCGCCCAGCATGAGCGCTCCCAGGCAAAGCGTGGATACCTGCATCGGGGAGAAATCGCCTTGTTCCCTTGCGGAACCGGCCGTGGAATGGCCGGTCGCGTATATTGTTTCGATATATGCGACCTATTTAGGTCCGATATATGTCTCAGAGAAGGGTAACAGCGTTATTACCCGATAATAGAAATCTGACTGTTGTTTTTGGGTATCACTGCCGGAACTGGCCCGGAAGCGGGCCGAATGTTGCCTTTGTTCTTGTTACTAAGAATGATCCGCAATAAAAAGGATGCAATTGCATAGCTTCCGAGGATGCCATGAACGCCGACATGAAAAGTCACCGCCGCAAACGCCGTCTCGCCGTTCTGCTGATCGGAACAGCCGCAATGGCTGCGGGCTTTCTCCTGGGCGAAATTCGCTCCGTCTCCGCGGAGGAAGCAGGGCAGGTCGATGTCTATTCCTACCGCCAGCCCTATTTGATGGAACCTCTCTTCGAGGCCTTTACCGAGCAGACCGGTATCGAGGTCAACATGGTCTACGCGAAGGCAGGGCTTCTCGAACGGCTGAAGGCGGAAGGCGAGGCCGGTCCCGCCGACATGTTCCTCACCTCGGATCTGCCGCGCCTTGTGGAGGTGCAGGAAGCGGGATTTGCGGCCCCCGTCATGACGGACACGCTCGCGGCCAATATTCCGGCGCAGTATCGTCAGGAAGACGGCAAATGGTGGGGACTTACCCAGCGCGCTCGTGTCGTTTATGCGTCCAGGGACCGTGTGCCGGAGGGGGAGCTGACGACCTATCAGGGGCTTGCCGACGAAAAATGGAAAGGACGGATCTGCATCCGTCCCGGCGACCATCCCTATAATCTGGGCCTGATCGCCGCCATGATTGCGCGACATGGCGAAGAGCGGACGAAAGAATGGCTGCGGGGTGTGAAGGCCAATCTCGCACGCAGGCCCCAGGGCAATGACCGTGCCCAGGTGAAAGCCATCTATGAAGACCAGTGCGATCTGGCGATCGGCAACACCTACTACATGGGCAAGATGCTGGCCGATCCCGAACAGAGGAAATGGGCCGAAGCCGCCTACATTATCTTTCCCGACCAGAATGGCGCGGGCGCGCATGTGAACATTTCCGGAGCGACGGTACTTGAGGGTGCCGACAACCGTGAAGAGGCCGTGGCGCTGCTGGAATTCCTCTCCGGGGACAAGGCCCAGGAAATCTATGCGCAGTCCAACTACGAATATCCGGTGAAACCAGGCGTTCCATGGTCCGATACGGTAGCGAGCTGGGGCGAGTTCAAGGCCGATACGGTCGACCTCGCCGTGATCGCCGACTTGCATGACGAGGCGCTGAGGCTCGTCAACGAAGTGGACTTCAACGCAGGGCCCTGATGCTTGATTGACATGGCGAAACTGGCGCCTCGGTGGCGGGGTGCCGGGCGGAAAGCGGGGCGGATGGATGCCGGTCCGCCTCTCTTTTCCGAGCGTGCCCGCTCCGGTCTCACATTGCTTGTGGCGCTTCTGGTTGCGTTTCCGGTCGCGGCGGTAGCCTGGATCGCGCTCACCGGCGGCATCGGCGACAATTGGCAGCATCTCTGGGAGACAGTGCTGCCCGGCTATGTTCTGAACTCCATCAAGCTGGCGGTGCTTGTCGGGATCGGCGTTTTCCTCGCCGGTACCGCCTGCGCATGGCTTGTCACCATGCACGATTTTCCAGGTGCCCGATTTCTCGAATGGGCATTACTTCTCCCGCTCGCCATGCCCGCCTATGTGGTTGCCTTCGTCTATACCGATCTTCTGGAATATGCAGGGCCCGTTCAGGGGACGTTGCGCGATCTGTTCGGCTGGCAGACACCCCGTGACTATTGGTTTCCCGAAATACGCTCCCTCGGGGGAGCGGGTTTCGTGATGACGATGAGCTTCTTTCCCTATGTCTACCTTCTGGCGCGCACCGCGTTCCTGGAGCAGTCGCTTTGCGCGCTGGAAGTGTCGCGCACGCTGGGCTGCACGAAATGGGATGCGTTCCGGCGCGTGGCGCTGCCGCTTGCCTGGCCTTCCATCATGGTGGGGATAATGCTCTGCCTGATGGAAACGCTGAGCGATTTCGGCGTGGTCGATCTTTTTTCGGTTCAAACGCTCACGACCGGTCTCTTCAATGTCTGGCTGGTAATGGGCGATGCGGCGGGCGGCGCGCAGATTGCGCTGGTGCTGCTGGTCTTCATTGCAGGTCTTGTCTGGCTGGAGCGCAGGGGCCGCATACGCCGCGCCTATTACGTTCAGACATCCCGGATGAAGTCGCCGCCACGGCAAAGGCTGTACGGATGGCGCGGAGCGGGCGCATCCCTGTTGTGTTTTCTGCCTTTCTTCTTCGGTTTCCTGTTACCGGCGATCATCCTCGCAAGGCTGTCGGGTGCCAGGCTTTCAACAGCCTTGTCGCTGGATTTCGCGGCCCTGGTGTTGCGCTCCGTGACGTTGGGCGGCGCAGCGGCACTTCTCTGCGTCGCGGTTGCGGTGGGGCTGGCCTATTCGACACGGCTCGGCGTTTCCCGCCCGGCTGCGCTGGCCGCGCGCGCGGCGAGTTTCGGCTATGCAGTCCCCGGTGCGGTCCTGGCGATCGGCGTTCTCGTGCCCTTCGGTTTTTTCGACCGTACGGTCAACGGTTTCATGGAGAGCGCTTTCGGCGTGTCGGTCGGGCTTATCCTGTCCGGCACGGTGGCGGCGCTTCTCTTTGCCTATCTGGTGCGTTTCCTGACCCTGGCGCATGGCACCGTGGAAAGCGGGCTGAGCCGCTTGCGGCCGTCGCTCGACATGGCGGCGCGAACGCTGGGGCGGGGCGCAACGGGAACGCTGCGCGATGTCCACCTGCCGCTCATTCGCGGCAGCCTGTTGACCGCGATCCTGCTGGTCTTCGTCGATGTGATAAAGGAGTTGCCTGCAACGCTTGTGCTTCGACCTTTCAACTTCGACACGCTGGCCACGACGGCTTATTCTCTGGCGGCCGACGAGCGTTTTGCCGAGGCCGCTCTTCCTTCGCTCGCCATTGCGCTGGCAGGTCTACTGCCTGTCCTCATCATCAGCCGGGCGATCACGAAAGCGCGGGACTTCGGCGCGAGCCCTGAAACAGAGGTATTGATGTGAGCGCTACGACCGCGCTGCGGGTCGAGGATATGAGGCACGGCTATGAGGGGCGCGCCGTGATCGACGGCGTGTCGCTGTCGGTTGCCGGCCAGGGAGTGACCTGCCTGCTGGGGCCGTCCGGCTGCGGCAAGACGACGTTGCTGCGCATCGTTTCGGGGCTTGAAACGCCCTGGAGCGGCACGGTCGAGCTGGACGGACGCGCGGTCGAGGGGAAGGGGCTCCACCTGCCGCCGGAAAGGCGCAATGTCGGGTTCGTCTTTCAGGATTTTGCGCTTT
>NZ_NYVD01000020.1 GCF_002684405.1 Parvibaculum sp. | reverse complement strand
TTCACGAGATCGCGGGCAAGGCAGACCCCTTCGGCCACTTTGGAAAGCGGCGAATAGGCCCGGCGCGCGGCAGCGGCCCCGCTGGACATGATGGAGAGCGTCTTCAACTCCTTCTTCGGGTCCTTGTGGTTGCCACCCTTGGCGGTCTTGTATTTGTCGAACTTGTAGGCCCTGAGCGCCGCGCCCAGGGCGACATGCGCCGCTGCGTCGGCCGCCGTGATGCGGGCGGAGGATATGCCGTCCACCACGACCGCCCCGGCGGTCTCCTTGTCCCTTTCGAGCCGTCCGACAATGATGCCGCCCGCCTTTTCCAGCACCGCCTTGCTGAGATCGCCCGTCTTGCCCACACCGACGAGAAGAACCCGGCTGGCGCTCAGCCCCTTGGGCGCGAGGATCTCGATCACGCTTTCCGCCTTGCCGGTAAATCCGGCGGCCTTCATGGCCCGCTTCAGGGCGCCATCGGCCTTTTTGTCGATGTCGGCGGCCACGCCCCGCGGCGTCGCGGCCTCGGTCACGAGGACGGCGAGCGCACCCGATTTGGTCAGCGATATGTCAGCGAAGGAAATATTCATCAAACAAGCCTTTCTCCGGACACCGGCGCCCTTGCGCCCGTTCCGCATTCTGGTTGGCCTCCCGGGCAGGCCTGAGAAGGCGGCCTTTGGGGGTCGGGCGGTCCGGAGGCGGCCCCGCCGCCTTTTCCCGCCCGTCGAATTGGGATAACCATGCTATCTAACCCGGCGGCACAGGATAGACAAACCTGACCGCTCCGAACAGTTTTCCCATTGCGCCGTCCGACGGATTCGATGCTGCAATCGCTCACACGGTACATCTTCTGGCAATCGGCGGTGCCCTTCGCGATCGTCACATTCGTGCTGACCGGAATCATCTGGCTGACCCAGGCGCTCCGAATGCTGGACGTGCTGATCTCCCAGGGTCAGAGCATTTTCTCCTATTTCGACCTGACGGTTCTCGCGCTCCCCAGCACGCTGGCCATCGTCCTGCCCATCTCGCTGCTTTGCGCCGTGCTTTACGCGCTGCACAAGCTCATCAGCGACAGCGAGGTTGTGGTGATGTTCTCCGCCGGCATGAGCATGTGGCGGGTGGCTCTTCCCGTCCTCGCGGTGGCGGGCGCGGTTTCGGTCGTGGTGCTGGCCCTCAACATCTATATCGCCCCGGCGGGCCTTCGCGAGCTGAAGAGCCGGCTTTATGAAATCCGCGGCGATGTCGTCTCGACCATGCTGCGCGAGGGCACCTTCACCAATCCGACCGAGGGCCTCACGGTCTATGTCCGCGAGAGGTCGAGCGACGGCACGGTGCACGGCATTCTGGTGCAGGACAGCCGCAACAAGCTGAAGCCGACCACCTATCTTGCCGAGACCGGCAGTCTGGTGAAGAGCCCTGCCGGTCCCCGCCTCGTCATGTTCAACGGCAATATCCAGCGCGTCGACCGGACCGCCGACGGCGAAAGCGGGCCCGTCACCCTGCTCTATTTCGACAAATACACCTACGACCTGTCATCCTATATCCAGCAGGAGCCGGAATATTACAACGAGGCCCGCGAGCGCTATTTCAGCGAGCTCGTGAACCCGGCGCCCGACGACGCCTATGCCAAACAATTCCGGACCCAGCTTCTGGCGGATGCGAATGACCGCCTCTCGAACGCCCTTTATCCGCTGCTTTTCGCGCTGGTGGCGCTGGCCGCGCTGCTGCCCGCCCCGTTCAGCCGCCGGGGCTACGGCATGCGCATCGCCATGGCGGCGAGCATTGCACTGTTCTTCCGCGTTCTGGCCTTCGGCATTGTGAGTTCGGCTGCCACCGCGCCCGCCGCGATCCCGCTCATGTACATCATTCCGCTCCTGGTATGCGCCATGGCCGGGGCGGTGCTGTCGGGTGTTCCGCTCGAGGCGAAAGCCTTCGCCGGGCTCAACGCGATCCGCGCCATGATCCGCCATCCGCGGTCCGGGAGACGTGCCTGATGAATTTCTCCTGGACGCTTTCGACCTATTTCGCGAAGCGCTTTCTCACCACGGCGCTGTTCACCTTCGGCCTGTTCCTGCTCATCATCTATATGATCGACCTCGTGGAGCTGATGCGCCGGGGGGCGGAGCATGACGACATTTCCTTCGCCTTTCTGGCTGGAATGGCCCTTCTGGATCTGCCGCGCGTCGGCAATGCAACGATGCCCTTCGCGGTACTGTTCGGCGCCATGGCCTGCTTTCTGAGATTGAGCCGCAGCAACGAACTCGTCATTGCGCGGGCCTCGGGCATCTCCGTCTGGCAGTTTCTCGCGCCCGCCATCTTCGTGGCCTTCACGCTGGGGGTGATCGTCATCACGATCTACAACCCGATATCGGCTACCATGGCGTCGCGATTCGATCAGCTCGACGCGACGCATCTGAAAGGCCGGTCGAGCTTCATGGCCGTGTCGGACAACGGGCTTTGGCTGCGTCAGGCGGACCAGAAGGGCCAGGCCGTGATTCACGCCACCAAGATCGGCGATGCCGGGCTGACGCTCGATCAGGTGATCTTCATTCTTTATGGCCTGAATGACGAGTTTACCGGCCGCATCGACGCCAAAAAGGCCGTCTTGCGCGACGGCTACTGGGCACTGTCCGACCTCTGGATCGCCCGTCCCAACCAGTCGCCGGTGCATCTGGACAGCTTCCAGCAGCCGACATCGCTGACCCGCGAGCAGGTGCAGGAAAGCTTTGCGAATCCCAACACGATTTCGTTCTGGGACCTGCCCCGCTTCATCGAGACCGCGGAAGCCGCCGGCTTTACGGCCAGGCGCTACAAGCTCCATTTCTACGAAATTCTGGCGACGCCCCTGCTGCTATGCACCATGGTGCTGGTGGGATCGGCCTTCTCATTGCGCATGAACCGCTTCGGCGGCATGGCCCAATTGGTAATGGGCGGCATATTTTCTGGATTTATCGTCTATTTTCTCTCCGACCTCTCGCTCGCGCTCGGCCTATCGGGCATATTGCCTCTCTTCCTTGCGGCGTGGGCGCCATCGCTTATGGTCCTGTTTTTGGGGCTTGCAGTACTGTTCCACCTTGAGGACGGTTAGAGACCAGACGAATCGCGGGGGATTTCCATATCCCCCGGCCGCGCATGAATGAGGGGCATCAGGGGGCTGAAGCAGCACGTGACACGGGGTGGAACGAACAAAATCCGGCACGAGTTGGGTGCTGCGATTCTCCTGCCGGCGACGCTGCTGGCGGGCCTGGCATTCGGCACTGTCCCGGCCTCGGCCCAGGACGCGCGACCGCAATCCGAAATCGTCAAGAACGAGCGCTTCCCGGACTCCGGCGAAGTGCTCATGCTTGCCGACGAACTCGACTATGACCGCAACGCACAGATCGTGACGGCGCGGGGGAATGTCGAGCTCGCTTACGGCAAGCGCGTCCTGATTGCCGACAAGGTCGTCTATGACGAAAAGGCGGACATCGTGACCGCCGACGGCAATGTGGCGCTTCTCGATCCCGGCGGGGATGTCGCCTTTGCCGACCATCTCGTCCTGCGCAACAAGATGAAGGACGGTGTCGTCACCACCTTGCGCATCCTGATGGCGAACAACGCAAAGCTCGCGGGCAATGATGTCGTCCGCAAGGACGCCAACATCACGACCCTCCACAAAGGTGTCTACAGCCCTTGCGACGTCTGCGCGGAAAAAGGCCAAACGGAACCTCTCTGGCAGATCAAGGCCTTCCGCGTCACGCATAACAAGGAAGAACAGCGGATCGTCTATGAGGATGCGCGCATGGAACTCTTCGGGGTTCCGATCCTCTATACGCCCTATTTCTCGATGGCCGATCCGTCGGTGAAGCGCAAATCCGGCTTCCTCTCGCCGAGCTTTGCCAATTCCAACGATCTCGGGCAGCAGATCGAGACGCCCTATTTCTGGGCCATCGCGCCCGACAAGGATTTCACCTTCTCGCCGCGTTTCACGACCCGGCAGGGCATCATCTACAAAGGCACCTATCGTGAGCTGTTTTCCAATGGCCGGATGACGCTCAACGGCACGGGAACCTGGCCCAGGGACAAGACGCTGGGCACCCCCGGCGACAAGAATTTCCGCGGCAGCTTTTTCGGCAATGGCAGTTTCCGCCTGAACGACCACTGGAGCTGGAGCTTCCGCAGCGAGCTGACGACGGACGAAACCTATCTGCGCAAATACGACCTTTCCGGTGCGACCGACCTCGTCAACAACCTGTCGGTCGATTACGCGAATGGCCGCAACTGGTTTTCCTCCGACCTCTATGCCTTTCGCGGCCTGCTCGCCTCCGACAATTACGACACGACGCCCTGGATCGCGCCGCATATGAAGGGAAGCTACACCCTTCCTTCGAAGGTACTGGGCGGCATGGTCTCCTTTTCCGGCGATGCGCTGATACTGGGCCGGAACGACGGTCCGAACATGCGCCGCCTTTCCACCCGGATGGACTGGAACCTGAGACGGACGACCGTGGGCGGTCTGGTCTACCGGCTGTTCGCCAACCTGCGCGGCGATTTGTATTCCGTCGAAAACGTCAAGGACCCGTCCAACCCGGCCGTGACCTTCTCCGACACGACGCTGTTCCGCGGCCTGCCGACGATGGGCACCGAGGTCAGCTATCCGCTGGTACGCTACAGCGGCGGTCTGCGCGAAGTGCTGGAGCCGATCCTGCAGCTCATCTATTCGCCGGATATCGGCAATACGGTGGAGCTGCCCAATGAAGATTCGCTCAGCTTCGAGTTCGACGACACCAATCTCTTTTCGGAAAACAGGTTCCCCGGCCTCGACCGCTGGGAAACCGGCACGCGCCTGAATGCCGGTATGCGCTATTCGCTCTTCTGGGGCCCGCAGGGCCGCGCCAGCGCGCTGATCGGGCAAAGTTTCCGCCTGAACGAAAACCAGAGCTTTTCGTCCGCGAGCGGGCTTCGGAACGAACTTTCCGATGTGGTCGGACGGATCATGGTATCGCCCTCGTCGAACTGGCTGATCGTCCATCGCTTCCGGGTCGGCAGCGAAAGTTTCAAACTGCGCCGCAATGAAGTGAACGCCTATGGCCGCTACGGCCCGGTGAGCGCCCAGCTCGGATATGCCTATTTCGCGGCCGACCAGTTCAGCACCTTCACCCCGCGAGAAGAAATCGTGCTTGGCTCGGTCGTGCGGCTCGATGACTACTGGCGCCTGTTCGGGCAGACTCGCCGCGACCTTTCCAAGCATCGCGCGGTCAACAACAGCGTCGGGGTGGGATATTCGGACGAGTGCCTCGATATCTCGCTGGGATATTACCAATCCTTCACGCGGGACCGCGACATCGAGCCGGAGAATTCCTTCATACTGCGTCTGACGCTCAAGACGCTCGGGAGCACCGACGGGTGAGCATGAGCAGGCGCAAATCGTGCCGGACCAGATTTTCATGACGGTGCCACATCAAGATACGGTATCGCCAACCCACTGAAACCGGACAGTTTTTTCCGATTGCCGGCCAGGTTGATCGGACACTCAATTCCAGTATTCTGTGCCCGGGTTTCTGGGCCGACCATCGGACGACACGTCCGCCGTGAGAAAGCAGCCATGACGAAAGAGATTGCCGTTCGCGAGACACCTGCCTTTCGGCGGGGCGTTGCCATGCCGTTTTTCGCAAAGATTTTCGGGCTGGCCTGTCTCGTCATTCTGACGGGCGGTCTTCCTCGCGCCGCATCGGCCGCGGAGGGCGCGGCAAGTGGAGCCTCGAGCGGCTCTCTGAGCCAGGGTATCGCTGCCGTCGTGAACGACGAAATAATTTCCAGCTACGACCTCAACCAGCGTATCAAACTTGTGTTCGCCAGTTCGGGCATTCCCGACACTCAGGAGAACCGCGACCGCATCCGCCCGCAGGTCCTCCGAAACCTGATCGATGAAAGGCTGAAGGAGCAGGAAGCCAAGCGGCTGAAGATCGAGGTGACCCAGGACGATGTCGACAGGGCATTCAAACGGATCGCCACCCGCTCGAACATGACGGTCGATCAGATTGGCGAGTTCCTGAAGAAAAACGGCGTCAACAAGAGCACGCTGACGCAGCAGCTGCGCACCGACATTGCCTGGAACAAACTTGTGGGCCAGCAGTTCGGCTCGCTGGTTTCGGTCAGCGACGGCGAAGTGCAGGAAGTGCTTCAGCGGCTGCGCGATGAATCGGACAGCCCGAGCTACGATGTCAGTGAAATCCTCCTGACCTTCGACAATCCCGCGCAGGAGGCCGAGATTCGAAACGGCGCCGAGAAGCTCATCGAGCAGATCCGCAAGGGAGCGCCTTTCCAGGCCGTGGCCCGCCAGTTCAGCCAGTCGGCCTCCGCGGCCAGTGGCGGCGATATCGGCTGGGTCCGCGCAAGCCAGCTCCCCGCGCCTGTCGCCGAAGTCGTCAAGAACATGCCGAGCGGCACGGTTTCCGATCCGATCCGTACCCGGAACGGCTACTACATCGTGCAGCTTCGCGCGATGCGCCGCGGCTCCGGCGCCGATCCGCTGAACGACCAGTATGTGCTGATGCGCGTGCTGCTGCCGCTCACTCCGGATGCCGCGCCGCGCTTCGTGGCGCAGCGTGCGCGGGAAGCGGAATCCTTCCGCGCCAGCGTCAAGAGCTGCGACGAGGCCTCCAGGAAGATCAACTCCTACGTCGGCGGCAAGGCCGACAGGCCGCGCACGGTGCTGGCCGGACAGCTCGAGCCGCGCATGCGCAAGGCGATCTCCGGTCTCAAGACCGGCGATGTGAGCCAGCCGGTCCGCTCCAATGCCGGCGTGGAAATGCTGGTCGTCTGTGGATACAAGCCGGATGAAGGCGGTCTGCCCACGGCGGAGCAGATCGACGACAACCTCTACGAACAGCAGCTTTCCATGATGGCGCGGCGTCACCTGCGCGATCTGCGGCGCGATGCCGTCGTGGTCAAGCGGTAAGATGCATGAGCGCATCCAGCGGCAGCGCGGACAACGGGCCCGTCCCTGACGAAACGCCGCCGCTTGCCCTGACCATCGGAGAGCCGGCAGGCATCGGGCCTGAAATCTCTCTCAAGGCCTGGGCGCATCGCGAGCGGGAGGCGCTTCCTCCCTTCTTCGCCATCGGCGATGCGTCCTGTTATCGCGAAACGGCAAGCCTTCTCGGCGCCGACATTCCAGTCGAACGAATTTCGCGGCCGGGCGATGCCTCGTCCGTTTTCAAGCATGCCTTCCCCGTGCTCCATCTGCCGCTCGCGGTTGCCGCCCGGCCCGGCAAGCTCGCGCCGGAGAATGCCGCCGCCGTCATCGACGCCATCGATCTTGCCTGCGACCTTGCGCTCAAGGGCGAGGCGTCCGGCATCGTGACCAGCCCCATCCACAAGCGCGTGCTTTACGAGGCCGGGTTCAAACTGCCCGGCCATACGGAATATCTCGCCGAGCGGGCCGGCGGCACACCGGTCATGATGCTCTCCTGCCCGGGCCTGCGCGTTGCGCTCGTCACCATCCATATGCCGATCAAGGCCGTTGCGGCGCATCTGTCGACCTCGGCCATCGTGGAGACGGGCACAACGCTGGCGCATGCGCTGCGCACCGATTTCGGGATCGACGCCCCGCGCCTCGCCGTGGCCGCGCTCAATCCGCATGGCGGCGAGGAAGGCCATCTCGGGCGCGAAGAGATCGAGATCATCGCGCCCGCCATTCCCCTCATCCGCGACACCGGCGTGGAGGTGACGGGACCGCTTCCCGCCGACACGCTGTTCCATGAACGCGCGCGCGAAAGCTATGATGCGGTTTTGTGCATGTATCACGACCAGGCCCTGATCCCGCTCAAGACCATCGACTTCGAGCGCGGCGTCAACACCACGCTCGGCCTTTCCATCGTGCGCACCTCGCCCGACCATGGCACCGCGCTCGACATTGCCGGAAAGGGCCTCGCCCATCCGGGCAGCCTCATCGAAGCGATCCGGCAGGCGGGCGAAATCGCCTGGAACCGCAGGCGGACATCAGCGGGAGCACGCGCATGAGCGATGCCTCACCGCCTGAGCTTCCGTCCGTTCGCGAAATAATGGAGCGCCACGGGCTCAGTCCGCAGAAATCGCTGGGGCAGAACTTCCTGCTCGATCTCAACCTCACCCGGCGGATCGCGCGGGCCTCCGGATCGCTTACGGGACGTCAGGTTCTCGAAGTCGGTCCCGGACCGGGCGGCCTCACCCGATCGCTGCTTGAAGAGGGGGCGGAGCGCGTCATCGCGATCGAGACGGACCATCGCTGTGTCCTGGCGCTGGAGGAGCTTTCGGCCGCCTATCCCGGCCGGTTTCAGATCGTCGAGGGCGATGCGCTCAAGGCGGATATGCGTGCGCTTGTGGGCGGACGCACGCGGATCATCGCCAATCTCCCCTACAATGTGGGCACGCCGCTCCTCGTAAAATGGCTCCAGACCGAGCCCTGGCCGCCCTGGTACGAAACCATGACGCTGATGTTCCAGAAGGAAGTCGCCCAGCGCATCGTGGCGCCGCCCGGATCCCGCGCCTATGGACGGCTCGGCGTGCTCGCGCAATGGCGGACCCATGCCCGCATTCTTTTCGATGTGGACCGGCGCGCCTTCACGCCGCCGCCTTCCGTCACCTCATCGGTGGTGGAACTCATTCCGCGTCCAAAGCCGCTCGCGCCTGCCGATCCGAAAGTTCTGGAGAAAGTCGTCGCCGCCGCGTTCGGGCAGCGCCGCAAAATGCTGCGCGCCGCGCTGAAAACCATTGTGCGCGAGCCCGTCGCGCTCCTCGAGGCGGCACATATCGACCCGACCACGCGCGCGGAGCAGCTCAGCGTGGAACAATTCTGCCAGCTTGCCGAAACCCTGCGTCTGCAGGCGTTTTAGCGGGCCGCCCATGTTGTGAGTGGGCCTTCGCCGTGCAAAAGTAACGCGCAAAACAACCAGCCAGTTCAGTCGGGAGGCCATCATGAAAGCCGAAGCCATAGTCGAATACGGAGCGCCGCTCCAGGAAGTCACCATGGACACGCCAGAGCCGAAAGGCAGCGAAGTCCTTGTGAAAGTGAGCCATTGCGGCGTCTGCCATTCCGACGTCCATCTGCATGACGGCTATTTCGACATGGGCGGTGGCAACAAGCTCGATGTGAGCGGCGGGCGCAAACTGCCCTTCACGCTCGGCCATGAGATCGAAGGCGAAGTCGTTGCCGTGGGCCCGGACGCGGAAGGCGTGAAGGTCGGTGACCAGCGCGTCGTCTTCCCCTGGATCGGCTGCGGCGCCTGCCCTACCTGCAACCGCGGCGACGAGCATCTGTGCAACCGGCCGCGCGCGCTCGGCATCACGGTCGCTGGCGGCTATGCCACGCATTGCATCGTGCCGCATCCGCGCTACCTGCTCGACTATGAAGGCGTGAAAGAAGGGCTTGCCGCGACCTATATGTGCTCCGGCCTCACCGCCTATAGCGCGATGAAGAAGCTCGGCGATCTCACCGACGAAGAGCGCGTGCTGGTGGTCGGTCTCGGCGGCGTGGGCATGATGGGCCTGCAATTCGCCAAGGCCATGTTCCCGGCCGCGCCGCTCGCCGCCGATGTGGACGAAAACAAGCTCCAGTCCGCCAAGGGCTCGGGCGCGCATGAGATCTACAACCCGAAGGACGAAAACGCGCTGAAGAAGCTGCTCGCCGACACCGATGGCGGCGTCCCGGCGGCGGTCGATTTCGTCGGCTCCGAAGCCTCGCTGAAATTCGCGCAGGGCGCCGTCCGCAAAGGCGGCAAGGTGATCGTGGTCGGCCTTTTCGGCGGCGGTTTCTCCATGCCGATCCCCATGTTCCCGATGCGCGCCATCTCCATCGGCGGCTCCTATGTGGGCTCGCTGTCGGAAACGCATGAGATGATGGATCTGGTGAAGGCCGGCAAGATCGATCCGATCCCGGTCGCCGAGCGGCCGCTTTCGGAGGCCTCCAAATCGCTGGACGATCTGCGCGAAGGCCATGTGATGGGCCGCGTGGTACTGAAGCCCTGACGGCGACAAAGGGCATTTGACCCAGGTCAAACGAGCACCCGGTAAGCCCATAAAAAAATTATGGGTTCTGTTTGATCTCGATCAATGAGTTAACCCGGTCCCGGGACAAGCATGGCGTCCTCTCGTAACAGGAGGACGCCATGACTTTTTCCAGGCTTGCAGGTGCCGGTTTCTGCGCACTCACCCTCGCATTGGGCCTCGCCCTTTCCGCGCCCGCGGCCCGGGCGCAGGACGACACGAGCACATCCCCCCGGCCGGGCTACGGCATGATGAGAGGCGGCGGTCAGGGCCCCGGACAAGGCATGGGCCCCGGCATGATGGGGCAAGGCATGATGGGTTCCGGCATGGCCGGACAGGGCTATGGCCGCGGCATGATGGGCGGCGGTGGCATGGGCGGTTGCGGTATGATGGGCAACAGCGCATCGGGCGACTACGACACCTATCTCGATGGCCGCATCGCCTTCCTCAAGGCCGAACTCAAGATCACCGAAGACGAAGAACCCGCCTGGAATGAGTATGCGGACGCCATGCGCACGAACTCCCAGACCATGGTCTCCATGCGCGGCACCATGATGCAGATGTTCCGCAACAGCGGACAGAACCGCTCGGTGGTCGACCTGCTCAATTTCCGGATCGAGGCCATGAAGGCCCGGCTGGAGACGCTTCAGGAGCTCAAGCCCGCCACCGAAAAGCTCTATAACGCGCTTTCCGACGAGCAGAAGAAGAAGGCCGACGAGATCCTGCCGGTCATGGGCTGCATGTAAGCTGGCTCAGAGTGCTTCGCGGATCTGCTTCACGAAGTTGGACAGCCCCGTCAGGCGGCTCAGGCGAAGGCGTTCGGCCTGCAGGATTGACTGCAACTCGCCGAACGCCTTTTCCGGATCGTCATTGACGATGATGTATTCATATTCGGAATAATGGCTGATCTCATCCGACGCCTTCTCCATGCGCCGGGCGATCACTTCCTTGCTGTCCTGCGCCCGCGAGTGCAGCCGCCGTTCCAGCTCCTGTGCAGATGGCGGAAGCACGAAGACCCTCACTAGATCGCCCTTGGCGCTCTCGCTGAGCTGCTGCGTGCCCTGCCAGTCGATATCGAAGAGCACGTCGCGGCCCTCGCTCAGCGCCTCTTCCACGGGGGCGCGCGGCGTGCCGTAATAATTGTCGAAGACCTTGGCGCTCTCCAGGAGGTCGCCCTTGTTGCGCATGATGCCGAAGTCTTCCGTGGACAGAAAATAATAGTCCTTGCCGTCCACCTCGCCGGGGCGCGGGGCGCGCGTCGTGGCGGAGACGGACATGGTGATATTGCCGTCGCTTTCGAGCAGACGGCGCGACAGCGTCGTCTTGCCCGCGCCTGACGGCGATGACAGCACCAGCATCAACCCCCGCCTCTTGATGTCGATCCCGCTCATGCGCTCGTCCCCCGTCACTCGATATTCTGGATCTGCTCGCGGAGCTGATCGATCACGGCTTTCAGGTCGAGCCCGATCCGCGTCAGGCTTACATCCGCCGCCTTGGAACACAGCGTATTCGCCTCGCGATTGAATTCCTGCGTCAGGAAGTCGAGGCGGCGTCCTTTCGGATCCTTGCCGGTGAGCAGCTCCCTCGCCTGTTCCACATGGGCGGTCAGCCGGTCGAGCTCTTCGCGGATATCGGCCTTGGTCGCAAGCAGGGCCGCCTCATGCGCAAGGCGGTCTTCGGCAATGCCGCTATTGCCGTCGAGCAGTTCATGGATTTGCGCGGCCAGCCGGTCGCGAATGGCGTGCGGGCTCGCTGCGGGCGCGGCGGCGGCGTCCTTCGTCAGCCGTTCGATCTCGTCGATCTGGGCGGAGACAAGCGCCTCGAGCTTCAGCCCCTCTTCCGAGCGTGCCATGGCGAGAGCGGAGGCCGCCTCCTCGAAGGATTTCACCAGCGCCGCCTCCAGCGCCGCTTTTTCTTCCGGGTCGGTTTCCGAGGCATCGCCGGTTTCCAGCACGCCCCGGAGCGCCAGAATGCCTTCCGGGCGGGGCGGTTGCGTCTCGCAGATGCTCTGCACTTCCTTAAGCGCGTCGACGACCACGGCCAGCGCCTCGCGATTGAGCCGCAGCGGCGCGGGCGTCGCGCTCTGGTCTATCGAGAGCGATGCCTGACAATTGCCGCGCTTGATATGCTTGCCCAGCGCCTCGCGCAGGCGCGCCTCCAGCCCGTCGATACCGGGCGGCAGGCGGAACCGGCAGTCGAACGACTTGCCGTTCACGCTGCGCAGTTCCCAGTGCCAGCGCATGTCGCCCAGCGCGCCGTCTGCGCGGGCAAAGCCTGTCATGGAGTTGAGCGACATCTGGGCCTCCGGGAATCGTGTCGGTCGGGGCCGCATCATAGCAGGCCCGACAATCGGTATGGGATCGCGAGGGCTAGTTGCCCTGTTTTCGGCGGCGCTCGCGCTCCACCTTGCGCCATTTGGCGACATTGCGGCGGTGCTGCGCCAGCGTGTCGGAGAAGACATGTCCTCCGGTGCCGTCCGCCACGAAATAGAGATGCTTGGTCTCGGGCGGATCCAGCACCGCGCGCAGCGACGCCTCCCCCGGATTGCAGATCGGCGTCGGCGGCAATCCGTCGATCACATAAGTGTTGTAAGGCGTGGCCTTGGCGATCTCGCTGCGTCGAAGCGGACGGCCCAGCGGCCCCTTGCCGCCCACCAGCCCATAGATAATGGTCGGGTCGGACTGGAGGCGCATCGGCATTTTCAGCCGGTTCGTGAAGACGGAGGCAACCAGCGGGCGCTCTTCCGGCAGTCCCGTTTCCTTTTCCACGATAGAGGCGAGGATGACGGCCTCTTCCTTGGTTTTGACCGGCAGGTCTTTCGCCCGTCCCGCCCAGAGCTTGTCGATGAGCTTGTCATGCGCCTCGCGCATCCGCGCGACGATCTCGGCACGGGTGGTGCCCCGGGTGAAGCTGTAGGTTTCCGGCAGCAGCGAGCCTTCGGGCGGCGTCTCGGGCAGTTTGCCCTTCAGCACCGGGTCCTTCGCCACGATCGCCATGATCTGCTCGCTGGTCAGCCCTTCCGGCAGCGTGATCCGGTGCTGTATCGACTTGCCCGCGCGCAGAATGCCGACGATGGAGGCCATGCTGGCTTGGGCGGGAATTTCATACTCCCCGGCCTTCAGCGCGGCGTCCGCGCCCTCAAGCCTGACGCCAAGACGGAAGATCATCTCGTCGGAAATGGCCCCGGCGCCCTCCAGACGACCCGCGATATCGCGCACGCCGATGCCTTTGGGCAGCATCACCACGACGGGCTTTTCCGCCGGGCCCGGGGTTTCGTATTTCCATTTTCCATAGAGGAAAAAGCCGCCGGCCAGCAGCCCAACGAAGAGAGGCAGTCCGATCAGGTGCCAGAGAACGAGTTTCATGAAGAAGCCGCGCGACGATGTCTGCGCGGCTTCCTTTGTCTCGTTCACTTCCGGCTTGTCGGTCGGCTCGCTCAATCAGTCACCTTCTTCATGACGAGAGAGGCATTGGTGCCGCCAAAGCCGAAGGAATTGGACAGGGCGTAATTCACTTCCTTGTCCACGGCCTTTTTGGGCACCAGGTCGATTTCGGTTTCCACTGCCGGATTGTCGAGATTGAGCGTCGGCGGCAGCTTGCTGTCGCGCATGGCCAGCAGGCAGAAGATCGCTTCCACCGCGCCCGCCGCGCCCAGCAGATGGCCGATGGACGATTTGGTGGACGACATCGACACCTTGCTCACCGCATTGCCGAGCAGGCGCGAGACGGCGCCAAGCTCGATCGTGTCGGCCATGGTCGAAGTGCCGTGTGCGTTCACATAGTCGAGGTCGGAGGCGGTGATGCCGGCGCGCTTCAGCGCGGCCTGCATGGAGCGGAAGCCGCCATTGCCGTCTTCCGGCGGGGCGGTGATGTGATAGGCGTCGCCCGAGAGGCCATAGCCGACCACTTCGCCGTAAATCTTTGCGCCGCGCGCCTTGGCGTGTTCGTACTCTTCGAGCACCACCACGCCTGCGCCTTCGCCCATCACGAAGCCGTCGCGATCGGTGTCATAGGGGCGCGATGCCTTCGTCGGGTCGTCGTTGAAACCCGTGGACAGCGCACGGCAGGCGGCAAAGCCTGCAATGCCCATCCGGTTGATCGCCGATTCCGCGCCGCCCGCGACCATCACGTCGGCATCGTCCAGCGCGATGAGACGCGCCGCGTCGCCAATGGCGTGCGCCCCTGTCGAACAGGCGGTGACGACAGCGTGGTTCGGTCCCTTCAGCCCATGCTGAATGGAGACGTAGCCCGAAGCGAGATTGATAAGTCGTCCGGTGATGAAGAACGGGCTCACGCGGCGCGGGCCCTTTTCTTTCAGCGTGATCGCCGTTTCGGCGATGCCTTCGAGGCCGCCGATGCCCGAGCCGATCATCGTGCCCGTGCGGCACTGATCTTCCTCGGTTTCCGGCTTCCAATTCGCATCCTGAAGCGCCTGCGTGGCGGCGGAGACGGCATAGACGATGAATTCGTCGACGCGCTTGGCTTCCTTGGGGTTCATCCAGTCATCCGGATTGAACGCCCCCTCGCCTTCGCGCGGTACCGGCATGGCAATCTTGCAGGGAAGATCGGAGACATCGAACTTGTCGATTTTCCGAGCAGCGGACTCGCCGTTGAGAATCCGTTTCCAGGTCGTCTCGGCGCCGCAACCAAGCGGCGAGACCATGCCCACACCAGTAACGACGACACGTCTCATACGCTTCGAGCTCCCTTGCGCGACTTCGTTCCCACCCGGCTTGTTTCTTCAACAAGGTTCGGACGGGAGGGAAGTCTTCATAATTCGCGGGGCCGGCCAAGCGTCATTCGTCGCCGGCCGGCCGCCACGAGAGGACTTTACGACTGGTTCGATTTAACGAACTCGATCGCATCCTTGACGGTCAGGATCTTCTCGGCGGCATCGTCCGGAATCTCCACGCCGAATTCTTCTTCAAACGCCATAACCAGTTCGACGTTGTCGAGGCTGTCTGCGCCCAGGTCGTCGATGAAGCTGGCGTTCTCGGTGACCTTGTCGGCATCGACACCAAGGTGTTCGACGACGATCTTCTTCAGGCGTTCCGCGATATCTTCACTCATTCTCAAGTCCTCAGATCGTTGTTTTGACCGGCCCCGGTCCCTGGCGGTTATACCCGCTTCGGACCCCGAGGATTGCTCGCGATCGAATTCGGCAGAAAATCGTCCCCCTTCTGGCCCAGAAAAGGGCCTGGGCGCAAGCCAAATCGACGGCCTAGGTATCACATATTTCCGCCATGTACCAGCAAGGGGTATTGCCGGTTACGCTAGGTTACACCCCTGAATTGCAACAGTTTTTCGGAGAACGGGATCTCCGGCTTCAGATCATGGCCATGCCGCCGTTCACATGAAGGGTCTGGCCCGTCACGTAAGCGGCTTCGTCGCTGGCGAGATAAACCGCGGCGGACGCGATCTCCTTGGCGTCGCCGAGACGAGCGGCGGGAATCGTCGCAAGAATTCGCGCCTTCTGGTCTTCGTTCAGCGCATCCGTCATGGCGGAGCCGATGAAGCCGGGCGCAATGCAGTTGGCGGTGATGTTACGGCTTGCGACTTCCTGCGCAATCGATTTGGTCATGCCGATCATGCCGGCCTTGGAGGCCGCGTAATTCGCCTGACCGGGATTGCCCGTCACGCCCACCACCGAGGTGATGCCGATGATGCGGCCCCAGCGGCGCTTCATCATGCCGCGCATGACACCGCGCGACAGGCGGAAGGCGGCGGTGAGGTTCACGCGCAGAACTTCTTCCCACTCTTCATCCTTCATGCGCATGAAGATGTTGTCGCGGGTGAGGCCTGCATTGTTGATGAGAATGTCCATGCCGCCCATGGCTTCTTCCGCCTGCTTGGGCAGCGCGTCCACGGCCTCGCCATCGGAGAGATTGCAGGGCAACACATGGGCGCGCTCGCCAAGCTCGGAAGCCAGTCCATCGAGCGCTTCCTTGCGCGTGCCGGACAGCGCCACGGTCGCGCCCTGCGCGTGCAGCGCCCGGGCAATCTCGGACCCGATGCCGCCGGAGGCGCCGGTCACGAGCGCGCTTTTACCGGTGAGGTCGAACATTCTCTCCCCTTTCGTCTCTTTCCCTGTGTGGGCGTACTTGTCTGGATGAATATGGGCGCTCAGAGCGTCTTCAAAAAGGCCTCGACATCGGCGGGCGTACCGACAGCAGCCGTTCCGGCTTCCTTCGCGATACGTTTTGCCATGCCGGTCAATACCTTGCCGGCGCCGACTTCAACGAGCTGCGTCACGCCCTGATCCACCATATAGAGAACGCTTTCGCGCCAGCGGACCATGCCTGTCACCTGCTCCACCAGCAGGTTGCGGATGGTCTCGGCATCGGCAACGCGCGAGGCGGTGACATTGGCGACCAGCGGCACGGCGGGCGCCTGCATGGACACCTCGGCGAGCGCCGCTTTCATTTCGTCTGCGGCGGGCTGCATCAGCGCGCAATGGAAAGGCGCGCTCACCGGCAGCAGCATGGCGCGCTTGGCGCCCTTGGTCTTGGCGATCTCGGCGGCGCGCTCGACGGCGGCCTTGGCGCCGGAGATCACGACCTGTCCCGGCGCATTGTCGTTCGCGGCCTGACAGACATCGCCCTGCGCCGCTTCTTCGGCAACTTCCTTTGCCACATCGAAATCGAGGCCAAGCATGGCGGCCATCGCCCCCTCGCCCACCGGCACGGCGCGCTGCATGGCCCGGCCGCGCAGCTTCAGCAGGCGCGCGGTATCGGCAATCGTGAAAGCCCCGGCGGCGGCCAGCGCGGAATATTCGCCCAGCGAATGGCCGGCGACGAAAGAGGCCTTGTCGGCCAGCGCGAAGCCGCCCTCGGCTTCCAGCGTCTTCATGGCCGCCAGGCTCACCGCCATCAGGGCGGGCTGTGCATTTTCGGTGAGGGTGAGTTCGTCCTCGGGGCCTTCCCACATCAGCTTGGTGAGGTTCTGGCCCAGCGCGTCGTTCACTTGCTCGAAGACTTCGCGGGCGGGTGCGAATGCCTCGGCCAGCTCCTTGCCCATGCCGACCGCCTGGGACCCCTGCCCCGGAAAGGTGAATGCGCGCGTCATCCCTGCTCCCGTCTTTATATCTGTTTTCCGTCCCGCCTGACCGGCCGGTTTCTGCGCGATGGCAGCGCCTGAAACGGCGCATCCCCCGCGAAGCGCCAAGAGATACCGGCAAAGAGACCCAAGTCAAGCAGCGCGCGGCAATTCCCGGCACGCGGATTGGACCGGAGGCGGCTATCGTGAGAAACTGCGCTCGTACTCTTTCGGATGTCCGTTGCCCGCAAGGAGTTCCTCAAGATGAGCGATACCGACATCAAGCCCCGCCCCGGGACGAAACCCCGGACCCAGCGGCCGAAGCTCCACAAGGTCATTCTGGTCAATGACGACTTCACGCCGCGCGAATTCGTGGTGAAGGTTCTGATGGGCGAGTTTCGCATCGCCGAGGCGCAGGCCCATAAAGTGATGATGACCGCCCATCAGAAGGGCTCCTGCGTGGTTTCCGTCTATCCGCAGGATGTGGCGGAAACCAAGGCGGCACGGGCGACCGAAGCCGGCCAGCAGAAGGGCTATCCGCTGCTTTTCACGACCGAGCCCGAGGAATAGGGCCATCGGCGCGAAAGCCCTTGCGTTGAAACGTCTTTTTTGTATATTCCGCGCTTCCGAAGGCCTTGGTTGGAGGCTGAACGGCGCACCGGCGGATTTCCGCCGGCAGGACTGAAGCAGGTCCGGGCTCCGGTGTCTCCGCTTCTTTGGTGGTCCTTTCGAGCCTTTCTCCGCTGTTTGCGGCGTTTATCCAGGGCTCAAAGGGGGCTTTGCGCCGGGGCCGGATACATATGAGGAAGGCTCTATGGCTCTCTACGAGCATATTTTTATTGCGCGGCAGGACGTGTCGCAGCAGCAGGTCGAGCAGATGCTCGAACAGTACACCAACGTCATCAAGGAAAATGGCGGATCGGTCGGCAAGACCGAGTATTGGGGCCTGCGCAACCTCGCCTACAAGGTGAAGAAGAACCGCAAGGGTCACTACACGCTTATGAACATCGACGCCCCGCATGACGCGGTCGCGGAGATGGAGCGTCAGATGGGCCTCAGTGACGACGTGATCCGCTTCATGACGATCCGCGTCGAGGAACATGAAACCGAACCCTCCGCAGTCATGCAGAACCGTGGCGGACGCGATCGCGACAACCGCCGTGGCGACCGCGGCCCGCGCCGTGACGACCGTGGCCCGCGCCGTGATGACGGTCCTCGCCGCGACGATGGCCCTCGCCGTGAAGAACGCAACGCCAATTCCGAAGGGGGTAATGCCTGATGAGCAGTGCACCGCAACGCCGGCCTTTCTTCCGCCGCCGCAAAACCTGCCCGTTCTCCGGCGCCAACGCCCCGAAGATCGACTACAAGGACACCAAGCTCCTGCAGCGTTATGTGTCCGAGCGCGGCAAGATCGTGCCGAGCCGTATCACCGCCGTATCGGCCAAGAAGCAGCGTGAACTCGCCCGTGCCATCAAGCGCGCGCGTTTCCTCGCCCTTCTGCCCTACGTGATTTCCTAATCCCGGCTGAAGGAGACGCCAACATGCAAGTCGTACTTCTGGAACGGGTGGAAAAACTCGGTCAGATGGGTGACGTCGTCAAAGTGAAAGACGGCTTCGCCCGCAATTTCCTGCTCCCGCGCGGCAAGGCGCTGCGCGCGACCAAGGACAACCTCAAGCGTTTCGAAGAGCAGCGTGCCCAGCTCGAGGCCCGCAACCTGGAGCTCCGCAAGGAAGCCGAACAGGTCTTCGAAAAGGTCAATGGCGAGAAGTTCATCGTCATCCGTCAGGCCGGCGACACCGGCATTCTGTACGGCTCGGTCAGCACCCGCGACATCTCCGATGCGATGACGGTCGGCGGGTTCTCGACGCACCGCAATCAGGGGCAGCTCGACAAGCCGATCAAGAATCTCGGCCTGCACGACGTTCGCGTCGTCCTCCACCCTGAAGTGGTCGCCACCGTCAGCGTGAATGTGGCCCGTTCGGAAGAAGAAGCCGAACGCCAGGCACGCGGCGAAGACGTCACCCAGACGCAGGACGATGACGACGACATCGAAGCCGCGGAATTCTTCGAAGACGAAGAACTGGCTCCGGACGAGGATGGCTCGGAAGAAGCCGAGGCCGATGCCGAGTCTGCTTCCGAAGAGGAAACGCCGGCCGGCTGATCTTCGGCAAGGCATTGAAAATCAAGGCGCTCCGGCATTGTCCGGGGCGCCTTTTTCTTTGGATGGTTGCCGCGCGATTGGACGAGTTACGAAGCTTTTTAGAACCACTCTTGCAAACAGCCGCCAATTCTTTTTTCATAGTTGGGCAAACGACCGGTTCACCACTCGATTGAGGGGGTACCATGCTTCTTCAGATGCTTCTCGGGATGGTCGTCAAAAAGGGTTCGCTGAATCTCATCGATGCGAACGGCAAGGCGACGGCCATAGGGAATGGCGAAGGTCAGACTGTTACCGTCCGTCTTCATGACGCGAAGGCCGGGCGCGAGATCGCCCTCAACCCCTATCTGAAACTGGGCGAAGCCTATATGGACGGCAGGCTCACGGTAGACCGGCCGCATACCATCTACGACCTCATCGACATGCTGACGAGCAGCCTTGGCCATGACTATGCCGGGCCCGTGTTCCGCATGCAGGCCCATCTCCGCCGGCTGAAACGGCGCATCGACCAGCACAATCCGGTCGGCAAGGCGCAGAAGAACGTCGCCCATCACTACGACCTCGACGGCGGCATCTACGATCTTTTTCTGGATGAGGACAAGCAGTATTCCTGCGCCTATTTCGCCCGTCCGGACATGACGCTGGAAGAAGCGCAGCTCGCCAAGAAGCGGCATATCGCGGCCAAGCTCAGGATCGAGCCGGGTATGCGCGTTCTCGATATCGGCTGCGGCTGGGGCGGCATGGCGCTCACGCTGGCGGAAGAATGCGGCGCAGAAGTGGTCGGCGTCACCCTCTCCAAAGAGCAGCATGCGGTCGCCACGCAGCGCGCCAAGGATCGCGGTCTTCAGGACCGGGTGGATATCCGCCTTCAGGACTATCGCGAGCTTACCGAGCAGTTCGACCGCATCGTGTCGGTCGGCATGTTCGAGCATGTGGGCATCGGCCATTATCCGGAATATTTCAACGCCATCCGCGAGCTGCTGAAGGATGACGGCGTGGCGCTCGTCCACACCATCGGCCGCCTCGACCCGCCCGGCGCCACCAATGCGTGGATCGCCAAATATATCTTCCCCGGCGGCTATATCCCCGCGCTCAGCGAAATGTCCGCGGCGGTGGAAAATGCCGGCATCTTCATGACCGACATCGAGGTGCTGAGGCTCCATTACGCCGAGACGCTGCGCGAATGGCGCAGGCGCTTCATGGCCCATTGGGACGAGGCCAAGGGCATCTATGACGAACGCTTCTGCCGGATGTGGGAATTCTATCTGGTCGGCTCGGAAACCTCGTTCCGCAATGAGGGCATGGTCAATTTCCAGATGCAGATCACCAAGAAGATCGACGCCCTGCCGATGACGCGCAACTACATGATCGACGATGAGCAAAAGCTCGGCGCGTCCCAGGCGATGGAACAAAGGCTGGCGGGAGACTGACAACCCGATTGCACCCGCCATCGACAAGGGGCGTCGCGCCGGAAAGCCGGACGGCGCCCTTTCCGAATCGCATTAAGCTCATGACTTATCCACAGACTTGTTCACGCCTTGCCGCGAGGCACAGGGTGGGATTGGGCTCGCAGATGCGCAATTGCTCACAGGCTGTGAAAAACATTGCTGTTAACTGTCTGAAACAGGGCGCTTTTAGTGCTTTAAGAAGCGCAGCTCGCGGGTGATAAGGGGACCATGGACACGCCTCTTCACGCCTATAACGACATCCCCGACGATCCCGCCCCCGATGAGGGAGGTGGCGAATATCGCGTGCCGCCTCACAACATCGAGGCGGAGCAGGCGCTGCTGGGCGCCGTGCTGGTGAATAACGACGCCTTCGACCGGGTGGCCGCCTTTCTGGAGCCCTCGCATTTCTTCGAGGATGTGCATGGCCGGATCTTCGAGGCCATGTCGAAGCTCATCACGCAAGGCCATCTCGCCTCGCCGGTGACGCTGAAGGGCTTTTTCGAGCGCGACGAGGCGCTGGCCGAGGTTGGCGGCGCGCAATATCTCGCCCGGCTCGCAGGCGCGGCCACGACCATCATCAACGCCCAGGAATATGCGCGTACGATCTACGATCTCGCCATCCGGCGCGAGCTCATCCGCATCGGCACCGACATGCACAACCGCGCTTTCGACGCGCCGGTGGACGATGCGCCGGGCACCCAGATCATGGATGCCGAGCAATCGCTCTATCAGCTCGCCGAAAAGGGCAAATATGAAGGCGGCTTCCAGGCCTTCCACGAGTCGCTGAAGACCGCGATCGACATGGCCGCCGCCGCCTATGAGCGCGATGGCGGCTTGTCGGGCATTTCATCGGGCCTGCGTGATCTCGATCAGCGCATGGGCGGCTTGCAGCAATCCGACCTCATCATCCTTGCCGGCCGTCCCTCCATGGGCAAGACGGCGCTTGCCACCAACATCGCTTTCAACGCGGCCAAGAGCTACAAGGCCGTGCACCATCCCGACGGCACGGTGGAGGCGAAAGACGGCGCCATCGTCGGCTTCTTCTCGCTCGAAATGTCGTCCGAACAGCTCGCCACGCGACTGCTCGCCGAACAGTCCGGCGTGCCGTCGGAGCGCATCCGGCGCGGCCGGATCGAGGAGGATGAGTTCCACCGACTGGTGGAGGCCTCGCGCGAATTGCAAAGCGTGCCGCTTTATATCGACGACACGGGCGGCCTCACCATTGCGACGCTGGCGGCGCGCGCGCGCCGCCTGAAGCGCCAGCGCGGCCTCGGCCTGCTCGTGATCGACTATCTCCAGCTCCTGGCGGGCTCGGGCAAGTTCGGCGACAACCGCGTGCAGGAAGTGACGCAGATCACCACCGGCCTCAAGGCGCTGGCGAAGGAACTCAACGTCCCGAT
Source organism: Parvibaculum sp. (assembly GCF_002684405.1). Classification (GTDB taxonomy): domain Bacteria; phylum Pseudomonadota; class Alphaproteobacteria; order Parvibaculales; family Parvibaculaceae; genus Parvibaculum. The sequence continues at coordinate 4,211 of NZ_NYVD01000020.1, read as the reverse complement.
CCTCGCCCTCTCCCAGCTCTCCCGTCAGGTGGAAGCGCGCGACGACAAGCGACCCCAGCTTTCGGATCTTCGCGAATCCGGCTCCATCGAGCAGGACGCCGACGTGGTGATGTTCGTCTTCCGCGAGGAATATTACGTCTCCCGCCGCGAACCGCGCGAAGGCACGCCCGAGCATCTGGAGTGGCAGGCGGAAATGGAGCATGTCCACGGCATCGGCGAAGTCATTATCGGCAAGCAGCGCCATGGACCTACCGGCACGGTCAAACTACAGTTCCAGGCGGATGTGACGCGCTTCAGCGACCACATCGCCGATGACCACCTGCCGGAACCCATACCTTGAGAACCAAGTCCAGCGCGCCCGCCCCCGCCGATGCTCCCTTCGAGGCCGATGCGGGCGGCGTGCTCACGATTAACCTTGATGCGCTCGCCGCCAATTACCGGCGGTTTCAGGACACCGCGCCGCATGCGGAAGTGGGCGCCGTGGTCAAGGCGAATGCCTATGGGCTCGGCCTCAAGCCCGTCGTCGCCGCGCTGGCGGAAGCCGGGTGCGGCAGCTTCTTCGTCGCCGAAGCGTCTGAAGGCCGGGCGGTGCGCGAGGCGCTCGCGGGCCGCGCCGACGATGTGCCCATCTATGTGTTGAACGGGCTGATGGCGGGCGCCGCGCCCGCCTTCATCGAATACGGACTTCGGCCCTGCCTTTCTTCATTGGCCGAAATCGGGGAATGGAAGGCCGCGACGCATCTGCCCTGCGCCATCCATTTCGACACCGGCATGAACCGGCTGGGGCTCACCGCCGGCGAGACCGCCGAATTCATGGCCAGCAACACCTGGTCGGAGGGGCTCGATGTGGCGCTGCTGATGAGCCATCTTGCCTGCGCCGACGATCCCGATCACGAACTCAACGCCATCCAGCGCGAGCGGTTCGCGCATATCGTGGACACGCTCCAGCCCCGTTTTCCGCGCGCCGTGGCAAGCCTTGCCAATAGCGGCGGCGCCTTTCTCGGCGCCGATTATCATTTCGACCTCATCCGGCCCGGTATCGGCCTTTATGGCGGCAACCCGTTTACCGCGCGCGACAACCCGTTCGAGACGGTGGTGACGGTGGAAGCGCGCGTGCTTCAGGTAAAGGACGTGCCCGCCGGGGAGAGCACCGGCTATGGCGCCAGTTCGACGGGAGAAGGCGTGCGCCGGGTCGCGGTACTTGCAGCGGGCTATGCGGACGGGTATTTCCGGTCCTTGAGCTTCCCCTCCCTGCCCGGCCTTCAGGCGCAGGGCGGCGTGGTTGCGCTGGCGGGACGGATCGTGCCCATTGCAGGACGTGTTTCGATGGATCTGATCGTCGCGGACATTACATCCCTGGCCGAAGGCGCCGTATCGCGTGGTGATATGGCGGAACTCGTAGGCCGTCATGTGCCGCTCGACGAGGTTGCAAAGCGGGCCGGTACGCTCGGCTATGAAATTCTGACCTCGCTGGGCGAACGATACCGGCGGCACTACACTCGAGGCGGCCGAATCCCTTCCAGCGCCGCGGACAACAATATGGGCAGGAGCGTATCTTGAATTTTCTAGCGGTTATCGGGCGGGTCGTGATCGCGACGCTCGCCGAGATCGGCAAGCTGAGCAAGTTCACCTGGGCCGCCGTCACGCATATCGTCCGTCCGCCCTTCTTCCTGCGGATGCTGCTTCAGCAGATGTTGAGGATCGGCTATTTCTCGCTGCCCGTGGTGGCGCTCACCGCCTTTTTCACCGGCGGCGCGCTCGCCCTCCAGATTCACTACGGCTCCAGCGAGTTCAATTCGGAATCGCTCGTCGCCACCGTGGTCGCACTGGGTATCACGCGCGAACTCGGGCCGGTTCTCGGCGGCCTCATGGTTGCAGGCCGCGTCAGCGCCGCGATTGCCGCCGAGCTTGGCACGATGCGCGTGACCGAACAGATCGATGCGCTGACGACGCTTTCCACGAACCCCTATAAATATCTCGTCGCCCCGCGCATCGCGGCGGCCGTCATTACCCTGCCCCTTCTCGTCTTCGTCGCAGACATTATCGGCATCATGGGCGGCTATGTGGTGGCCACCGCGTCGCTCGACTTCAATGCAGGCGTCTATCTGAAGAACACCATCAATTACATTCAGGACAATGGCGTCACCTCCGGCCTCATCAAGGCGGCCGTGTTCGGTTTCATCATTGCACTGATGGGCTGCTTCCACGGCTTCAACAGCAAGGGCGGCGCGCAGGGCGTGGGCCGCGCGACGACGAACGCGGTGGTGAGCGCTTCCATTCTGATCCTTGCAGCGAACTACGTGATGACGTCGCTGCTGTTCGCGAAGTGAGAACGGACATGGCAAACAAACCCGATCCCGACGCGAAGATCGAACTGCGCGGCGTCCACAAGCGCTTCGGACCCAAAGTGGTTCTGGACGGTATCGACCTGACCGTGCCGAAGGGCGAGTCCCTGGTCGTCATTGGCGGCTCGGGCACCGGCAAGTCGGTCATGATCAAATCCGTGCTCGGCATCGTGAAGCCGGAACAGGGCGAGATCTTCGTCGATGGCCAGAACGTGCTGAAGATGGATCAGAGCGACCGCGAAGACACGTTGCGCAAATTCGGCATGCTGTTTCAGGGCGCAGCCCTGTTCGACAGCCTGCCCGTCTGGGAAAACGTCGCCTTCGGTCTCATCCAGGGCCGGCGCATGAAGCGCAAGGAAGCCAAGGAAATCGCCATGGACAAGCTGTCCAAGGTGGGGCTTGGCGCGGATGTGGGCGAACTCTATCCGGCGGAGCTTTCCGGCGGCATGCAGAAGCGCGTGGGCCTTGCGCGCGCCATCGCGGCGGATCCGGAAATCATCTTCTTCGACGAACCGACCACCGGCCTCGACCCGATCATGGCCGACGTCATCAACGAGCTGATCGTGGACAGCGTGAAGGAACTCGGCGCGACGACGCTTTCCATCACCCATGACATGGCGAGCGCGCGCAAGATCGCCGACAAGATCGCGATGATCTACAGGGGCAAGATCATCTGGGCGGGCAGCGTCGAAGAGGTGGACAAGAGCGGCAACGAGTATGTCGAGCAGTTCATCAACGGACGCGCCGACGGTCCGATCCAGATGGAAGTGCTGAAGCCCTGATGGCCAGGCCGCAGCGCATATTCGTCTGCCAGTCCTGCGGCGCCGTGGCCGCGCGGTGGCAGGGTCGATGCGAGGCCTGCGGCGAGTGGAATACCATCGTCGAGGAAACCTCCGACAATACCGGCATCGGCAGCGGGCCGCAGAAGGCCGCGCGCGGCAAGGGCCGCCAGATCGAGCTTGTCGCCATGAGCGGCGAGAGCGCGGACCCGCCGCGTCTGGAAAGCGCCATTGCCGAACTGGACCGTGTGCTGGGCGGCGGGCTCGTGCCCGGCTCCGCGCTGCTGGTCGGCGGCGATCCGGGCATCGGCAAATCGACGCTGCTGCTGCAGGCCATGTCCGCCCTTTCCAATCGCGGACACGATGTCGTCTATATTTCGGGCGAAGAAGCGATCGCTCAGGTGCGTATGCGCGCGCGCCGTCTGGGCCTTGCCGAAACCGATGTTCAGCTCGGCGCGGAAACCAATCTGCGCGACATCATTTCCACGCTCGAAAGCGGCAGGCCGCCGGACGCGGTCGTCATCGACTCCATCCAGACCATGTGGACCGATGCGCTCGACAGCGCGCCCGGTACCGTGGCGCAGGTGCGCGCCAGTGCGCAGGAGCTGGTGCGCTTTGCCAAGAAGAACGGCACCGCCGTCATCCTTGTCGGCCATGTCACCAAGGAGGGCCAGATCGCGGGCCCGCGCGTGGTGGAGCATATGGTCGACGCGGTGCTCTATTTCGAAGGCGAGCGCGGCCACCAGTTCCGCATTCTGCGCGCCGTCAAAAACCGTTTCGGCCCGGCCAATGAGATCGGCGTCTTCGAGATGGGCGCGCTGGGGCTCACCGAAGTCCCCAACCCGTCCGCCCTCTTTCTGGGCGAGCGCGACGGCGGCACCAGCGGCAGCGCGGTCTTTGCCGGGATCGAGGGCACGCGCCCGGTGCTGGTGGAAATCCAGGCGCTGGTCGCCCAGAGCGCGCTCGGCACGCCGCGCCGGGCGGTGGTCGGCTGGGATTCGGGCCGCCTCTCCATGGTGCTTGCCGTGCTGGAGGCGCGCTGCGGCCTCTCGCTGGCCGGTCAGGACGTTTATCTGAACGTGGCGGG
>NZ_NYVD01000019.1 GCF_002684405.1 Parvibaculum sp. | reverse complement strand
CGCCAACGGAGATGTCCCCTGCCGTTTCGCGGCCGGATTCCTCGCAGATTTTCGATCAGCGTGAAGTGCCGTCACGGCCGCATACTCCTCTTTCTTTGGGTTTTCCGGGGAATTTGGTTTCCCGAGGCCTCCCGACCCGATCCATACGCGTTTGCCGCGCTTTTCTCGACCGTACGGTATGGTACGGTTTCGGGATAGCATATCTTTCGGCAATGTAATGAATCAATCGCGAAGGCCGTCATCTCGCGAAAGAATGAGAGACATGGAAACGGGTAAGCTGCAGCATCCAGACAGCGGAGACGAAAGGCGCGAACGCAAGCGGCGCCAGATTCTGGCGGTCGCCCGGGAGATTTTCCTGCGCGATGGTTATGCAGGGGCCTCCATGTCGGAGATTTCGGCATGTGTGGGCGGTTCCAAGGGGACGCTCTACGCCTATTTCGCGTCCAAGAGCGAGCTCTTCCGGGCGGTGCTTGAGGATTCCCTGACCCGGCATGAAGCAGAGGTTTCCGGCACGATCGCGGGCGGGGGCGCGCCGGGGGAGGTATTGCGCGCATTCAGCGAGCGTTTTCTCGAGGTCTTGCTGAGGCCGGAGAACCTCGCCCTGATACGGCTGGTTTATGCCGAGGCGGGCCGTTTTCCCGAGGTGGGGCAGGCTTTCTACGATAGCGGGCCGGCCAATGCCGAGCAGCATCTGGCCGATTATATTCGCGGCGCCGTGGAGCAGGGCTATCTGCGGGCGGATACGGATCCCCTGCTCGCCGCGCGGCAGATGATCCTGTTGAGCCAGGGCTGGATTCACAATCGGCGTCTCTGGAACGTGACGCCGGCGCCGAGCGAGGCCGAAATCAGGGAAAACGCTCATGCCGCCGTGCGCACATTTCTGGCTGCTTTCGGCGCCTGAGGTCCCTGTTCGGGCATTAACTAACAATTAACTCTGCCATTGAGCTTTGCAGCCACGCGTTGGATTATGCGCCTGACCGTCATGCCCCCCTGATGGTTAACGGTTGCGTAGTGCGCGCGGACGGTGGACCGCGCGCTTGGTTGGGCTGCTTTCGGACGGAAAACCGCTCCCTTGTTTGAAGGAAGCGCCTTTTCTGAAAGCGGTCGTGTCAGGGCGGCGGCATGCTTTTTCCGACTCTTGAGTTCGGTATCTTCTTCCTGATCGTTTTCACGGTCAGCTGGTCGCTGCGCTGGACGCCGGGCTTTCGCAAGCTGGCGCTGCTTGCCGCTTCCTATGTGTTCTATGGCTGGTGGGACTGGCGCTTTACCGGGCTGCTGTTCGCCTCGACTCTGATTGCTTATCTGGCAGGGCTCGGGCTCGAGCGCGCCGAACGCGCGGCGCTTCGCAAATGGATCGTCGGGGTTGCGGTCGCAGGCTCGCTCGTCATTCTCGGCTTCTTCAAATATTACGGCTTCTTCCTGACATCGCTTGCGGCGCTGCTCGACAGTTTCGGCCTGGCGCGCGATCTGCCGTTCATGGAGATCATCCTGCCGGTGGGAATTTCATTCTTCACCTTTCAGAGCATTTCCTATGTGGTCGATGTCTATCGCGGCGATGTGCGGGCGGAGCGTTCGCTTGCCGACGTGATGCTCTACATCTCGTTCTTTCCCCAGCTCGTTGCCGGTCCCATCGTGCGCGCGGCGGATTTCCTGCCGCAGCTTCATGAGACGCCGCGCCTGTCGCGGGAGCATCTGGGCGTCGGCACGGTGCTGATCCTGTCCGGCCTCATCAAGAAGATGGTGATCGCCAATTATCTCGCCACGGGCATTGCCGATCCGGTGTTCTTCGACCCGACGGTGGTGGGGGCGGGAGACCTTCTGCTCGGCGTCTATGCCTATGCAGTGCAGATCTATTGCGACTTCTCGGGCTATAGCGACATTGCCATCGGCGTTGCGGCGCTGCTGGGCTATCGCTTTCTTGAGAACTTCAACCAGCCCTATCGCGCGGCGAGCCTGCAGGATTTCTGGCGGCGCTGGCATATCTCGCTTTCCACCTGGCTGCGCGATTATCTCTACATCCCGCTGGGCGGTAACCGGGGTGGAGAGAAAGCGACCTATCGCAATCTCTTTCTGACCATGTTTCTGGGCGGGCTATGGCACGGCGCGGCCTGGACGTTCGTCTTCTGGGGTACGGCGCATGGTCTGATGTTGGGGCTGGAACGGTTTATCAAATCGAAGATCGAGCGATTTGCGCCGGCGCAGGCGGGACCCCGGGGCGTTGCCGGTATGCTGGGCGACGGGGCGCAACATATCGTCGGGGTGGTGTGGACGTTCCATTTCGTCTGCTTTACCTGGATCTTCTTCAGGGCGGATACATTCGGCACGGCGTGGAACTATCTCGCAGGCTTCGGCAATTGGGGCGAGCCGCTGCAATATGCAACGCCGTTCCTGACGGGGCTTATCGCGCTGGCGATGATCTTCCAGTTCACGCCGGGCAATCTCGGGCGCTGGCTCGCGCAGGGGATCAAGCATCTGCCGTCGCCATTGCTGGCCTTGCTGCTGGGCGGCGGTATCTGGCTCATCTGGGCCGTCGCGCCTGCGGGCGTGGCGCCGTTCATCTATTTCCAGTTCTAGGATGCGATCAATGCTCGATCTGCTGCATGACATCGAAACGGAAGTGGAAGGCGGTTGGGAAGCCGCCTCGCGCGCCGAGTTGCATCAGGCGGAAGAGACGCGACGCAGCGTTGCCCGCTTTACCCGCGTCATGTGGCTGTCGGCTTTCCTGCTGCTGTTTTTCAACAGCTCTCAGCTCGTCACCTATGTGAACGGGTTCGAGGTCGGCCCCGTGCAGGACGCCGTGGTGGCGCTCAGCCACACATGGGACGAGCAGATGCGGAAGAACGGTCTGACGGCGCCCGCCGCCGCCATCCGCGCAGAGGTGGACGATCTGCGGACGACGGGATGGGCGGAATTACGGGCTGAGTTTCCCGTCGTCGAGCGGGCGATCGCCGCGTTGCGCGGCAAGCCGCGCGCCGAGGACGACGCGCTGCCTGGCGGCCTGCGCGACACGCAGGGCTAGATCAGCCACCCCAGTAGCCAGAAAAGCGCCATACCGCCCAGAATGGTCACGAGCGCGTTGCGCGTGGCCCATGCGATCAATGTGGCGCCGATGGCCGCCAGCAAGCGCGGATTGTCGAACGCATAGCTCATTGTGCCGTCGGGCAGGCGCAGCACGGCGGGCAGGATGATGGCCGAGAGCACCGCGGCGGGCACGAAGCGCAGCGCGCGGATGAAGGGCCGGGGCAGGGCGATCCTGTCGGCGAGCTGGATGAAGGATAGCCTGAGCGCGAAGGTGCCGAGCCCGGCCGCCAGCACGATGAACCAGAGGGTCGTGGTGCTCATGTGTCGTCTCCCTCCTGCGGGGCGAGCATGATGCTCTCCCAGGCATAGCCGGCGGCGATGCCGCACAGCGCGGCAAGGAAGAGCCCGAGATTGTTGGGGAGCGGCGCGGCAATGACGGCCATGACGCCGCCGACACAGGCCGCGGCGACGGTGGCGCTGTCGCGCAGGCCTGGCACCATCAGGGCGATGAAGGTGATGGGCACGCCGAATTCCAGGCCCCATGACGGCGGGAGGCCCGCGCCGAGATAATAGCCAAGTGCCGTCGATGCCATCCAGACGATCCAGAGGGTAATCGCGGTGCCCAGATAGAAGCGGAACTTCCTGTCCAGCGACCAATCGGGATGGAGCGTGAACCGGGCCAGCGCAAGCGCATAGGCCTGATCGGTCAGCAGATAGGCGACGAGGCTCTTCTTGGTGCCGGACAGGCCGCGCAGATGCAGCGACAGCGAGGCGCTGTACATGGCGAAGCGCAGATTGATGAGCAGCACCGTCAATACCGCCATCGCCGGCAGGGCCTTCTCGCCGATGAGCTGCGACATGGCGATCTGCGATGCGCCCGCGAAGATGATCGCCGACTGACCGATACCGAGCAGGGCGTCGAAATCGACCTTGGCGGCGGCGAGTCCCGCCATCATGCCGAAGGGCAGCGCGGCGGGCAGCAGCGGCGCAATCGCCCGGATACCCTCCAGCCAGTCCTGCCATTCCTCATTCTTCTTGTCCGGCATGGTCCGATCCTTCCTGGTTGCGGCAGGAGATGACACGGAAAGCGTTATCGTGTCTTGCCATATCCGGAACCGACATCTGCATGTACCGGAAAAATTTTCTCAAAGAAAAACCCCGCGGGATCGCTCCCGCGGGGTTTTGGATGTTTCGTATGGAGGGTTGCTAGCGGGGCAGGAGCGACTCTCCCATCAGGTAAAGATCTACTTCGCGGGCGGCCTGGCGGCCTTCGCGAATGGCCCATACCACGAGGGACTGGCCACGGCGCATGTCGCCGGCAGCGAAGAATTTGCCTTTGCTGGCTTTGTAGGTTGCCGTGTCGGCGGCCACGTTGCCACGCTGGTCCAGTTCCACACCGATCTCTTCCAGCATGCCTTGATGCACCGGGTGCACGAAGCCCATGGCAAGCAGCACGAGATCCGCCTTGATTTCGAACTCACTGCCTTCGATGGGCTGCATCTTCTCGTCGACACGGATGCATTTGAGCGCCGTCACATGACCGTTCTCGCCGACAAAGCGGCGGGTCATCACGGCGAAGTCGCGCGTCGCGCCTTCCGCCTGGCTGGAGGAGGTGCGCATCTTCATCGGCCAGTCGGGCCAGGTCAGGAGCTTGTTTTCCTTTTCCGGCGGGGCAGGCATGATTTCGATCTGGGTGACTGAAAGCGCGCCCTGGCGGAAAGAGGTGCCGATGCAGTCGGACCCGGTGTCGCCGCCGCCGATCACGACCACATGCTTGCCCTTGGCAAGGATCGGCTCGACCTGGCCGATGGGCTCGTCGGACACACGGCGGTTCTGCTGGGGCAGGAATTCCATCGCGAAATGGACGCCCGAGAGATCGCGACCCTCGACCGGCAGGTCGCGGGGCGCTTCGGAGCCGCCGGTCAGCAGCACGGCGTCGAATTCGGATTCGAGTTCCGTCGCGGATTTGTCGACGCCGATGTTCACGCCGTAGTGGAAGGTCACGCCTTCCGCTTCCATCTGGCCGACGCGGCGGTCGATCAGGGTCTTTTCCATCTTGAAGTCGGGAATGCCGTAGCGGAGCAGGCCGCCGGCTTTCGCATTCTTCTCGAAGAGATGCACGTCATGGCCGCGGCGGGAAAGCTGCTGCGCGGCGGCAAGCCCGGCGGGGCCGGAGCCGACGATCGCGATCTTCTTGCCGGTCTTCTGCGCGGGCACCTGCGGAACGATCCAGCCTTCCTGCCAGCCGCGATCGACGATGGAGCACTCGATCGTTTTGATGGTGACGGGCTGTTCGGTCAGGTTCAGCGTGCAGCTTGCCTCGCAGGGAGCGGGGCAGATGCGGCCGGTGAACTCCGGGAAGTTGTTGGTCGAATGCAGGTTGCGGCAGGCGTCTTCCCACTCGGCGTGATAGACGAGATCGTTCCAGTCGGGGATCTGGTTGTTCACCGGACAGCCCGAATGGCAGTAGGGAATGCCGCAATCCATGCAGCGTGCAGCCTGGTCGCGGGTTGCATCCTCGCTCAGCGGAATCACGAATTCCTTGTAGTTGCGGATGCGGTCCGACGCCGGCAGGTACTTTCGGTCCTGACGGTCGATTTCCAGAAAGCCTGTAATCTTACCCATGGTTGCTTACTCTCCTGCTGCGGCCATGGCCTGGGCCGCTTCCTGAGATTCCTTCAGCTCGCGCAGGGCGCGGCGGTACTCGACCGGCATCACCTTGCGGAACTTCGGCAGGAAGCTCTCCCAATTTTCAAGAATCTCACGCGCGCGCGCCGAATTGGTGTAGCGCGCGTGGTTTTCGATCAGCTGATGCAGACGTTCGGCATCGAAGCGGGTCATGTCGGACATCACGTCCACACGGCCATGCGCCTCGAGGTCGGTGGACTGGTGACGGAGCTTCTCCATCAGCTCGTGTTCTTCCTTCACGGGCTCCAGATCCACCAT
>NZ_NYVD01000018.1 GCF_002684405.1 Parvibaculum sp. | reverse complement strand
GGTCGGCCCCGGGGGAAGCGTGAGGACCGGTGGTAGTTTCGCCGCCACCACGCTCGAGGCCGACGAAACCGCCTTCATGTCGGATGGCGCCTTGTCATTGTCCGGCCAGTCCGAAGCGCCGGTGGTCAATCTCGGCAAGATCGCCGCGAGTAGCGGCGATGTCGTTCTGGCGGCTCATAGCGTCCGAAACGAAGGCGAAATCTCCGCCGGCGGTAGGGTTGCAATGGCGGCCGCGCATCATGTCGAACTTTCCGATATGGGCGAGGGGGTGGATATCACCGTGCGGGTGAGCCGTTCCGGCGATGTTGAGAACAAGGGGTTTATCAAGGCAACGGTCGCTCGGCTGGAATCGGCCGGCGGCAATGTCTACGCCCTTGCGGGAAACACGGATGGCGCCATCCGGGTGAGTTCTGCGACGCGTGAAGGCGGGCGGGTGCTCTTGCGCGCCGCGGGGCGCGTAGAGATCAACAGCCGCATCGATGCAAGCGGCGAGGCGGGGGACGGCGGGCATATCGTGGCGGAAGGCGCATATGTGGCCCTCGGCGCGCAGGCGCGCATCGATGCAAGGGGCGCTGAAGACGGCGGCACGGTAAATCTCGGTGGCGGATGGCAGGGCGGCGATCCGGATATCCGCAATGCCGAGACGCTCCTCGTGGCATCCGGCGCCGAGATCAGCGTCGATGGTGCAGCGGGGAACGGCGGCGAAGCTGTGCTCTGGGCCGATGGGCGCACCGACTTCGCGGGGCATGTTAACGCGCGTGGCGACAATACGGGGCAGGGCGGCCGCGTAGAGGTTTCAGGCAAGAAGACGCTCTCCTTCGCCGGCACCGTCGATACGGGTGGCGGAACGTTGCTGCTCGACCCTACAGATATTTCCATCGTCGACACGATCACCGGCAATGCGACGGAAGGCGCGCTTTCGGGCGATTACGGCTATGCCGAACAGGAGTCGGTGGACGCATCGGAAATCGAAGCAGGAACCCTGGCGTCGCTTCTGGAAACCAACAATGTGACCATCACGACCGTAAATCCGTCCGGGAACGGTAGCGGCAACATAACTGTTGAGGCGGCGGTGACGAGTGGTGGCGGCAGCGGATCGACGACCCTCACGCTGAACGCGGAGAACGATATCGAGGTCAACGCGGCCATAGGCACAGACGATACCAATCACCCATTGGGTGTGACGCTCCAGGCGGGCAACGACATCACGGTTTCCGATACCATCGAAACCGGCGGTGCGGCGTTCAATGCGGTGGCGAACAACAATATCGACGTGGTGGCGACGGGCGCGGTCGACAGCGGCGGCGGCGATATCTTCATACGCGCCGACGACGATGCGGACGGACATGGCATTGCAAACGGTACGGGCGTCTTTTCGATAGCGAATGGTGGCAGCGTCGTGTCGGGCGGCGGAGATATCCGTATCGAAATGCAGGGCCTGAATATTTACGGCCCCTCGCTTTCTGCGACGGCGCTGGATGCAGGGGCGGGCGATGTTTTCATCGACCTCTCTCATGGCGGGCACATCGCGCTCGCGCGGCGCGGCACGATCGGCATCCATAACGATTATCTTTATCTGTTCTCGGACGACCTTTCCAAGGTGTCGGCGGCCAACCTTCATATCAACCAGCAAAAGAAGAAGGGCAGCTACAAATACTTCTCGGCTTATAATTCGGCGGATCAGCAGAACTGGGGCATCGGGATTTCCGACGAGATCCATTTGTACGCCAATGGCGGGATCACGATTTACGGCGGATTTGCCAATATCGAAACCGCTCTTTTCATCGAAAATTCCGCGGGCGGCTACAACGATCTCGCGATATCCAATCCTCTGTCGGCCAAGGGCGATGTGACGCTCGTTTCGCCGCAACTTCGCCTATACACCTATGGCTATTACGTCCGGTCCACGCAGGGAGATCTCTACCTGCGTACGAACAGCTTCAACTACTTCACCAATAGCTCGCTCCGGGCAACCGTCGGGACGGTGAACATCAGTAGCTACAGCCCGGGCGCCCTCACCGCGCCGAACGCCGCGCTCGTCAGCGCGCCGCGTCTCGTCTATGGCGATGCCGGCGATACAACTGTCCTGACGGTCGGCGCCATGACCGCCGCGCAGACGGCGAATATTACCACCGAGATCGTGTTCCAGGCCTCCAACGGCGTTCAGTTCAACGGCATCTTCGAATCCGAAAATGCCGTCGTCGCGCTGAGCCCCGATAGCGATGGCGATCTTTCCGGCGCCGTCACATTCGCAGACGGTGCCGGCATCACCTCCGGCGGCGACCTGACGCTGGACGCGGGGTATTTCGGCCCTGAATCGCCGGTTTTCAATGGAAGCGTGGCCTTTCGCGCGACGCGGCATCTGACGGTGGATCGAGACCTCTCCGTTGCAGGCAATCTGCTGCTCGGCGCCGACGCGGATGAGAATGGCGAAGGCACCTTGCGGATTGCGACGGGACGAACCGTTTCTGTAACGGGTGGCGGAGCGCCTGAGCTTTCGCTTCTTGCGCCACGCATGAAACTGGATGGGAATGTCTCCGCGACGACAGGCAGCGTTCACATTCAGGGACCGGGCCATGAAGCGGTCGACCTCGGTTCGACAACCGATGACGCGGTCTCGACCATCGAACTCAGCCAGGCCGAAATCGCGCGGATCGCCGCGAACGAACTCTATATTGGGGACAGGTCGGTCTCTCAGGCCGACATCGAGGTGACGGGGGCGATCGATCTGTCCGGCGTCGGGGCGGTCAGCCTTCTGACGGACAACGACTTCACGATTAGAAGCGGCGGGAGCCTGACGGCCGACGGCGACCTCGTGATTGCCGCGAACAGCTTCACGAATGAGGCAGGCGCTGCGGCGCTGGACGCGGGAACCGGACGTTATCTTGTCTACTCGGTTTCTCCTCTCGTCGACGATGTGGACGGGCTTTCCGGCGCGCGGCGCTATGCGCGAAGCTATTCGGTCAATCCACCCTCGACGATCTCGGAATCGGGCGACTTCTTCTTTTACACATATGCTCCGGTTCTGACCCTGTACGCGGACAATGTGTCGAGAGCCTATGGCGACGCCAATCCGGCCTTTTCCTACACGGTGGATGTGAACGGTCTCGTCGCGGGCGACAGCCTGGCGGAAGCCCTGTCCGGGACCGTTGGGTTGTCGACAACCGCCACGGCGCAATCCGATGTCGGCGATTACGCAGTCAATGTCGATATGTCCGGAGCGAGTTCGACGCTGGGCTACTCGTTTCAGGTGCTCCCGGCTACCGGAACCCTGACGGTTAACCAGCGCGTGCTGGAAGTAACGGCGGACAATGCGTCCAAAACCTATGGCGACGCCAACCCGGCCTTCTCGGCTTCCGTCACTGGCGGTGGGCTTGCCGCGCATCACGCAACGCTGGGCGATGCGCTGGCCGATCTCGGCTTTGCGACGGCGGCGGGGGCCACGAGTGACGCCGGGACTTACGCCATTGAAGTCGATGGAACGAATGCCAATTACGCCCTCACTTTCCTGGACGGCACGCTCACCATCGATCCGAAATCGCTGACGGTGACGGCGGATGATGCCTCCAAGATTTATGGCGATGTCAACCCCGCTTTCTCGGCCTCCATCACCGGTGGCGGTCTGGCCGCGCATCACGCAACGCTGGGCGATGCGCTGGTCGATCTCGGCTTTGCGACGGCGGCGGGGACCACGAGTGACGTCGGAACTTACGCCATCGAAGTTGAGGGGACGAATGCGAATTACGACCTCACCTTCCTGGACGGCACGCTCACCGTCGATCCGAAATCGCTGACGGTGACGGCGGATGACGCTTCACGCCTGGAGGGCGAGGCGGCCCCTGTCTTCACGGCGAGCTTCGACGGATTTTTGGCCGGTGATGGCGTCTCTTCGCTATCGGGATCGCTTCTGTTCGCCAGTTCGGCCGATACCGGTTCCCCGCCCGGCGACTACACGATCAGGCCTTCGGGGCTCACCTCCACGAATTACGCCATCACATATGTCGACGGCGTGCTGGTGGTGCTGGTCCGTCCGGTCACCCCCTCCAACGATGCATTTACGGAGACCTTCGACGTCATGACGAGGCCTGTCGCGGTCCAGGGTCCCGAAGAGAGCGGTTCGTTTTTTTCCGGCAGGTTCGGGCGTAGCGGTCTCGCAGGTGCCGGAGGTAGCGGGGCACCGCAGGCCCATATGAGCTTCAACGGTATGCCTTTCGGCTACAGGAATGGCGTCGTTCCTCTCAGCCTCATGAACGGGACCGCAGGAAACGGATACTTCGCATATGCCTCCGGGCTTGGCGAACAGGACGGAGAGTAACATCAAGATGAAAAAGTCGGTTTTGGCGTCCTGTGTCCTAGTGGCAGGACTGGCCGGGTTCGAGGCCCGTGCCGCTGACGAGTACGAGCGGATTGCGCCGGATGTTCCACCCGTTTTCGAAGAAGAGCCGACATTGCCTTCCGGCGACCTGAAAACGTCGGACGACGAAACGGTGTTGGTCGCGAAGTTGAACGGGCTGGTCCTTCTCGGCTCGCTCGGCGACGTCGCAGCGGAGGGCGTCTCGGGCAGGGGAATTGACGCGTCGCACCTGCCGTCCGGACACCCCCCTCTGGACGGGTCGCTCGAAACATTTCTCGGTCAGCCGGTGACGCTGGCGGAGCTCGATCGCATATCGGCCGCCATCGTCAAGGCCTACCGGGCGGCGGGCCGTCCTCTTGTCGATGTGCTGATCCCCGAGCAGGACATCACGTCGGGAACCGTGCAGGTTACGGTGCTGGAGTTCCGTCTTGGCGAAGTGCGCAGCGAAGGCAACCGCCACGTGTCGGATGAGCGCCTTGTCGCGGAGATCCGTAGCATGCCCGGGCAGCCTATCGACGCCGGTGCGCTGGTGGACGATATCAGATGGCTCAACCGGAACCCGTTCCGCAAGGTGCGTCTGGTGCTGGAAAGGGGCGATGCGTTCGGCGAAACGGATATCGTGCTCGATACGCAGGACAAGCGGCCATGGCGCGTCTATGTCGGCGCGGACAATTCCGGTTCGCGCTCGACGGGATGGGAAAGGTTCTTCGCCGGCTTCAATCTGGGCGACCTGTTCGGTCTCGGCCACGTCCTTTCCTACCAGGCAACGACGGATTCCGATCTGTTCACCGAGGGCGCGTTCCCGCATGGCACGACCTCCGACGACCCGCGCTATTTCGCGCATTCCTTCAGCTATACGGCGCCCTTGCCGTGGCGCCATGAGCTGTCGCTTTTCGGCTACTATTCGGAAGTGCACCCGAATTTCGGAACGCCGCTTACCTCCGACGGCTCGTCCTGGCAGGTAAGCGGCCGCTACATCATTCCGCTGCCCGTATCATGGGATATGACGCATGAGATTGCGTTCGGAGGCGACTTCAAGCGGACCGACAACGATCTCGCCTTTGGCGGGACGTCGGTTTCCTCCTCCTCGACCGACATCGTGCAGGCGGTCTTCGAATGGTCCGGCAGCCGCTCCGATATATGGGGTGTGACGACGGGCGAGGTCGAACTCTATGTCAGTCCCGGTGGGCTTTCCGCTTTCAATGACGACCGCGATTACCAGCCCTCTGCGACGAGCACGGGGCGTACCGGCGGCAAAGCAGAGTACGCCTACACCAGGCTCGACCTCGTTCGCGACCAGCGTCTTTTTGCCGGCTTCTGGATGAAGGGACGGTTTGCCGGCCAGCTCTCCACCGCCAACCTTCTCCCCAGCGAGCAAATCGCGCTCGGGGGAACCCGTTCGATTCGCGCCTTCCGCGAAAGCGAAGCGCTGGGCGATCATGGGTACAGGACGTCGCTGGAACTGCATGCGCCGCTGATGGCACCGCTCGCCAACGCAGGGATACAGGACGAACTGGACGCCTTTGCCTTTTTCGACCGGGGCGAAGCGGTTTTGCAGCATGCCGCAGCCGGCGAAGAGAAGCGACAAACCCTGGCGAGCGTTGGTGTCGGCTTGAAATATCGCTGGAGCGAGCATGCGACCTTGCAGGCTAGCTATGGCCGGCAATTGGTTGGCGAAGGCATCGACGCGGAAGACGATCAGATCTTCGGCTTTAGGGTGACGGTTTCCTACTAAGCATGTACGAAGCTCGTCGTGTCAGAAAGCGGTCGGTCCCTGTCGAGCGGAAACAGGAGGTGCGCCGCTGCCAGCGACGTCAGCCGTGATTCGCGCCAAAAAAGCGGGGCTCGGCTTGGGCGAATGGGAGGCGGCTTAGCTTTGCCAGGCCGATGACTGTGATTGTCCAGGCCAAGGGGACAACATTTTTCGCGACCGGCAGTCGTTGGACAGGCGGAGACAAGTTCAATTTATCCGCTGTTTTCGGAGCTCTTTTTCTGAATCAATATTGAAACCGGGGAAAAAGACAATGAATTCAAGGCTGTTCAAGTATGACTGGTATCTGTAGGCGGTACGCTTACCACTGCGAATAGCTCGGCGTGCTGCGTCCGAGATGGATGTGGCGTGCGAGCCGGATCGCGGGGCGGATGAGAAGCTGCGCACTGCCGATCACGAAAAGCCATGTGCCGTCGTAAGTGGTCTCTGCCCAGAAGAAGAGAATGCTGCCCGCAAGGAACCATGCACCGACCATGAAGTCGTTGACGATACTGACGACTTCGTAAGTGCGCTCGATCACGATCTGCTCGTGGCCGACATGGATCGAAAAGCTGCGCTGCCGGGAGGCCTGCCGTTCCTGCGTCATCGTTTCCTCGTCTTTTTCGAAACTCGAAGGACGAGGGCAACCTAACGTGCCGGGCGGGAAACGGCCAATGCTGTGTCGAAAAAAGAAGTGACGCTCAGAGCGGCAGCGTGAAGCTCACTGTCGTGCCGACGCCCTCGATGCTGTCGATGTCGAGTTCGCCACCATGCATTTCCACCAGCGAGCGCGACAGGGCAAGGCCCAGGCCCGTGCCCTTGTGCGTCTTGTTGTGCTGGCTTTCCACCTGCTCGAAAGGACGCCCGATCTTGGCGAGCGCACTTGAGGGAATGCCGATGCCCGTGTCGCGCACCGCAATGGTGAGCATCCCGTTCCCCGTCGTGCCGGTAACGTGAATGCTGCCGCCGGCCTGCGTGAACTTCACCGCATTGGAGAGGAGGTTGAGCAGCACCTGTTTCACGGCGCGCTTGTCCGCCTGCACATGGGGCAGGGCCGAGACTTCGTTGACGATCTTGAGGTCGGCCTCTTCGGCGCGGCCGCTGACCAGACGCAAGGACTCGCCCAGCACTTCGTCGATATCGAGGTCTTCCTTTTCCAGCGTCATCCGGCCCGCCTCGATCTTCGACATATCCAGAATGTCGTTGATGAGTTCGAGCAGGTGCTGGCCGGAGCCTTTGATGTCCTTCGTGTACTCGTGATATTTCGGCGCGCCGAGCGGGCCGAAAAGCTCCGACTCCATCATCTCCGAAAAGCCGATGATCGCATTGAGCGGCGTGCGCAGCTCATGGCTCATATTGGCGAGGAATTCGGATTTGGAGCGGTTCGCCGTTTCCGCGCGCGTCTTTTCGACGGCGTATTTCTCGGCGAGGTCCACGAGCTGGCGAGCCTGCTCCTGCAGCTTCTGGCGCGAGGTTTCGAGGTCGCGCACCGTGCGCTCCAGCTCGCCCTTGCTTTCGGTGAGCTGCGCTTCCTGCGT
Organism: Parvibaculum sp.; assembly: GCF_002684405.1. Classification (GTDB taxonomy): domain Bacteria; phylum Pseudomonadota; class Alphaproteobacteria; order Parvibaculales; family Parvibaculaceae; genus Parvibaculum. The sequence continues at coordinate 5,380 of NZ_NYVD01000018.1, read as the reverse complement.
CTTGATGTCGGTAATGTCGGTGCCGACATTCACATGCCCGCCATCCTTGGTGCGGCGTTCGCTGATCTGCAACCAGCGCCCGCTGGGAAGATGGATTTCGCGCACGCTTTCATTGCGGCCCGTGCCGGGCTGCGGCCAGCTTTCCGCCACCGAGGCGCGCGCCATCAGGTCGGGCAGGGTGCCGCCGGGCGCCACGTCGCTTTCCGGCAGGTCGAGGAATTCGGCGAACTTGCTGTTGGACGTCACCAACTTGTTGTCGCCGTCCCAGAGTACGAAGGCCTCGCCGATGCTCTCGATGGCGTCGCGCAGGCGCTCATTCGCTTCCGAGACGCGCTTTTCGGCGAGCTTTTGTTCGGTAATGTCGATGGTGATGCCGACAAGCCGTTCGCTGGCGAGCCGGCCGCCGCCCCAGACCTGACCCTTGGCATGGACCCAGACCCACGATCCGTCGGCATGCTTAAGACGAAAGTCCGTGTCGTAGGAGCGGGACGGGCGGCTTGCCGCCTGCATGATCTCGTCGATCGCCTTGAGGTCGTCGGGATGCGTCAGCGCTTTCACTTCATTGGGCGACATACGCCGCGAGGGCTGCTTGAGGCCGACCATGTCGAACATCGCCGCCGACCAGTAGACCCGGTTTTCCGTCAGGTCCCAGTCCCAGATCCCGCAGCGCGCACCGGCAAACGCCATGTCGAAGCGCTGCTGGTTCTCCACCAGCGCGGCTTCCGCTTCCAGCTTGCTCTCGCGCAGATGAACGAGGAGCCAGGCAAGCGCTACATAGCCGGCCGAAAGGAGGCCCGAAAAGACGAGCGTGCGCGAGAGGCCCTCGTCGAGATATAGGGCGACATTGAGCGCGACAAGCCCGACCCCGGAAAGGGCGAGCAGAAGCCGGGCGACTTTTCCAGAAGACATGCCGAACCATCCGTTCCGCCGAAGCGACGAATGCCATATGGCCGGTCGGTCGCCCATCTTGCCCATCGTTTCATGTCTGCCGGTGCTGGCGTCCGCCATGGCCCTTGCCTGTATAGCCGTTCCGAATCAGTTGCTTGAAGGCGATGATTCGGCTTGGGCACAGCTTTGTCCATAGTCGTGCGTTAACTTTTCATTAACCGATGCAATTCGGACTCAGTCCACAGACATTACCCGATGAGAATAGCGCCTTTTCAGCGAATGTCCGCCAACCGGATCGCATGCGATCCCATATCGATCAGGCCAGCGTCTTGGTCGCGATTTCATAGACATCGCGGGATAAACCCTCGGTTTCGGCAATGCGCTTCAGCGCGGCTTCCATCCCCGCCCGCCGCGACGGCTCGAATTGCCGCCAGCTCTTGAAGCTGCCGAGCATCCGCGCCGCCACCTGCGGGTTCAGCCGGTCCAGTTCGAGTACCTTGTCGGCGACGAATTCGTAGCCCGCGCCGTCCTTCGCATGGAAGCGGACCTGGTTGGCCGCCGCGAAGCTGGTGATGAGCGCACGCACCTTGTTCGGTCCCTTGATGTTGAAGGCCGGATGGGTGGTCAGGCGCTTGATCTGGGCCAGCGTGTCCGGCCTTGTGGAGAGCGCCTGCAGGGTGAGCCATTTGTCCACGACGAGATGATTGTCTTTCCAGCGTTCATAGAAGTCGGCAAGCGCTTCGTCATGCTCAGCTCCGTCCACATTGGCGAGAACGCCGAGCGCGGCCATCGCATCCGTCATATTGGTCGCCTGCCTGTAATGCGTGAGGGCAAGCGTGACGCCCTCCCGCGAGCCCGGCACAGCGGCCAGATAGGAAAGGCAGGCATTGCGCAGTGCCCGGCGGCCGGCATGGTCGGCATCGGGCGAATAAGGCCTCTCCACCCGGAAGGCCTCATAGGCTGCTGCAAACTCATCGCGAAGCTGCGCCGCGATGGAGCCGCGCAATGTCTCCCGCGCCGTATGGATCGCGTCCGGGTCGACATCCTTGCCGATCGTTTGCGCAATCGTCTGCTCGCTCGGCAGGACGATCATCTGCGCCACATAGTCGGGGTCGAGCGAGCTGTCGGCGAGCAGGGAGCGGATCATCTCGGCAAAGGCCGTCCCCTGACGGTTTTTCTCGCCACTGGCCTGTGCGCCGACAAGCCCGATCAGCAGGCCCGTTGCGTAGCGCTGTGCCGCCTCCCAGCGGTTGAACGGGTCGCTGTCATGCGTCATCAGGAACATGAGGTCGCGTTCCTTCAGATTGGCATTGAGCTTCACCGGCGCGGAAAACCCGCGCAGCAGCGACGGCACCGGCTTTGCGGGCACGTTGACGAAGTGGAAGGTCTGTTCCTGCTCGGTCAGGTTCAGCACGCGCGATGTGCCGACGGGCGCGTCCTCGCCCTGAAGCTGCAGGGGAATGTCATGGCCGTCCGGCCCCACAAGCCCCATGGCGACGGGGATGTGATAGGGCGCTTTTTTCGGCTGGCCCGGCGTCGGCTGGCAGACCTGGCTCAGCGTCAGCGTGTAGCTTTTCCGGGTCGCATCGTAGTTGCCCGACGCGAGCACCTCCGGCGTGCCGGACTGGCTGTACCAGCGCATGAACTGGCCGAGGTCCAGCCCTGCGCCATCGGCAAGCGAAGTAACGAAATCCTCCACCGTCGCCGCTTCGCCGTCATGCCGCTCGAAATAAAGGTCCATGCCTTTGCGGAAGCGTTCCGGCCCGGCCAGCGTATGGATCATGCGGCAAAGCTCTGCGCCCTTCTCATAAACGGTTGCCGTGTAGAAGTTGTTGATCTCGATATAGGCGTCGGGCCGGACGGGATGCGCAAGCGGCCCGCCATCTTCCGGAAACTGATGCGCGCGAAGGAGCTTCACGTCGGAGATGCGCTTCACCGGACGCGAGCGCATGTCGGAGGTGAATTCCTGGTCGCGGAAGACGGTGAGGCCTTCCTTCAGGCAGAGCTGGAACCAGTCGCGGCAGGTGATGCGGTTGCCGGTCCAGTTGTGGAAATATTCATGCGCGATGATCGCCTCGATCGCCGCGTAGTCGGCATCCGTCGCGGTCTCGGCGCGGGCAAGGATGTATTTGTCGTTGAAGACGTTGAGACCCTTGTTCTCCATCGCGCCCATATTGAAGGCGCTTACCGCGACGATCATGAAGATGTCGAGGTCGTATTCGCGGCCGAAACGCTCCTCATCCCATTTCATGGAACGCTTCAGCGCTTCCATCGCATAGGCGCAGCGGTCCTTATTGCCGGGCTCGACATAGATGCGAAGCGTCACCTCGCGGCCCGACATGGTGGTGAAGGTGTCTTCCACATGGCCGAGCTTGCCGCCCACCAGAGCGAAGAGATAGGAGGGCTTGGGGAAAGGGTCGTGCCATTCCGCGAAATGCCGCCCGCCGTCCAGGTCGCCGCTCGCTTCCAGATTGCCGTTGGACAGCAGCACCGGCGCATCGGCCTTGTTGGCCTCGATGCGCGTGCGATAGACCGCCATCACATCCGGGCGGTCCGGGAAATAGGTGATACGGCGGAAGCCCTGCGCCTCGCATTGCGTGCAATAGATGTCGCTGGAGAGATAAAGCCCGGTCAGGGCCGTGTTCTCTTCCGGCGCGCAACTGGTCACGATTTCGAGCGTAAAGGGTTCTTCCGGTGCGTCGAACAGGGTGAGCTGGGCGTCGTCGACCTGATAGGCGTTCGGGCTCACCGTCTCGCCGTTCAGCTTCACCTCGTGAAGCGTCAGCTTCTCCCCGTCCAGTACGAGGGGGGCGTCGGCGTTCTTGCTGTCCGGGTTCCGGCGCACGGTCAGCTTTGAGTGCACCCGCGTCGCCTTGGGATCGAGCGAAACGTCGAGCGCCACTTCGTCGATCAGAAAGGCGGGCGCCGTGTATTCGGCAAGGCGGATGGTGCGGGGGTCTTCATTTTTCATAGATGATCACTCGAAACCGGGGGGGCAATCGGGCCGCGGACGGACAAGGGGAGGACCGGCGGCAAGCCGCAGCTCCATAGACCTCGTGCGTCGGCCCGTGGACAGGAGATAATCGTTCGGGAAAGGTTCCGCAATTCGCGTGGCGGAATTGGGGCGGAATTGAAGAGCCCGACCGGGATTTTCCGTCTCGGGGGCCCTTCGAGGTCTTTAGGAGGGGCGGCTCGATGCGGGCTGGCCCGCGCCGCCTTCTTCCTCCACCACGCCCTGGCGCAGCACCTTGGCCAGTGTCGCGGCGGCGTCATTGGCGATATCCATCACATCGTCGGGCAGGTTTTCCGGATTGTTGCGCGCCACTTCGATCAGGTGCTGCAGCAGCACCATGAATTGCGGGCTCGCCGCCATGATCCGCGCCTGCATCTCGCAGCGATCCGGATAGAGGTCGTATTCGATGCCGGGCACGCGCCAGCCTCCGCCTTCATGGCCGCCTGTCACGATGACGGGATGGGTGCCGGGGACGGGGTGGTTGGCAGATTCCGAGTCCGAGCGCCATTTATTGGGCACGCGCTGCACATGCCACTCTTCCATATTGGGGTCGAGATGGGTGAGGGCCTCGGTTTCTTCCGTCTCGAGCTCATTGGCCCGGAACTCGCGGCCAAGGCCGACATCGTAATTGATGCGCAACGGCTCATCCATGTCCTTGACCCATTGCGGCACCAGCCGCTCGATCACCGCCCAGGTGCCCACCGGCCGGACATAAACGCGCTGGTTCTTATGAAATTGTGCCTTGGCCATCCCGCAAATCCTTTGCCTTTTAGACAGACCCGTCTCTACCCCGCATCCTGCGTCATGGCCGGTTAGCAGCCTGTTAAGGCGAATGACGATTTTGCCATGGGGAAGCGCAGAGTCTTGCGGTTTCGGAGGTGGTTCGTTTCCCGCCCCCCGCCTTGGCTCAAGCCCGACGCGACGTAAAATAAGCGGGCCTTTTCAGATGGCGGAAATGCGGGAACAATGCGCGCCAAACGGATCGTCCCGGCACTTGCCGGGACGGGCGACAAGACCATTTTTCCGGACTGGAAAGTCATGAAAGAGCCGGATCCGGCGGGCAGGGACAATGCGCCGCCGCTACCGGCCTTGCGGGAGGTACTATGAATTTCGATTTTTCCGACGATCAGAAGATGCTCAAGGAGCAGGTACGCAAGTTCCTGGGCGACAAATGCGGCTATGACGTCGTGCGCAAGCATCTGGAAGGCAAGGACGCCTATGATGCCGGCGTCTGGAAGGGCCTCGTGGACATGGGGCTGACCGGTACCGCCATTCCGGAAGCCTATGGCGGTCTTGGCCTCGGCGCGCTGGAGCTTTGCGTGATCGCCGAGGAACTGGGCCGTTCCGCGGCGCCGGTGCCGTTCTCTTCCTCCATCTATCTTGCCGCGGAAGCGATCAAGCTCTTCGGCACGGAAGAGCAGAAACAGAAATGGCTGCCGAAGCTCGCCAGCGGCGAGGCCGTCGGCACGCTCGCCATGG
>NZ_NYVD01000017.1 GCF_002684405.1 Parvibaculum sp. | reverse complement strand
TCCAGCACATATTGAAGTGGCGTGTTGGAGACGATGCCGCCGTCCCAGTAATGCTCGCCGTCGATTTCGACAGGCGGGAAGCCGGGCGGAAGCGCGCCGGAGGCCATGACATGCTTCAGATCGATTTCCATGTCGTGATTGTCGAAATAGACGAAATTGCCGCTTCGGACGTTGACCGCGCCGACGCTGAAACGCACATCGCCGCTGTTCAGCCGGTCGAAATCGACGGCGAGCATTACTGGGACGGCGGCATCGTCTCCAACACGCCACTTCAATATGTGCTGGAGGAAGACACGGTGGACGATATGTGCGTCTTCCAGGTCGATCTCTTCAATGCACGCGGCCCCCTGCCGCGCACCATCGGCGAGGTGGCCGAACGCCAGAAGGACATCCGCTACTCCAGCCGCACGCGCCTCAACACCGATGTGTTCCGCCGCCGCCACCGTATGGAAAAGGCCGTCAGCAACCTGCTGGAAAAGCTGCCGCCGGAATTTTCCGACGATCCGGATGTGCAGGCATTGCGAGAATGCGACCGGCACAACGCAATCACCATCATCCATCTGATCCATCGCCGCATGCGCTACCACAACCATGCGAAGGATTATGAATTCTCCCGCGCCACGATCGGCGATCACTGGCAGGCGGGCCGCAACGACGTGACGCGCACGCTGCGCCACCAGGCATGGCGCGACCGCCACCGCCCCGAAAGCGGCATCCAGGTCTTCGACCTGACGCGGGATGCGACCGACTGAGCGTCAGCACTGAAAGGAGTGCAAACATGAAAATGAAAGACAAGGTGGCTCTTATTACCGGATCGGCGAGCGGCATCGGCAAGGCCATTGCCACCCGCTACGCCTCCGAGGGCGCGAAAGTGGTGATCGCCGACCTCAATGCCGACAAGGCGCAGGCGACGGCGAAGGAAATCGACAATGGAAGCAGCGGCTCGGCCATGGCCGTCGAAATGGACGTCACGAACGAAAAGGCCGTGAATGACGGCGTCCAGCAGGTCGTGGACAAATGGGGCAGGATCGATGTGCTGGTGAGCAATGCCGGCGTGCAGATCGTGAACCCTGTGCAGGACTTCTCCTTCGACGACTGGAAGAAGATGCTGGCGATCCATCTCGACGGCGCCTTCCTGACCACGAAAGCCTGCCTGCCCCATATGTACAAACAGGGCTCGGGCAGCGTGATCTATATGGGCTCAGTTCACTCCAAGGAGGCGTCGGTCCTGAAGTCGGCCTATGTGACGGCGAAACACGGATTGCTGGGTCTCTGCCGCACCGTCTCGAAGGAAGGGGCCGAGCATGGCGTGCGCGCCAATGTGATCTGCCCCGGCTTCGTGCGCACGCCGCTGGTGGACAAGCAGATCCCCGAACAGGCCGAGGAACTCGGCATCTCCGAAGAAGAAGTCATCAAGAACGTGATGCTGAAACAGACCGTCGACGGCGAATTCACGACCGTGGAAGACGTCGCCGAAATCGCCCTGATGTTCGCAAGCTTCCCCAGCAATGCGCTGACCGGCCAGTCCGTGGTGGTAAGCCATGGCTGGTACATGCAGTAGGCACGCTGACGCTGGCGGGCGAGCTCAGACCTCGCCCGTCAGCCACCGCGCGGCCAGCGCTTCCAGATCGTCCCCGAGGCCCGTGTCGATATCGTCCTGCCCGCCATGCGAGCACAGGCCGCGCACCAGGCCGTCCTTGATCGAATAGCACCAGCCGTGAACCCGAAGGTCCTGACCGTTGGCCCAGGCGTCGCGGACGATGGTGGTGGTGCAGACATTGCGCACCTGCTCGAGCACATTCAGCTCGCAGAGCCGGTCCACACGGCCTTCTTCATCCTCGGCCGCGTCCACATGATGGCGGTGCAGCCTGTAGACGCCGCGAATATGGTTGAGCCAGTTGTCGATCAGGCCGTGATCGGACTTCTCCAGCGAGGCGCGCACGCCGCCGCAGCCATAGTGGCCCGTGACGATGATATGCTTCACCTTCAGCACCTCGACCGCGAACTGAATAACGGAGAGGCAGTTCAGGTCCGAGGCGACCACCACATTCGCGATGTTGCGGTGAACGAAGACCTCGCCCGGCGGCAGGTCGATGATCTGATTGGCGGGAACCCGGCTGTCGGCACAGCCGATCCAGAGAAACTCGGGTGCCTGCTGGCGGGAAAGGCGGTTGAAGAATTCCGGATCGCGTTCCTTGACCCCTTCGGCCCATTCCCGGTTACGCTCGAACAACACCTTGAGTTCTGGCATTTTCCCCATCCTGCATCCCTGTAAGAAACCGCCCGAGCGGCGCCGGGGTAGATAGCATTTTTTTCGCGGAAGAAAATACGCGCTATTTTTTACACCACATTTTTGTTGGATGAATTAAAGCACATTTTTTTATTGAATTTTCTGCGGCGGCGTCTCACCTTCACCCCATCCGATCCCCGCGAGCCCGGCAGATGCCGGCCGGCACGTCGAAACGACAAGGTAGCATGTTCCAAGCAGCCGCTCCCCTGGCCCCTTACGCCGTTCTCGGCGTCATCGCCATCATGCTCGTCTTCTTCACCACCGAGAAGTTCCCGCCCGAAGTGGTGGCGCTTGGCGGCGTGGGCGTGCTGCTGGCCACGGGCCTGCTCGATGCCGATTCCATGCTGTCCTCCTTCGCCAACGACGCACCGGTGACGATTGCGGCCATGTTCATCCTGTCAGGTGCGCTGGTGCGCACGGGCTTTCTCGCCAATCTGACATCGCGTTTCCAGCGGGCGGCGGAAAAAGGAAACCGCGGCGTCTTCTCCTGGCTGATGGGGCTCACCGCCACGGCCTCCGCCTTCGTCAACAATACGCCGGTCGTGATGGTGATGATCCCGATCGTGATGGGCATCGCGGCAAAGCTGAAGATGGCGCCCTCGCGCATGCTGATCCCGCTTTCCTACGCGGCAATCCTGGGCGGCACCTGCACGCTGATCGGCACGTCGACCAACCTGCTGGTCAATGGCGTCGCGGTGGCAAACGGCATGGAGCCGTTCGGCATGTTCGAGATCACCGCGCTCGGCCTGACCCTGACCCTTGTGGGCGGCGCGGCGATGCTGGTGATGGCGCATTTCCTGCTGCCCGACCGCATGACGCTGGCCGGCATGCTGGGCGAGCGCAAATCGCAACGCTTCCTCACCGACGCGCTGCTCAACCCCGGCTCGCCATTCATCGGCAAGCGCGTCGGCGAAATCGAAACCTTCCGCAAGCGCGACATTCGCGTGGTGGACGTGGTGCGCAACGAACGCTCGCAGCGCCACCGGCTCGACACGCTGGTGCTGGAACCGCGCGACCGCATCGTTTTCGAATCCAGCATGGCCGAAGTGCTGAGCCTGCGCTCCGAGGCGAGCGTCCAGCTCGCGCCCGAAGGCCTCTCCGAAGTCGGCCAGCGCGAAGCCGTGGTGGTGGAAGCGCTGGTCGCCCCCAACAGCAGCCTGATCGGAACGGAGCTGCGCCACCAGCGCCTGCGCCGCCGCTATGCGATCTACATTCTCGCCGTGCACCGCCATGGCGAAAATCTCGGCCGCCAGATCGGCGAGATCGCCCCCAAGGCGGGCGACACGCTGCTGATCGAGGGTGCCGCCGACGATGTGAAGCGCCTGTCGGAAGAGATGAACCTGCTGAACCTCACCGAGCCCGCCGAACGCGGCTATCGCCGCAACAAGGCGCCGCTCGCCTTTGCCGTGCTGGCGGGCGTGGTGCTGCTCGGCGCGCTCAATGTGATGCCGCTTTCCGCCCTCGCGGTGATCGGCGTGGGCGTAGTGCTCTTCACCGGCTGCCTCGATGCCGACGACGCCTTCCGTGCGATAGACGGGCGCATATTGGTGCTGATCTTTTCCATGCTCGCCGTCGGCGCGGCGCTGGAAAAATCCGGCGCAGCGGCGCTCATCGTGAACGGCGTCGCGCCATGGCTTTCAGGCCTGCCCCCGATTGCCGCCCTTCTCGCGGTCTATCTCATGACGTCGATCATGACCGAGCTTGTGACCAACAACGCCGTCGCCATCGTGATGACCCCCATCGCCATCGGCCTTGCGCATCAGCTGGGCTACGACCCCCGCCCCTTCGTGGTGGCGGTGATGTTCTCGGCCAGCGCAAGCTTCGCGACACCCATCGGCTACCAGACGAACACCCTCGTCTATGGCCCCGGCGGCTATCGCTTCACCGACTTCATGAAGATCGGCATCCCGATGAACCTCATCGCCGCTGCCATCACGGTAACGCTCGTGCCGATGCTCTGGCCGTTCTGAGCCGGCCTGAACGGGCGTTTCGGGTTGACAATCCGCGGCTTTCCGACGAACCAGAAGCGTAACCGCAGCCGGGTCGAAAGGAACGTCCGATGATTGTCATTCACCACAATCCCGATTGCGGGACATCGCGCAATGTCCTCAAGATCATCGAGGCATCCGGCGAAACGCCGACAGTAATCGAGTATCTCAAGGAAGGCTGGACGAAGGCTCAGCTCCTCGCCCTCTTCGCCGCAGCCGACCTCACGCCGCGTGAAGCGCTGAGGGAAACCAAATCGCCCGCCGCCGACCTGGGCCTGCTGGAGGACGGCGTTTCCGACGAAACGATCCTCGCGGCCATGCTCGAGCATCCCGTGCTCGTTAACCGCCCCATCGTCTGCTCGCCCAAAGGCGTGAAGCTCTGCCGCCCGAGCGAGGCGGTGCTCGACCTTCTAGACCGCCTGCCGCCCGGGCCCTTCCACAAGGAAGACGGCGACCTGCTGATCGATGCGGAGGGAAAGCGCGTTGGCTGACGACACCTTCCCCAATCTCGACGAAACGAGCTTTCGGTCCATCGACGAAGAAACGCTTTTCACCCCGCCGCGCATGACGCATCCGCCGCGCATCCTGCTGCTGCATGGGTCGCTCCGGGAACGCTCCTACAGCCGCCTCGCCAATGAAGAGGCAGCGCGCATTCTACGCCGCTTCGGCTGCGAGACGCGCGTCTTCGACCCGCACGGCCTGCCGCTGGTGGACGGCGTGGAGGAAAGCCATCCCAAGGTGCGGGAACTGCTCGATCTCGTGATCTGGTCGGAAGGCATGGTCTGGTGCTCGCCGGAACGCCATGGCGCGATGTCAGGCGTGATGAAAACCCAGATCGACTGGCTGCCGCTGAAGCGGGGCGCCGTGCGGCCGACGCAAGGCAAGACGCTTGCGGTAATGCAGGTCTCCGGCGGTTCGCAGAGCTTCAACGCCGTCAACCAGATGCGCATTCTGGGCCGCTGGATGCGGCTCATCACCATCCCCAACCAGTCCTCCGTCGCCAAGGCATTCCTCGAATTCGAGGAAGACGGCCGCATGAAACCCTCGCCCTATTACGACCGCATCGTGGATGTGATGGAGGAGCTGGTGAAGTTCACCCTGCTGACCCGCGAACGCGCCGACTACCTCGTGGACCGCTATTCGGAACGCAAGGAGAGCGCTGAAGAGCTGTCGGCGCGGGTCAACAAACGATAAGGGGGGTTCCTGGCCGGTCCAGCCAGAGGCACGAAGTGCAAAGCAGGCTGGCGGAGAGGATGGGATTCGAACCCACGATACGCGGTTAACGTATACTCCCTTAGCAGGGGAGCGCCTTCAGCCACTCGGCCACCTCTCCACCGCCGTGTATGCCCAAGTTCGAGCGCGGCTTCAAGAGGGCTAAGGCGAAAAGCCGGAGAATTTCTTCCGTTCCAGAGATTTAGCGCTTCTTGCCGTGATAGCGGATCAGGCCTTCCTGCGCGACCGAGGCCACCAGCCGGCCATCCCGGGTGAAGATGCTGCCCCGGTTGAAGCCCCGGCTGCCCGAGGCGCTGGGGCTGTCCTGCACATAGAGGAGCCAGTCGCTGGTGCGGACCGGCGCGTGGAACCACATGGCATGGTCGAGACTTGCCGACTGGAGCTTGCCCTGCATCCAGCTCACGCCATGCGGGCGAATGCAGGTATCGAGCAGCGTCATGTCGGAGGCATAGGCCAGAACGCACTGATTGATGGACTCCGTCGTGCCCACATCCTTCACCGCCCGGAACCAGACATGCTGGGCGGGCGCCATGGGCTCGGGATCGAAATAATTCTGCGGATCGACGGGCCGGATCTCGATGGGACGGGGCCGCGAGAAATGCGCGGCGATTTCCAGCGTGAGCTTGTCCTTCACCGCCTCGCGCAGCTCGGTTTCGGTCTTGAGGTCTTCGGGCATCGGCACATCGGGCATGTCGGCCTGATGCTCGAAGCCTTCTTCCTGTATCTGAAAGGAGGCAGCGAGATTGAAGATCTGCTTGCCGTGCTGGATCGCAACGACGCGCCGTGTGGTGAAGCTCTTGCCGTCCCGCGCGCGGTCCACCTCATAGAGGATCGGCACCTTGGGGTCGCCCGGACGGATGAAATAGGCATGAAGCGAATGGCAGATGCGCTCTTCCACCGTGCGATAGGCCGCCACCAGCGCCTGACCGATCACCTGGCCGCCGAAAACGCGCTGCCAGCTCACATCGGGGCTGTGGCCCCGGAAAAGGTTCTGCTCGATCGGTTCGAGATCGAGAATCTGAATCAGGTATTCTACGGCGTCCGGCATGGTCCCATCCATCGCGAATAAAGCTGGCGGAGTGGGCCGGAACATAGGCTCAAACGCGCCTGCCCGCTACCCTCGGGCAAGGCGTTGGCCGCAACCGGTATCTTACTGGCTGGCGAACCACTCGCGCGCCTGGCGTTGCGCTTCCGCGACCTCGGCCGGCGACATCTCCCGGGCAAGTTCCGCCCGGTAGTCGCGCGCCGCAACGCTGCCGCGCATCGCGGCCAGATTGAACCATTTGTGAGCCGTGACGAGATCGACTTCCACGTCGCGCCCCGTCGAATACATCAGGCCGAGATTAAGCAAAGCATCTCCGGAACCGCCCGGCGCCCCAAGTTCACTCTTGTCGGCAACGTCGAATTGCATACGAGCCATGGTTTCAAACCCCCATAAACAGGCCGGACGCGTCTTGCGCGTGCCCGCCGGCTTGCTGTTCATGATCGCAGGACCCTTCCTGCGTCATAGGGATGCTTTCATGACCGTTTTGAAAGAATGGTTAACGCCGCGCCCGGGAGTGACGCAGCATTACAACAATTCGACTGAAATTGACCGAAATCAGACCGAAGGTATCTTCATACCGCGCTGCACAGCGGGCCGCGCGGCGACATTTTTCATCCAGCGCTCGATATTCGCGCCCTCGCCCACAATGTCCGGGCGGGCCTGACGAATGAGATCGAAACCGACAGCAACCCAGGGATAGGTCGCCATATCGGCGATGGAATAGTCCCCGCCCAGATAATCCGCCTGCCCCAGACGGCCGTCCATCACCTTCAGCAGGCGGGCGCTCTCCCCGACATAGCGATCGATGGCATAGGGGATCTTCTCGCTGGCGGTGTTCAGAAAATGATTGGCCTGCCCCATCATCGGACCGACGCCGCCCATCTGCCACATCAGCCATTCCAGCGCCTTGGCGCGCTGACCGCCCTTCGCGGCGAGGAACTTGCCCGTTTTCTCTGCGAGATAAACGAGGATCGCCCCGGATTCCATCAGCGTCAACGGCGCACCGCCATCGCCCTCGCGATCGACGATGGCCGGGATACGCCCATTGGGCGAAATCTTCACAAACGCCGGATCGAACTGCGCCTGATTGCCGAGATCTACCGGATGCAC
>NZ_NYVD01000016.1 GCF_002684405.1 Parvibaculum sp. | reverse complement strand
GCGCATCAGTTCCGCCAGCATCTCGGCGCGGCGCACCACCGGCAGGAACCGCTCCCGCGCTTCCTTCAGTTCCGGATTGTCGGGCTGGATGGCGGAGGAAATGACGACGACATGCGCATCCTTCAGGTTCTCGGCCTTCTGACCGACCATGACGTCGACACCAAGTTCGCGCAGGCGCTTCACATTGGCGCTCTCCGCCATGTCGCTGCCTTGCACGCTATAGCCAAGATTATGCATGACCTCGGCAATACCGCTCATGCCGATACCGCCGACACCGACGAAGTGGATGGTTCCTATGTCGAGAGGAGCCGGACGCATTACCCACCTGCCTTTTCATGCGACAGCGCGCGGCGAAACTCGCCACGGCCCAGTTCTTCGACGAGATCGGCGAGCTTCTTCACCGCCTGCGGCTGCCCTGTCGCCTTGGCGGCGGCCGCTGCGCCGTTCAGTGTTTCGGGATGCGCGAAGAGGTCGGCGAGCTTTTCAGCCAGAGACTCTTCCGTAAAATCGCGTTGCTCGATCATCCAGGCCGCGCCCTCACCGGCCAGCACTTCGGCATTCGCCTTCTGGTCGTTGTCGAGCGAATGAGGCAGCGGCACGAGGATCGACGGACGCCCGATAATGCCGAGTTCCGCCATGGTGGACGCACCCGACCGCCCGATGACAAGATGCGCCGACGCGATGCGCGCGGGCATGTCATCGAAAAATGTCTGAAGTTCCGCGGCAATCCCCGCCACGCGATAAGCGCCTTCGACCCGTTCCCGATCTTCCGGGCGGCATTGCTGCACGACATCGAGCCGCGCGCGAATGCTTTCAGGCAGGCGGGTCAGCGCGCCGGGCACGATATCGGCCATCACACGCGCGCCCTGGCTGCCGCCAAAGACGAGCAGCCGGATTCGGGCATCGGCGTCCAGCCTGTCGTAAGGCACATCCGCCTGCTGGATCACCGCGTCGCGGACCGGATTACCGGTCAGCACGAGCTTGCCCTTGTCGGTCTCGCGCAGATAGCGCGGGCTCGGGAAGGTGGACGCAATAGCGTGAACATAAGGCCCGACCAGACGGTTGACGCGGCCCAATACGGCGTTTTGTTCATGGACGCAGGTCGGGATACGACGCAGCAGCGCGGCAGCGAGCGGCGGCAAGGTCGGATATCCGCCAAAGCCGATCACCACGGCGGGTTTCACCCGCCCGAGAATGCCGAAGGATTTTGCGACGCCCGAGAAAAGCACGGGCGCCGCTTTCACAAGGCCGGCGATCCCTTTGCCTGAAGGCGTCGCCGACGGCACGGCATAGATATCCGCACCGGGGAACAAGCTGTCGAAGCGCTTCACGCGCTCATCCGTCATCAGCACGATGTCGCGGCCCCGCCGCGCAAGCTCCTGCGCCAGCGCCTGGCCGGGGAAGAGATGCCCCCCCGTGCCGCCCGCGGCAATCACGACCGGTCCCTGCATATTCGCGCTCATGCCACAGCCCCCCATCCAGAAGGCATCGGCACATGCGAGCCGGCGCGGCGGCGCGTCAGCGCCAGCAACATGCCCATGGTGAGCGAAACGGCAAAGAGCGACGACCCGCCGTAAGAGATGAACGGAAGCGTCATCCCCTTGGCGGGAATAAGGTTCACATTCACCGCCATATTGATGAGCGCCTGCAGCCCGAACAGCGCGACAAGCCCGCAGGAAGAATACTGGATGAAGAGATCCTGCTCTTCCATCGCCCGCGACAGCGTGCGCATGACAATGAAGGCGAAGAGACCGATGATGAGAAGCCCCGCCAGCACGCCATATTCTTCCGCGGCAACGGCAAAAATGAAGTCGGTATGCGCGTCGGGGAGGATCTGCTTCACCTCGCCCTCGCCCGGCCCACGCCCGAAAATACCGCCTGCATGGAAAGCATCGAGCGCCGTGTCGATCTGATAGGTGTCTCCGCCCGCCGGATTGACGAAACGGTCGATACGGCTCGCGACATGCGGCATCAGCATATAGGCCGCCATAAGCCCAGCGAGCGCCGCCGTGCCCAGCGACCCGATCCAGACCCAGCTCAACCCGGCCATGAAGAAGATCGCACCGAACACCATCGTAATCAGCATCAGCTGACCGAAATCGGGCTGCAGCGCGAGCACACTGATGACCATGACATAAAGCGCAACGGCAACCGCCGTGCCCGGGAAACCGGGCAGCCGGTGCGCCTCGGCAAACATCCAGGCGGCGATCACAATGAAGGCCGGCTTGATGAATTCGGAAGGCTGCAACGCGAACGGACCGATCAGGATCCAGCGATGCGCACCGTTCATTTCCGGCCCGACCAGAAGCGTCAGGATCATCGCGGCGAACGCGCCTGCGAAGACGAAGACTGCCAGACGGCGGATCTGTTTCACCGTCAGCAGCGACACCCCCACAAGGATCATGAGCGAAGGCAAAAGGAACAGGAGCTGCTTGTAGACGAAATGGAACGGCGGATAGTGAAGCCGCATCGCAACAGCCGGGCTCGCTGCCAGCGTCAGCACCATGCCAAGCGAGATGAGCAGGCCGATCGCCAGAAGCGTCAGCCGGTCCACCGTCCACCACCATTCGGCAAGCGCCGTGCGATTTGTTCGGGAAAGACGCATCATACGACCGCACCTCCCGCGCTTTCCAATACCGCCTGCACGTCTTCACGGAAGCGGTCGCCGCGAATTTCGAAATTCGCGAACTGGTCGAAGGATGCGCAAGCCGGCGACAAAAGCACCACTTTGAGATCCGCCGTATCCGCTTTTGCGTCACGTGCGGCATCGTGCACCGCGCGGTCCAGCGTGCCGCAGATTTCATGTGCGACCGTATCGCCGAGCGTCGCCGCGAAGTCTTCCGCCGCTTCGCCGATCAGATAGGCCTTGCGGACGCGCGGGAAGAGATTTGCGAGGGAGGAAATCCCCCCCTCTTTCGGCTTGCCGCCCGCGATCCAGTAGATGTTGTCATATGCCGCGAGCGCCTTCGAGGCGGCATCCGCATTGGTCGCCTTGCTGTCATTGACGAAGCGCACACCGTCCCGCTCGGCGACGATCTCCATGCGGTGAGCAAGGCCCGGAAAGCTTTCGAAAGCGGAAAGAATTTTCTCGCGTAGATAGCCAAGGGCGCGCCCGGCCGCGAAGGCCGCTGCCGCGTTCTGCCAGTTATGCGCGCCGGGCAGCGTACGCATCGGCTTCAGCGAACCCACATTCACCGTCTGCTGGCCCGTCGCGTCGTAAAGAACGCCATCGATGACATAGACGCCGCGTCCGAGCGCCTTGCCGACGGAAACCGGCACAAGACTGGCCACGCGCCATGCGCCGATCTTCGTGCCGATGTCGCTCGAATATCCGTCATCCACACCGACGATCGCCGTATCGCCTTCCTTCTGCCGGGCAAAGAGCCGCGCCTTCACCGCCGCATAGTTTTCGACCGTGCCATGACGGTCGATATGGTCCGGCGTGATGTTGAGAAGAATGGCGATGTCGGGCGCGATGCCGGGAGCCAGATCGATCTGATAGGACGAGACCTCGATCACATAGACCATGCCCGTTTTCGGGGGATCGAGATCGAGGACGGGCCGGCCGATATTGCCGCCCACCTGCACGATGCTTCCGCAACGGCGCACCATGTGACCGATCAGCGCCGTCGTGGTCGACTTGCCGTTCGTGCCGGTGATCGCGACGAATTTCGCGCCGGTGTTGCTCGCCGTCAGGGCGCGCTGAAACAGCTCGACATCGCCGATCACTTCCACGCCCGCGCCCTGCGCCGCCTTGACCGTCCGATGCGGTTCGGGATGGGTCAAGGGAACGCCCGGCGCGAGAACGAATGCGGCAATCGAGCTCCAGTCCCACCCGTCGCAATCGGAAAGCGCGACGCCCGCCTCGCGGGCTTCCTCGCGTTTGACCTCGGAATCGTCCCAGGCAAGCACCTCCGCTTTGCCGGCTTCGAGCGCACGCACCGTCGCGAGCCCGGACTTGCCCAGTCCGAACACGGCAACGCGGCGCTTTTCGAAACCCGGAACGGGTATCATGGCCTACCTCAGTTTCAGCGTTGCAAGCCCCGCCATGGCCAGCACGACGGAGATGATCCAGAAGCGGATGACGACGGTCGATTCCGCCCATCCCTTCTGCTCGAAATGATGGTGCAGCGGCGCCATGCGGAAGACGCGCTTGCCGGTGAGTTTGAAGGAGGCGACCTGCACGATGACGGAGATGGCCTCGAGCACGAAGAGCCCGCCGATAATGGCAAGCACCAGTTCATGCTTGGCGGCGATGGAAATGGCGCCCAGCGCAGCACCCAGCGCCAACGATCCCGTATCGCCCATGAAAACCATGGCGGGCGGCGCGTTGTACCAGAGGAAACCGAGCCCGGCGCCGATCAGCGCGCCACAGAAGATCGCAAGTTCGCCCGTGCCCTGCACGAAGTGGATCTGCAGGTAATCCGCAAACACGGCATTGCCGACCAGGTAAACGATAAGCCCCAGGCTCGCCGCCGCGATCATCACCGGCACGATCGCCAGACCGTCCAGACCGTCCGTCAGGTTGACGGCATTGGAAGACCCGACAATCACGAGACAGCCGAACAGGAAAAAGAAGGCGCCGACCTGTACGAGGACGCTCTTGAAGAAGGGAATGGCGATAGCCGTGGACATGGCCGGATCGCCGAGACGCACCAGCCACCACATGGCGCCAAGCGCGATAATGAATTCGAAGAAGAGCTTCACCCGCCCCGGCACGCCGTCCGGGGAGATCTTGCTGACCTTCAGATAATCATCGGCAAACCCCACCGCGCCGAAGCCCAGCGTCACCAGCAGCACGATCCAGACATACTGGTTACGAAGATCCGCCCAGAGAAGCACGGCGGGGACAAGTCCTACCAGGATCAGAAAGCCGCCCATGGTCGGCGTCCCCTGCTTCTGGATAATATGTGTCTGAGGTCCGTCCTCGCGGATCGGCTGTCCGCGCCGCTGGCGCGACTTCAACAGACGAATGATCGCCGGACCGAAGAGAAAGCTGAAGAGCAGCGCCGTTACCGTCGCGCCGCCCGTACGGAACGTAATGTAGCGGAACACATTGGCGCCCGGCACCTGATCCGAAATGCTCAACATCAAATCGTAAAGCACGTTCCTACCCCCTGTTCCGCAAAATGCTCTCGCTGTCGTCTTCCCCGAGCGCCACAAGCGCTTCGACGACAGGCCCCATTTTCGAGCCGAAGGACCCCTTGACCATCAGCACGTCGCCATTCCGGATTTCCTCGACGAGCAAGTCGACGAGAGCATCGGCGCTCGGCGTATAGCGCCCCTGATGTGCCGCAGGCACGGCACTGAACAGTTCGCGCATATGCGGACCGCAGGCAAAAAGAAGGTCGATATGAGAATGACGAAGCACCGGCGCCAGATCGCGATGCATACCGTCCGCGTCTTCGCCCAGCTCCAGCATGTCGCCCAGCACGGCGATCCGCCGACCCCGGCCCTGCGGCTTCGCCTGACCCAGCGCCTCGATGGAGGCGCGCATGGATGCGGGGTTCGCGTTATAGCTTTCGTCGATCACGGTGAAGCTGCGCCCGCCCGCCGTCACGAAATGCCGCTCGCCGCGGCCCTTCGGCGCCTGCAACCGGCCCAGCGCCATCGCCGCGAGCGCAAGGTCCGCGCCGACCGCCTGCACAGCGGCCAGCATGGCAAGGCTGTTCATCACGATATGACGGCCCGGCACGCCCACCTTGTAGGTCACCTTCTGACCGCAAATGGTCGCGGCGACGCTAGATCCGTCGTCACGCAGCGCCACCTTGTCGAGCCGCGCTTCCGCCTCTTCATGCTCGCCGAACCCGATGATCCGACCGGCGCCCGAGGCTTCAGCCTTGGCGCGCAGCCTTTCGAAATGCGGATTGTCCCGATTGAGAATGGCGATACCGCCCGGCTGCAAGCCGTCGAAAAGCTCGCCCTTGGCATCGGCGATCTGCTCAAGGCTGTCGAAATATTCGATATGAACCGCCTCGACCGTCGTCACGATCCCGACCAGCGGCTCAACCATCTTCGAAAGAGGCGTGATCTCGCCCGGATGGTTCATGCCGATTTCGAAGACACCGAACTCGGTTTCCTTCGGCATCCGCGCGAGCGACAGCGGCACACCCCAAAGGTTATTGTAGGAAGCGGCGGAGGCATGGGTCGGCCCCTGCGCGCCGAAAATCATGCGCAGACCTTCCTTCGTGCCGGTCTTGCCGACACTGCCCGTCACCGCGATGATTTTCGCATCGGTACGCGCCCTTGCCGCGCGTCCCAGCTCATTGAGCGCCTCGAGCGTATCGCCCACCTGAACCAGCGAACCGGCCGACATCATATCGTCGTCCACGCGCGAAACGACGGCCGCCGCGGCGCCCTTTTCAAGCGCATTGGCGACATAGGCATGACCGTCGGAGTTCTCGCCGACAATCGCAACGAAAAGGTCGCCGGCTTCGAGCGTGCGGCTGTCGATAGAAACGCCGGTCGCGTTCCAGCCCGCGCCATGCGCCGCCCCGCCGGTCGCGGCCAACACATCCTCGGAGGTCCAGAGCGGCTGCGTCATGCGGCACCTCCCGCAATCTCGCGCGCGGCGCCCTGCACGGCCTCGTGGTCGGAAAAAGGAATAGTCGTGTCGCCGACGATCTGCCCGGTTTCATGTCCCTTGCCGGCCACCACCAGAAGGTCGCCTTTTTGAAGCGCCTTCATCGCCGTGACGATAGCCTCGCCCCGGTCGCCGATTTCACTCGCCGAGGGGCACCCTTTCAGCACCGCCTGACGAATGGCGGCGGCGTCCTCACCCCGGGGATTATCGTCCGTCACATATATAATGTCGGCCAAGCGGGCCGCGACTTCGCCCATCAGGGGCCGCTTGCCCGGATCGCGGTCGCCGCCGCAGCCGAATACGACCACCAGACGGCCCGCCGTATGGGGACGCATGGCGCTCAGCACATTCTCCAGCGCATCCGGCGTATGGGCATAATCGACATAAACCGATGCACCATTGGGCAGATGTGCGACTTCCTCCATCCGACCGCGTGCGCCCTGCAATTTGCCGAGTGTCCCGAAGACACCCTCGGCAGGCGCACCGCAGCCGATGGCAAGCCCCGCCGCGACCAGCGCATTGGACGCCTGGAAAGCGCCGATCAGCGGCAGGTCCACATCGTAATTGCGGCCCTCATGAATGATTTCGAGCGTCTGTCCGCGCAGGCCCGGCCGCATCGCGGCAAGACAAATTCCCCGCCCCTTGCGGCCGACAGTGATCACCTTGTGACCGCGCGCCCAGGATACTGCCTCGAACTCGGCAAACTGCGCAGCGTCCGCATTCAGCACCGCCACGCCGCCCGGCCCCATGACCTCGCCGAACAGGCGAAGCTTTGCGTAGAGGTAGTCGTCGAAATTCGCGTGATAATCCAGATGATCGCGCGTGATATTGGTAAAGCCCGCCGCGCTCACTTTCACACCGTCGAGACGGTACTGCGCCAGACCGTGGCTGGACGCTTCCATCGCCAGATGCGTCACGCCTTCATCGGCCAGTTCCGCGAGTTCGCGATGCAGCGCCACCGGATCGGGCGTCGTATAGCCCAATGCCCGTTCGCCTTTCGGCCCCGTAATACCGAGCGTGCCCAGGCTTGCCGCCGGTTCGCTGAGCATCTCCCAGATCTGCCGCACGAAAGACGCGACCGAGGTCTTGCCGTTCGTGCCCGTCACGGCGGCCACGACGCCGGGCTGCACCTCGAAAAAACGCGCCGCCATCTGAGCGAGCCGCCGACGGGGATTACGGTCTGAAATCACCGGTACGGAAACCCCCGCCGGCAGCTCGACACCCCCCCCGACGAGAAGGGCCGCCGCGCCCTTCTCCAGAGCCTGGGGAATGAACTGAACGCCATCGGCCTTGGTGCCGGGAAGCGCCGCGAAGAGGAATCCGGGCTCGACCGCACGGCTATCGGCGGTCAGGCCACGAATTTCCGCATCTCCCCCGGACCGGGGGAGACGGACATCCGCTCCTATCAACGCCGACAACTGCATGTGACCGAACTTCCTTCCTCGCCAAACTAATGGGCATTGTGAAACTGATAGGACACGAGCTGCGCGCCCTCCGGCACAGACCGTTCCGGCTGCTCCGGCTCGATATCGAGCAGCGGCGCGACACGCTTGACGACGCGCGCCGTCACCGGCGCCGCGTTCCAGCCGGCCGTCGCATAGCCGTAAGTCTTCTTCGTGCCCTTGGGCTCGTCGAACATGATGATCATCGCGTAGCGCGGCTTGTTGGCCGGGAACGCGCTGACGAAAGACGTGATGAGCTTGTGCTTGGCATAACCGCCATTCTCCGGCTTCTCCGCCGTTCCCGTCTTGCCCATCACCGGATAACCCACAACATCCGCGTTCTTGCCCGTGCCCCCTTCGACGACGAGGCGCAGGAGCCAACGCATATCCCGGCTCGTGCCTTCGGAGATCACGCGCGCGCCATGCTGAGGCGTATCGCGCCGGACCAGCGTGGGCGTCACGCGCGTGCCGCCATTCACGATGGCGCTCAGAGCGGAGACAACCTGCAGCGGCGTAACGGCAATTCCGTGACCATAGGATGTCGTAATATTGGTAATCTCAGACCAGCGCGTCGGCAGGATGGGAGCCCCTGCTTCGGGCAGTTCGATCTGCGGCTTTTCCAGAAGACCGAAACGCTTCAGATAATCCCGGTGCACATCGGCGCCGATTTCCAGCGCGATCTTCGCCGTGCCGATATTCGACGAATGCATGAAGATTTCCGGCAGCGTCAGCTTCTTGTTTTCCGCGTGGTAGTCGCTGATCGTGAAGCGGCCGACCTTCATCGGCTTGGTCGCATCGACCTTGGCTTTCGGGTCGATCAGCCCCGAATTGAGCGCCGCCGCCATGGTGACGGCCTTGAAAACGGACCCGAGCTCGTAGACACCCAGTGTCGCGCGATTGAAACGCGCATTGGCGGGCACGGCCATCGGGTCGTTGGGGTCGAAATCCGGCAGCGAGCTCAGCCCGATCACTTCCCCGGTATGGACATCCATGATGATGCCGACCGCGGCTTTGGCGGAGAACTCCTTCATGCCCTTCAGCAATTCATCGCGCAGGGCATGCTGAACCGAGACGTCGAGCGACAGGACGACCGGCTTCTTCGGCTCGCCCTTCTCACCCAGAACATTCCGGTCGATATAGCGCTCCATCCCGGCAATGCCGTGATTGTCGATATTGACCAGCCCGAGCACATTTGCCGCCGTCGCGCCATTGGGATAAACGCGTTTGCGCTCGCGGCGGAACTCAAGCCCTGCAATACCGAGATCGTGCACCGCCTGATGCTGCTTCGGCGTCAGATCACGCTTGATCCAGATGAAGGCCTTTCCGGAGGACAGCTTCTTGTCCACCTCCCCCGCATTGAGATCGGGAAGAACGGAGACGAGCTTCGCCGTCGCCTCCTGCGGGTCGATGACATGCCTTGCATCCGCATAGAGAGAGGCGACCGAGATGTCGGTCGCCAGAACGTCGCCATTGCGGTCGAGAATATCGGGCCGCACCACCTGCCCTATGGGCTTGGCATAGGCGACGCGCGGCGCACCGTCGCCGCCGGTAATGGCCAGGCCGACAAGCCGCGCCCCGACCAGCGAGAAGCAACCGGCAAAAATCGCCGCGGCAAGGAAGATACGGCGCTGCGAGGCACGCGGCTTGCGCGCCGAGGCGCCACGCCCCCAATCGGGCTTGGCGATCGCGTCGTGCCCGGCGCGGATCATGCGGTTATTGGAAGGCTGACGACGCCCGATCATCGGATCATGCTCCCGCCTGCCTGAATGCCCGCCATACCGCCCAGCGACTGCCCTTGCGGCACATAGAACTCATCGGTCCGGTGCGGCATCGGAATATCCTCGAATTTCCCGATCTGCCCCGGCGACACAGGACGAAGGCTGGTGTAGCGCTTGGCCAGCGCCTGCAACCGATCCGGCTCATTGAGATGCGCCCATTCCGCGCGCAGCACCTTGATGGCGTCCTTCTCGCGCGCAATCTGGCGATCGAGCCTGTCGGCCTCGCGTTCCGCCCGCTGCGCGCGATATTTCACGTCGTAAAGACCGATAGACAGCGCAACGACACCGACCAGCAGCAAAAGATTGAGGATCCGGATCATGCGGCACCTCCCTCAAGGGAGGGGACCCGGGGAAAGCCCAGCGCGGCGAGATCGAGCGGAATGACCGGCGCATCGCTGCGCTCGGCGGCGCGAAGTTTCGCGGATCGCGCGCGCGGGTTGACGCCGGCCTCACCGGCCGAGGCCTTGCGCGCCTTATGCGCGATCTCGCGAAACGACGGAGTGGCCTCCTCCGTTTTGGGCATATGGCGATTGGCGCGTCCGGCCCGGCCGGTGCGCGCCATCAGGAACCGCTTCACGATGCGGTCTTCAAGGGAGTGAAACGTCACCACCGCGAGCCGCCCGCCTTCGCGCAGAATTTCCTCTGCGCCGGAAACGCCGCGGGCAACTTCGCCCAGCTCGTCATTCACGAAAATCCGAAGGGCCTGAAATGTCCGCGTCGCGGGATGAATCTTGTCCTGCGGCTTGCGTCCCACCACCCGGGCAACCAGGTCGGCAAGCTCCAGCGTGCGGGAAAAGGCAGCTTCCTGCCGCGCCGCCACAATGGCCTTCGCCACGGCGCGCGCCCGCTTTTCCTCGCCATAGACGGCGATGATCCGCGCCAGCTCGCTTTCCTCATACTCGTTCACGACATCCGCGGCGGACGGCCCGCTCTGGCTCATCCGCATGTCGAGCGGCCCGTCCTTCTGGAAGGAAAAGCCGCGCTCCGCCTCGTCGATCTGCATGGAGGAGACGCCGAGATCAAGCACCACCCCGTCCACCGCCTCATGACCAAGGCCGCGCACAAGCTCGGCCATATCGCCGAAGCAGCCCTCGACCAGCGTCAGACGGCCGGCAAATTCCGTTTCGAGCGCACGGCCGCGCAGGATCGCATTGGGATCCCGGTCGATCGCCAGCACAGCGCAATCCGCGCTTTCCAGCAGGCCGCGCGTATAGCCGCCCGCCCCGAAGGTCCCGTCGACATAAAGACCGCCGTCTTTCGGGGAAACGACCTCGAGCACTTCAGGCAGCATGACCGGGATATGCGGCGCCTTCTCGCTCACGAGGCACCTCCATCGTTCCCACTGCGCTCGCGCGCCATCTGTGCCGGCGGCTTCAGAAGGTCGCTCAACGAACCGACCTTCTTCATCACCTGCTCGTAATGGGCCGCATAGGCCGCGGGCTCCCAGATCTGGAAGCGCTGGCCCATGCCCACAAAGGTCACTTCATTGGTGATGCCGGCGCGTTCGCGCAGCTCCTCGGGCAGCACGACACGGCCATCGGCATCGAACATCAGCTCCCAGGCATTGCCGTGCAACACCATGGCGAGCTCTTCGCGCTCGTCGGAGAAGGGCGCGAGCTGCGCCAGCATCTCTTCGATCAGATTTGAAAATTCCGGCCCGCACCCCTCGATGACGGACGCCCCCTTGAGGGAGGGGAAGCAGACGATGCCGTTATAGCCCTGGCCGATCGTGATCGCGCGAAATTTGGCGGGCACGGAAACCCGGCCCTTCGCATCGATCTTGTTGGTGTAGCGCCCCCTGAAGGACTCCATGCCGACGACCTCGTCCCCTGTCCCGCCGCCCGGCCAAATCGCCCGCGGCGCCCCGCCTGAGCGCCGGGCACAAATGGGCCGACATGCACCTCTACGGGATAGTATGGGATATCATGGGAATTCATGGGCGTCAACGGGATCACCTAGTAAAATCGCGGAATTCTGCGGCATTCCGGCGGTCAAGACGGGTCAAAAGGAGACGGTTACTTTGAGAACAAAAGTAAAACATACATGCCCTCCCATGAAAAACCGGGGCCTTTCGGCGGCGATGAAAACGCGCTGCGTGAGTGAGATGAAAGAGGGTCAGATGGCCTGTAAGCCGGGTTCTGTGTCCCGCCCGAAGGCGGTCGATGGCCATTCATCTGGGACGCCCGTTGCCGGACGCCTCCTGCAACCAACCCGGGCGGCGGTCCGGAAACGGACCTGTCCTCGCAAAGGAGGACGCGCCACCCCTATTCGGTTTTGCTCCCGGTGGGGTTTGCCCTGCCACGACCGTTACCGGCCGCGCGGTGCGCTCTTACCGCACCCTTTCACCCTTACCTGCCGGTTGCCCCGCAGGCGGTTTGCTTTCTGTGGCACTTTCCCTGGGGTCGCCCCCGCCGGACGTTATCCGGCACCGTGCTTCCGTGGAGCCCGGACTTTCCTCTGCCTTTCGACAGCGGCCATCCGGCCATCTGACCCTGAGTAGGACTTAGGGATGGGAACATGGACCCGTCAAGCCAATTAATAGCCTTGTACCCGGCCTCTTCCGTAACGACATTGCCGGTTACCAATTCAATTATGGGAGGAAATCCATGAAAGCCGCCGTCTATTACGAGAACGGGCCGCCCACCGTCCTGAAATACGAGGATGTGCCGGACCCCGAATGCCCTGATGACGGTATCGTCATCCAGGTCGAAGCCGTCTCCATCGAGGGCGGCGATACGCTGAACCGGCTGGGCGGCGAACTCGCCACCACGCCGCATATCGTCGGCTATCAGGCGGCAGGCACCATCCTCGAAACCGGCAGCAATGTGAAAGACCTGAAGGTCGGACAGCGCGTCACGACGGTGAACATGTATGGCAGCCATGCCGAAAAGCGGGCCGTCTTTGCTGCCACCGCCTGGCCCGTGCCGGACGGGCTCGACATTCGCCAGGCGGCCGCCATCCCCGTTCCCTTCGGCACGGCGCATGATTGCCTGTTCGAATTCGGACATCTGAAGCGCGGCGAAACGGTGCTCGTTCAGGCCGGCGCCGGGGCGGTTGGCCTGGCTGCGATCCAGCTTGCCAAGCGCGAGGGCGCGACCGTCATCGCCACGGCGTCGAGCCAGGAGAAACTCGATCGACTGAAGGAGTTCGGTCTGGATCATGGCATCAACTACCGCGAGCAGGACCTCGTCGCCGAGGTGATGAAACTCACCGACAATCGCGGCGTCGATCTTGTGGTCGATCCGGTGGGCGGTTCCACCCTCCAGAAATCCATCGACGTGCTCGGATATCGCGGGCGCATCTCCATGGTCGGTCGCGCCGGCCGGGAGCCCATGACGGTGGACGTGCAAAGCATGATGGCGGGCAACCGCTCTCTCACGGGCGTTTTCCTCGGCGCGGAAATCTTCTCGCCGCGTGTGCGCGAAAACATCCAGTCACTCATCGACGACGCCGCAAAGGGTGAACTCAAGGTGGTGCTCGACAAGGAGTTCAAGCTCTCCGAAGCGGCGGAGGCTCATGCCTATATCGAAGGCCGGTCCGCCTTCGGCCGGGTCATCATGATCCCGTAAAGCGTTTCGGCAGGCTCCTTCCGGGGCCTGCCGGACTTATCCCCGCGCCAGCTCGACCAGGCGGCGCAGCGTCATGATGGTGGAAATATCGGCAATGCCGTCCACCCTCGCCTGCCGGAAATGCCGCTGAAACGCGGTCACGACCTGCTCGGTCGTTTCGTCAAAGCGGCCCATCACCTCCACGCCATAGCCGTAATCGGCCAGCATGAACTGAAGGTCGGCGACGTGATCGCCACGTTCGCCGCGGGCAAGGCTCGGCCCCTCGACGATCTCTTCCGGCTCCACCCATAAGCCGACACCGGCGCGGGCGAGCCGCGCCCAGTCGAACCATTCGCCGGGATCGGCCTTGCGCCCGGGCGCCACATCGGAATGACCGATGACGCGACGGGCGGGGATATTCCAGCGCGCGATAATTTCTTTCGACAGCGCTTCCACCGCCGCCATCTGCGCGTCGGGATATGGCGGACAACCGAAGTCATGACCGCCATTGACGATCTCGATACCGATGGACCGGCTGTTGATGTCGGTCTCGCCCGCCCATCTCGATACGCCCGCATGCCAGGCGCGCATCTCTTCGGGCACCATGCGCACGATCCGCCCGTCCTCATGAATCATGTAATGGGCCGACACGCGCGCCTCCGCGCTGCACAGGCGTTCCGCCGCGGCCTCGGCCGTCTCCATGCCGGTGTAATGCATGAGAAGGATATCCACCGGCGCTTGACGCTCGTCGAGATTGGGCGACGGCCTTTCGATGCATTCAATGGCCATGACTTATCCTCAGGGTCCGGTGTCCACGATACGCTTCTGACGTATCGAGACGATGAGCACGCCGGTAAGCGCAATCAGGGCACCGACGATCATACGCTGTGTCAGCGTCTCACCCAGAAGCGTTGCCGCGAAGAAGACGGTGAAGATCGGCGCAAGCAATGTCAGCGGCGCGGTCTGCGTCACTTCATAGCGTTGCAGGAGGTAGAAGATACCCGCATGGCCGACCAGGCTGGAAGCGAAGGCCACATAGAAAATCCCCGACCATTGCAGCAGCGAGGCGGTCTGGATGACCGTGATCTGATGCGATTCAAACACCAACGATCCCAGCAGCATCAGCGGCGCGGCGACGGTCGCCACCCAGGCCTGAAGTTCGAACACGCCGACATGCCTGATCTGGCGCTGATAGATCGTGCCGACGGAACTGACCAGCGCGGAGCAGACCACCAGCAGAAGGCCGTCGATGTAGCGGAAGACCGTCGGGTCGAAGCTGATGACCATCACACCGGCAAAGGAGAGCGTGATGCCGAGCCAGCGCTTCCAGAACACCTGCTCTTTCAGGAAGATCACCGACATGATGGCGGAAAACGGCACGCCGAGCTGGCTTGCCACCGCCACGACCGAGGCATCCGAAATCGCGAGACCGGCAAAGAAGAAGCCGAAACCGATGGGCCCCGCGCACAGCGAGATGATGATGACTTCCTTCATCTGCCCCTTGTGAATCTTCAGGAAGGGGAAGAGCACGGCCACGATGAGGAGGAAGCGCAGTGCCGCGAAGAGAAGCGGCGGGAAATGACCGATCGACACTTTCGCCGCCACAAGCGCAAAGCCCCAGATCAGATTGATCAGCATCATGAAGGCGAGATGTGTGGGGGTCATGCCCATGGGCGTCGGCCTTGCGGGTACCGCCAAGCAGAAGGCGTCCCCCGGAAGGAGAACGCCCAAAGCTGACGTCGATGTCATTTTTAATCTTGTTACCGCAAGCAGCAGAGCGCCGCCAGCCCTGCCCTCAGGAAACTTCTTCGCTCAGGGCCTCCTTGAGGCCTCTCTGGCGGCAGATCCGGTCATAGGCGTCGTTGATCGCGGCGAGCTTTTCATTTGCGATGGTGACGAGTTCCTTGGGCACGCCGCGCGCAACCATCATGTCGGGATGATTTTCGCGCACGAGACGGCGATAGGCCTTTTTGAGGTCCTGGTTGGAAATATCCGGCGTGATGCCCAGCACCAGATAGGGGTCGGAGCGGTCCGGCCCCAGATGGCTGGCGCGGATACGGGCGAACTCGACCTCCGAAAAACCGAAGATATCCGCCACCGTCCTCAGGAATTCGATCTCGTTGGGATGAACGAATTTGTCCGCCTTGGCGATGTGGAACAGCGCGTCGAGCACGTCTTCCAGCACCGCAGGCTTGTCGCGATAGATGCGGGCGACCTGACGGGCATAGGCCTCGTACCCGGCCACATCCTGCTGGGCGATCTGGTAGACGCGCTGGACATTGCGCGCCTCCTCCGCCGGAATGTCGAAAACCTGCTGGAAAGCCTGGATTTCGGCGTCGCTCACCTCCCCGTCGGCCTTGGCCATCTTGGCCGACAGCGCGATCAGGGCGATGGTGAAGACGACCTCATGGTCCTCCAGCGCGCGGTCGATGACGATATGTCCCGCCACCGCGCCCACCAGAGCGCCAAGGGGCCCGCCAACGGCCATTCCAACGCCGGCGCCCGCTATTTTTCCCCAGATCGACATGAGGCAAGCCTAGACGGATTTGCACCGTTTCGCACTCGCGAAAATCACCCATTCCCTTGCGTCAATGCAAGATTGGAGCAAAGCCGTTCCGCGCCTGCGAAAGCTGTGGCAGGTTGCAGCCCATGAGCGAGAACACGTCCGAAAACGCAGAACGCTGGGATTTCTGGATCGACCGGGGCGGCACCTTTACCGACCTTGTGGGCCGCAGCCCCGACGGGCGGCTGGTGCCGCACAAGCTGCTGTCGGAAAACCCGGAGCAATATGAGGACGCTGCGCTGCAGGGCATTCGCGAGCTGCTGAGCGTGGGTACGAACGACCCGCTGCCCGGAGACCGCATCGGCGCGGTGAAGATGGGGACGACGGTTGCAACCAATGCGCTGCTGGAGCGCAAGGGCGAGCCGACATTGCTGCTCACCAACAGGGGCTTCCGCGACGCGCTGGCCATCGGCTACCAGAACCGCCCTCACCTCTTCCGGCTGCGAATCGAAAAGCCGGAACTGCTCTACGCGAAGGTGGCTGAAACCGGCGGGCGAATGAGCGCAAGCGGCGAGGAACTGGAAGCCTTCGACGCGGAAAACGCCCGCGCGGCGCTGCAGGAAGCCTTCGACGAGGGCCTGCAGGCGGTGGCGATCTGCTTCATGCATGGCTATCGCTACCCGGCGCACGAAACCCAAGCCGCTGAAATCGCAAGGGAAATCGGCTTCACGCAAATTTCCACCAGCCATGGCGTGAGCCCGCTGATGAAATTCGTCGCGCGCGGCGACACGACGGTGGTGGACGCCTATCTCTCGCCGGTCCTGCGGCGCTATGTAGACCGGGTGGCGGGCGCCATCGGAACCGACGACCCGGCGACCCGGCTTTTCTTCATGCAATCCTCCGGCGGACTGACGGAAGCGCATCTTTTCGAGGGCAAGGACGCCGTGCTGTCGGGCCCCGCGGGCGGCGTGGTCGGCGCGGTGGAGACCTCGAAACTCGCAGGTTTCAGCCGGATTATCGGCTTCGACATGGGCGGCACCTCGACCGATGTCTGCCATTATGACGGCGAATTCGAGCGCAGCTTCGACAATGAAGTGGCGGGCGTCCGCATGCGCGCGCCGATGATGCAGATCCACACGGTCGCCGCGGGCGGCGGCTCCATCCTGCATTTCGACGGATCCCGGCTGCGCGTGGGGCCGGACAGCGCGGGCGCGAACCCCGGACCGGCGGCCTATCGCAAGGGCGGGCCGCTGACGGTGACGGATGCCAATGTGCTCACCGGCAAACTTATCCCCGACTATTTCCCGAAAGTGTTCGGTCCGGCAGCGGATGAAGGGCTAGATAGCGCTGAGGTTGGGGCAAGATTCAGCGTGCTGTCGGGCAAGATAGAGCGCATGCCGGAAGAGATTGCCGACGGCTTCATCAGGATCGCTGTCGAGAACATGGCGCAGGCGATCAAGAAGATCTCCGTGCAGCGGGGATATGACGTCACCGGATATGCGCTGACCTGTTTCGGCGGCGCCGGGGGACAACATGCCTGTCTGGTCGCCGACGCGCTGGGGATGACGAAAATATTTTTCCACCCCTTCTCCGGCATCCTGTCCGCCTATGGGATGGGGCTCGCCGATATCCGCGCGCAGCGCGAGACGGCGGTGGAACGCGACCTCGACGCCGACGCGCTGGCCGCGCTCGAACCGGTGCTCGACGAGCTGGGCGCGGATGTGCGGGCGCAGGTTGCAGCACAGGGCGTGGACAAGTCGCGCATCGAACTCAAACCCCGGCTGCATCTGCGCTATGCGGGGACGGACACGGCGCTCATCGTGGAGCATGGCGCGCTGGACGAGGTGCGCGAAGCCTTCGAGGCCGCGCATCGGCAGCGCTTCGGCTTCACGGTCGAAAAACCGGTCGTTATGGAAGCCGTGTCGGTGGAAGCCATCGGCAAATCGGCGGATGTGACCGAACGGCTCGACGCCGGACGGCGCGAAACCGG
Organism: Parvibaculum sp.; assembly: GCF_002684405.1. Taxonomy (GTDB): domain Bacteria; phylum Pseudomonadota; class Alphaproteobacteria; order Parvibaculales; family Parvibaculaceae; genus Parvibaculum. The sequence goes on along the minus strand of NZ_NYVD01000016.1, from coordinate 2,123 downwards.
CGAGGCATCGCCCGACCGGGTGACGCGCTTCTTCTCGCAGGGCGCATGGCACGAGGCGCCGGTTTACCTGCGCGAAGGGCTCGCCCCCGGCGACCGCCTGCCCGGCCCGGCGATCGTCATCGAGCCGCAGCAGACCATCGTCATCGAGCCCGGCTGGTCGGCGGAAGTGACCGGGCTCGACCATATCGTCCTGACACGGACGGAAGCGCGGGCGCAAAGCTTCGCCATCGGCACCGAAGCCGATCCGGTGATGCTCGAAATCTTCAACAATCTCTTCATGTCCATCGCCGAGCAGATGGGCTTCACGCTGGAAAAGACCGCGCATTCGGTGAACATCAAGGAGCGGCTCGACTTCTCCTGCGCGGTCTTCGACACAAGCGGCGGGCTCGTCGCCAATGCGCCGCATATGCCGGTGCATCTGGGCTCCATGGGCGCGACGGTGCGCGCCATCATCGAGCAGAACCCGGATATGCGCCCGGGCGACGTCTATGTGCTGAACGCGCCCTATAATGGTGGGACGCATCTGCCCGATGTGACGGTGGTGGCGCCGGTCTATCTGGACGAAGAAGACGAAACGCCCACCTTTTACACAGCCGCACGCGGGCACCATGCCGATATCGGCGGCATCACGCCGGGCTCCATGCCCGCGCATTCCACCTCCGTCGAGGAGGAAGGTGTGCTGATCGACAATTTCAGGCTGGTGGCGTCCGGCACGTTCCGGGAGGCGGAGATGCGCGCGCTCCTGACGGGCGGCAAATACCCGGCGCGTAATCCCGACCAGAACATCGCCGACCTTCGCGCGCAGATCGCAGCCTGCGAAAAAGGCGCGCAGGAATTGCGCAAGATGGTCGGCCAGTTCGGCCTCGAGACGGTGCAGGCCTATATGCGCCATGTGCAGGACAATGCAGAGGAAAGCGTGCGCCGCGTGATCGGCGCGCTGAAGGATGCCGCCTTCACCCTGCCGCTGGACGACGGGTCCGAAATCCGCGTGCAAGTGAGCGTAGACAGGGAGGCGCGCAGCGCGACCGTCGACTTCACCGGCACCAGCGCGCAAAGGCCCTCCAACCTCAACGCGCCGGAAGCGGTGACGCGCGCCGCCGTTCTTTATGTCTTCCGCTGCATGGTGGATGACGACATTCCGCTCAATGAAGGCTGCCTGAAACCCATCGAGATCGTGGTGCCGGAAGGCTCCATGCTGGCGCCGCGCTACCCGGCGGCCGTGGTGGGCGGCAATGTGGAAACGAGCCAGGCGGTGACGGATGCGCTTTTCGCAGCCCTCGGCGCCATGGCCGCCGCGCAAGGCACGATGAACAACCTGACCTTCGGCAATGAGCGCTACCAGTATTATGAAACGATCTGCGGCGGCGCGGGCGCAGGCCCCGATTTCGACGGGGCGGATGCCGTGCACACCCATATGACCAATTCCCGCCTCACCGACCCGGAAGTGCTGGAATGGCGCTTCCCCGTCTTGCTGAAGGAATTCAGTATACGGAAAGGATCGGGCGGCGATGGCCGCCATCATGGCGGCGACGGCGCGGTGCGCGAGATCGAGTTCCTCGAGAAAATGAGCGTGTCGATTCTCTCCACGCGCCGCATCGTGCATCCCTTCGGGCTGGAAGGCGGCGGCGAGGCGGCCTGCGGCGAAAATTTCGTTCGCCGGCGCGACGGTAAACTCGAGTCACGCGCCGGTGCCGACCAGATGGATTTGAAGCCCGGGGAAAGCATCATAATCCGCACGCCGGGCGGTGGCGGTTTCGGCTGACAAAGTTTCATCCACAATCGATTTTCGAGGCAAATTCAAACGCTTGCAGGGCGTTGTTCAAAGAACCGAATTTCCATGCTGCAGCGCAGCCACGATTTTTCTTGCGCGACACGGCCTTTCACCGTTCCAATCTTCTTCCTGACCCTGAAGCGGAGGCCAATAATGCTCGATGTTCTGGGAGTAAAGATCGGCTATCTCGCCACCGGGCTCGCACTGATCTATGTCGGCATGATCACCTTTGGCGTGATCTGACCGAACAAGCCCCCCACAGGAATTGGAAAGGGCGCCGTGTACGGACGGCGCCCTTTTTTCTTTTGGGCCGTTCTTGTCCAGCTATTCATTACCATCGTCATGGCCCGGC